>NZ_OZ038525.1:3665636-4008455 GCF_964036645.1 Tenacibaculum sp. 190524A02b | reverse complement strand
TTAACCATAAAGAAAAACTCCCTTCATTATCTGTTATGGTTCCTTTCTTTTTTTCTTTATTAGATATTATTGTTGCTCCAATTAATGGTTTATTTTTCGAATCTACTACCTTCCCTTTAAAAATGGATTGTGCATTGGATGTTATTGTAATTATAAAAATTGCTATAATTAGTATATAGTTATTTTTCATTGTTGTTTTTTAATCTGTTAAATACTTTAGTAGGTAAAGAAATCAATTAAGATTCCTTAAAAATTATAATTTAAATAGACACTCGATCTATATTCCACATTAATAGCACCTTGTGCTAGTTTTTGTTGAATAGGATACATTGCTAATACCCCGAACGTTAAACTTTCCGTATTATATTCAGCTCCAATACTTGAAAATAATACGTATCCATTTGTGTTTTTCACAGGTAGATTAAACACTTTATTCTCCTCATAAAACTCTCCAGAAACCCCAAAAGAAGGCACAAAATTATGATTCTTATCATCTTTTAAAACATAAAAAAATGTGCTATTAAAGTTAAATTGGTTTCCAAACTTGTATGATTTGTTATTAGTTGTTTTTAGGTAATAATTAAGGTAATTAGTAACTCCTAAGTCATTGTATTTATACACATATTGAAGATTAGTTACCACATCAAAACTCCCTGTACCTAATTGAAAACTTGGATTTATAGAATTATTTATCGCTTCATTATAATTCCCTGTAGGCAATTTTAATCCTGCTCCTATTTTTAGTAAGTGATTTGATGAACTTACTTTATCTTTTAGCTCGTTATAGTTTCCGTTTTTAGCATTTAAAACTGTATAATTAACTAAAAAAGACAAGTCTCCTAATCCATTAATAGCTGTAGTTTTATCAATATAATCTCTCGAATGAAAATGATAAGGAACAAAAACTTGCAGTTCCAATTTCTCTTTTAATACAGGTATTCTAGACCATACTTGAATGGTATTAAAATACTCGTTAATTAATGGTGAATTATCAAATATTCCATCTTTTGATTGATACTTTTGATGTAAATACCTAACTCCTATAAAATTATTATCTACAACTCCGCCTAAACCTAAACTTCCTCCGTTATTACTACAGCCACAGGCATCACAATCTTCCAAAAACCATTTATAGTACTTTGGAAAAGGGTCGTTAGCAAAGGAAACAGTAACGTAAAAAAGCATAACAACTACTATTAAATTCTCTTTATTCAGCAAATCTTTTATCTGTAATAAACTTTTCATCTGTTAATGTTTTTAAAAAAGAAATTATATCCTCTTTTTCTTGTTTATTTAATGCTACCCCCAGTGTTCCATCCTTCTTTTTAAGTATCGGGTCTAAATTTTCCGTTTCTCGAACTCCATTTTCATAAAAATTCAATACAGATTCTAAAGAGCCAAATCTTCCATCATGCATATAGGGTGCCGTTAACTCAACATTTCTTAAACTTGGCACTTTAAACTTAAATTTATCCTCTTCTAATAAAGTTACGGTCATCCTTCCCAAATCATTGATACTTGAGTTAATTGGTAAACCATTATTTCTAAAAGAGTCATCTGTAAACAAATCTGAAGAATGACAGGAAGCACATTTATCTTTAAATAATTTTAACCCTTTTTTTTCTTTGTCAGAAAAGACACCTCCCTTTTCTCCTCGAACATACTTGTCGTACTTACTATCAGCTGAAACCATCATGATCATAAATTGAGACATTGCTTTAAAAGTATTATCAGCAGTTATCTGTCCATCGTCAAATGCTTGAGTAAATAATTCTCTGTAACTAGCATCTTCTCTCAATTTATTAAGAACATTCGTTACAGATTCATCCATTTCATCAGGGTTTGTAATAGGAATTATTGGAAAAAGATCTAAATGAAAAGCTGCTCCATCCCAAGAAAATTGTTTTTGAAATGCCATATTTTGAATTGGCTGTGCATTTCTTTTTCCTTTTCTATCTTCAACACCATGACTAAATTGATGTCCGTGATGTGTAAAAGCAAACTTTTGCTGGTGGCAAAAACCACAAGACACTACGCCATCGGAAGATAACTTACCTTCATAAAAAAGCTTTTTTCCTAATTCAAATCCTTTTTCTGTAATTGGATTTGAATTCAAATCATAATATGGTTCTGGAAAATTACTTGGCTTCTCAAACACTAATTTTACTTCAGTGTATATTTCTTCTTTCTTACAACTAAACAAAAAACAAACACTGAGTAGTAGTATTATTTTTTTCATTACACTACTATTTTAATCTATAAAACAAACAAAAGAGCAGTAGTTATCTACTACTACTCTTTTATTTATTTAATGATGATTAGCGTTATGAACGTGATGTACCATAAACATAGCCGTATAGTTATCTGCTATATTTTTAGCCTTATCACCTCCCATAATAGTAGCTCCTTCAGATAATTTAATCTTGGTAGTTCCATCTAGTATTTTTCCTGCATCAACCTTTACATGTAGTTGAGGAGACTGACCTTTACCTACAATTGCCACATCCATTGATAATTCTACTTCTTTATACAAATCTACAGAAGTACCTCTACTTGCAATGTGTAACATATATGGTGAATCAGCTCCAGAAGCTTTTTCTTTAAAATTACCTTCTAAAACAACAAACTTATAACCAGCTTGCCAACTCCAAGTTAAGTTATAGCTTTCAGCCAAAGTCCAAAAACCTTCTTGAGCTGCTTGCCCTTGCTTAAATCTTTCTTGGTCTACTCCAATTCCAAATTTAATTTTATTGTATTTCCCAGCAGGAATATCTTCAAGAGAAATTTGAACATTTTTAGCTTTACCATTTCCTCCTTCGCTAATTATGAAGTAGCTTTTATTTTTTGGATACACATGTTCTGTACCATCTTCAGCTACCAACACAAAATTACTCACAATATAATCTAGCGAGCTTATAGCTAAAACTTCATCATTACTGGTAGCATGTGATGAGCTTCCTAATAATATTTTATCATTATTAAATCCGTTATCAAATTCAATTACTACTTTGTTTTTTCCTTCTAACTTTTCTTGTAACTGTTCATTATCATTACATGCTATAAATGTCATAGCTATTGCTATGATTGCAACTATTTTTTTCATTTGTTATATTAATTTTAATGTAGAACAAGCTATCACTTAGCTTTAACTAGTGATTAAACCTCTCTAAATGTTTTTATTTTTTCAATAAGGTATTTTAAGCTATTAGAAATAGCTTAATAAAAATTCTATATTAAAATTAAATAGCAGGTGGGTGGAATACTTCCTGATTAAATAGGTAAGAATAGTCTTTTTTATATTGGAAGTTTTGTTTTCTTTTAAAAGGAATTAGCTTTTCTTTATCAATTGTTAAAACACTTACAAAACCTACAGGGTATTCTTCCATAGAAATTCGAAGCGAGTTGAAGTCTTCTTCTTGCTGCTGTTCAAGTTTCTTCATTAACTGACACGTTCCCTTACAGCTCATTTCAGGTTTATCTTTGTTTATACATAACACTTTAGCAATATAATCGTAATTAATTGCATACTCAACAAATGGTGCTATAGGTCTAAGCATTGCCATTAGGTAGAGAAATACAAACAAATAAACTGTTATTGTCTTAAACAAATTAAACTAATTTTATAAGGTTGCAAAGGTACTTTTCTATTCTTTTTTCTACAAAAGAAACCTTTTGTTTTTTAATTTTAATTTATTCTAAATAAAAAACTTATATTTGCATCGGAATTTTAGAAAGGATTATGATTGTATTTTACACTGAAAACAAAAAAGTTACACCAATAGTAAGTATAAAAACCCCTCCAGCTATTACGGCTTGTGAGAGTTCTTGTACTGCAAATTGTATCAAACCTAAAAGTAAGTGTTGCAATAAATACCAAAAAAAAGGCATCAACTGTAAGCGATGCCCTTTAACTTTTAATTTAAAAGCGGTTTCTTAACTATTCTGTTTTTAATAAGAAATAGTTTTTCTTTCCTCTTTGTAATAAAACATATTTATCTGCTATTAAATTAGCTTCTGTTATTGTAAAATCTTCTTTTACCTTTTCCTTATTAACAGATATTGAATTTTCCTTTAAAGCTCTTCTTGCATCTCCATTTGACTTTAAAAAACCTGTTTTTGCCGCTAAAGCACCAATCATATCCAATCCATCATTAATATCCGACACAGGAACAGTAGCTTGTGGAACTCCATCAAAAACATCTAAAAACGTTTGCTCATCTAAACTCTTTAAATCATCAGCTGTAGACTTTCCAAATAAAATATTTGATGCAGCGATTGCTTTGTCTAACTCTTGTTTTGAATGCACAAAAATAGTTACCTCTTCCGCTAATCTCTTTTGTAAAACTCTTTGGTGCGGTGCTTCTTTATGCTCTTCTATTAATGCTTCAATAGTTTCTTTATCTAAAAAGGTAAATATTTTTATATATTTTTCAGCATCCTCATCAGAAGTATTTAACCAAAACTGATAAAATTTATACACGGATGTTTTATCTGCATCTAACCAAACATTCCCTCCTTCAGATTTCCCAAACTTAGAACCATCTGCTTTAGTAATTAAAGGACAAGTAGCGGCAAAAGCTTTGGCTTCTTCACCTACATTCATCCTTCTTACTAATTCAGTTCCAGTGGTAATATTCCCCCATTGATCGGAACCTCCCATTTGAAGTTTACAACCATAGGTTTTATGCAAATGATAAAAATCGTATCCTTGAATTAATTGGTAGGTAAACTCAGTAAAACTCATTCCTCCTCCTGATTCACCTGAGATTCTCTTCTTAACAGAATCTTTAGCCATCATATAATTTACCGTTATCCTTTTTCCTACATCTCTAGCAAATTCTATAAAAGAGAAGTCTTTCATCCAATCATAGTTATTCACCAATATTGGAGAGTTCTCATTCCCATTATCAAAATTTAAAAAACGAGCTAACGTATTTTTTATTCCATTAACGTTCTTTGCTAATGTTTCTTCATTTAATAAATTTCTT
The DNA here is from genome assembly GCF_964036645.1 of Tenacibaculum sp. 190524A02b. Lineage (NCBI taxonomy): Bacteria > Pseudomonadati > Bacteroidota > Flavobacteriia > Flavobacteriales > Flavobacteriaceae > Tenacibaculum > Tenacibaculum vairaonense. The sequence goes on along the minus strand of NZ_OZ038525.1, from coordinate 4,003,467 downwards.
TCGTCAGATTTTCCAGAAGGGTCACCTATCATTCCTGTTGCACCCCCAACTAAAGCTACTGGCTTATGCCCTGCTTTTTCTATATGTACTAATAAAATAATTGGCACTAAACTACCGATATGCAATGAATCAGAGGTTGGATCAAAACCAATATAAGCAGTTGTCATTTCTTTTTGTAATTGCTCTTCTGTTCCTGGCATTATATCGTGAATCATTCCGCGCCAACGTAATTCTTCTACTAGATTTTTGGTCATTTTTGTAATCTTTTTGGATTACAAATATAGCATTTACAAAACTTTATACCTTATTAACTTTTATTTAAAAATAAACCTCAAAAGTTATTACAATTTAATAGCTTCTTAATCGTTTTTATTCTTTTTTGACTAACTTAGTGTGACCTCACTACATACTTTGTGTCAAAAATTAAAATAATTAAAATTAAACGTAATGAGAAAAATTTTTAAAAACTCGTTTTTACTTGCTTTTGTAGCAGTTTCATCTTTTTTAACTAGTTGTAGTAGTGGAGATGGAAATGAAATTTTTAGAGATAATGAAGAATTAGAATATAATATTATTGTAAATCCTAATAACGCATCTACAAATGAGAGATCTATAGAAATAGTAGCCACTCCATCTAGTCTTGTTAAAGTTAAAGTTAACTTTACAGGTGATAAAAAAATGCGTAGAATTTATATGACTAAAAATGTGTACAGTAGTAATCAAGGCCCTCAACCTTATGAATATCCTTTAGGTAGCAAGAAAAGTGATGGCTCTATTGATTTAGATGGTGATGATAAAGATACATTTAACTACACGTTTAATTTTGATGCTCCTACAAGCGCTAACGATGTAGTTCAGTATATTATTTGGACTACAAATGATAGAGGTGACTTTAGAGATGTTTCTAAAAGGAATTCTATAGCTGATGATGCTTTTGGAACAGTTACCATTAAAGCAAGTGCTAACGCTGATACTAGCGTTAATGGTGTAAAATCTTTTTCGCAAGTTTTATTAGCCGCTCCTTTAGCTGACGGTTCTTCTAAAACATTCCTTTCTTTATTTGACAATAAAACTTATGCTATAAATCAAGGCGTAGAAGTTGCTGCTTTATGGGATTTTGGATACTATTATGGAAATACTGGAAAAGCTTCTTTTGCTTCGGCTTCTAATTACCCTACAGATATTGTTAATGTTCCAAGCATTGGTGGCACTACAGAATTAAACAACTTTTATTTCAAAAAATCTGACAAAACCATTGCTGATTTTGATGCTATCACTAAAAAAATTGATTTAGATTTTATTACTAAACCGACTACTGAACGTGTAAACAATCTTTCAGAAAATGATATTATTGAGTTTGTTGATGCATATGGCAATAAGGGTCTAATTAAAGTCGTTAAAATTACTGGAACAAATGGAACTTCTGGTTCTATTAAATTTGATGTAAAAGTTCAAATTAATGCCGAACCAATCAAAGCATAAACCCAGAAACAAATTTTATATAAAATCCAAGAAGGAGTCCTTTTAAAGGACTCCTTTTTTTATATTTGATTGTTATTTATATTAATTATGATTTTAGTTACAGGAGGAACAGGTTTAGTTGGTTCGCATTTATTATATCATTTAGCTGTTGCTAATGAAGAAATAATTGCTATTTATAGAACTGAAGACAGAATTAATAATGTCAAAAAAATCTTCTCTTATTATACTAAAAACACCTCTAGTTTGTTAACTAAAATTAAATGGATTAAAGCAGACATTACAGACATTCCTTCCTTAAAAACAGTTTTTTCACATGCTATCACCAAAGTTTATCATTGTGCAGCCTTGGTATCCTTTAATCCTAAAGATTATAAAAAAATGCGTAGAGTTAATATTGATGGCACTGCTAACATTGTTAACTTTTGTATTGACTCTAATATTGAAAAACTATGTTTTGTTAGCTCTATAGCTGCTATCGGCGACTCTATTAATGGTAAGCCAATTACAGAAAGTAACGAATGGATTGACCATGAAGAAAACCATGGTTACGCTATTACTAAATACGGTGCTGAAATAGAGGTTTGGCGTGGTAGCCAGGAAGGAATTAATATTGTTATTGTAAACCCTGGTGTTATTTTAGGAAGTGGTTTTTGGGAAGAAGGCTCTGGAAAACTATTTAAACAAATTTATAATGGGTTTAAATTTTATACCGAAGGAGTAACGGGGTTTGTAGCTATACAAGATGTTGTAAAGGCTATGATTACACTTACAAACTCAACTATCACAAACGAAAGATTCATTTTAGTTTCTGAAAATAAATCATTTAAAGAAATTTTATTTTCTATTGCTGATGGGTTTAAGAAAAAAAGACCTTCAATAAAAATTGGTAAATTTACTAGCAATATAGCTTGGCGAATAGATTGGGTATTAAGTAAAGTGATAAGAAAATCACCATTATTAACTAAAAATTCCGCTAAATCTGCTCATAATAAAACTTACTATTCTTCTAATAAAATCAAAAAAAGCAATATTTCATTTGAATTTACTCCAATTGAAGAAAGTATACATTCTATTTGTGCAGATTACACTCGGAACTAATTAGTTTTTTTGTTTTTTTTAACTGGCACCTTTAACACTTCCTCACTAAGTACTTGTTTTTCGCTTTTTCCTTCGTAGACTTCTTTCATTGTTTTTTCATCTGGTTCATACCTAGTGTTTGGCCTATCTAAAGAATCTTTAACACGTTGTTTTTCATCATAAAGCTTAAACAAACTATCAATATTATATTTCACCTTGTTTAACATAGCTGAATACTCATCAATTCTAGAAGTGTAATATTTATTACTAGCATCAAACCTTACCGTATCAATTTGATATTTTTTATAAACCAATACCATATAATTTGACTCCATTTTTAAGTACTTATTCTTAATGTTTTTTGCTGATGACGCTATATACATATCTGTCAACAAACTAACCATAGTATCTTTAGGAATTAAATCTTTTGGTTTCTTGTAAATTGTATTACTTGTACAAGAAACCAAAAATAGTATTGTAATAAAAAGGAATGTTAATTTATTCATTACCTATCAAACGTTAATCGCTCTCCTTTAGTTTCTTCATTAAATACTCCTTCATTATACATTAAACATCCATTAACAAATGTATGTGTAATTGTACTTGAAAACTCTTGTCCTTCAAAAGGAGACCATCCACATTTGTATAATATATTTTCTTTTTCAACGGTCCAAGGTTTATTGGAATCTACTAAAACCATATCAGCATAAAAACCTTCTTTAATATAACCTCTTTTAGCTACTTTAAATATTTTAGCAGGATTATGACACATTTTTTCAACTGCTTTTTCAATAGAAATAACACCTTCTTTTACCTTTTCTAAAATGGCTACTACAGCGTGTTGTACCAATGGTCCACCGCTAGGTGCTTTTGTATATACATTATCTTTTTCTTCCAATGTATGAGGTGCATGATCTGTGGCAATAATATCTATCCTATCATCTAATAACGCCTTCCAAAGTCCATCTCTGTCTTTTTTAGTTTTTACAGCAGGATTCCATTTAATATGTGTTCCTTTTTTCTCATAATCTGCATCCGTAAACCATAAATGATGTACACAAACTTCAGCTGTAATTTGTTTTTCTTCCAATGGAATATCATTTCTGAATAAATCAGTTTCCTTAGCCGTTGATAAATGAAACACATGTAAACGTGCTCCTGTTTTCTTTGCTAGCTCTATAGCTTTAGATGACGATAAATAACAAGCCTCTTCACTTCTAATTATCGGATGGTATTTTATTGGAATATCATCTCCAAATTTTTCTTTATACTCTTGTGTATTTTTTCGAATTGTACCTTCATCTTCACAATGAACAGATATTGGTAATTTTGTTGATGAAAAAATCCTTTCTAAAACTTCTTCATTATCAACCAACATATTACCTGTTGAAGAACCTAAGAAAAGTTTTATTCCTGCAACATTCTTAGGGTCTGTTTTAAGCAACTCTTCTAAATTATCATTAGTTCCCCCAAACATAAATGAATAATTTACATATGAAGTTTTACTTGCAACACTAAACTTTTCTTCCAGTAGTTCTTGAGTTGTTGCTTGTGGCACTGTATTAGGCATTTCTATAAAAGAAGTAATACCTCCAGCTAACGCCGCTTTACTTTCCGTTTCTATATTAGCCTTATGAGTTAACCCTGGCTCTCTAAAATGCACCTGATCATCAATCATTCCGGGTATTAAATACTTCCCTTCTGCATTAATAACATTTACGTTTTCTGCCTTGATATTCTCTGCTATTTTTTGAATGTATGATCCTTCAATTAAAACATCGCCTTTAAAAACCTTGTTTTCACTAACGATTTTTGCATTTTTTATTAAGTATGATGATGCCATATTATTTGGGTAGTCCTTTTAATCTCATTTTAATTACTCCAAAAAGAGCTTCATATACGATACCTCCACTCATTTTAGATTCTCCTTTTGTTCTATCAGTAAAAATAACTGATACTTCTTTTATATTAAACTTATGTTTCCAAGCTTTGTACTTCATTTCAATTTGAAATGCATATCCTACAAATCTTACTTTATCAAGTTTGATTGTTTCTAATACTTTTCTTTTCCAACATACAAAACCTGCTGTAGTGTCATGAATAGGAATACCAGTTATAAAACGCACATATTTAGAAGCAAAATACGACAACAACACTCTATTCATTGGCCAATTAACTACATTTACGCCTACAGAATATCTAGACCCTACAGATACATCAGCTCCTTCATTTGCACAGGCTTTATATAACCGAACCAAATCATTTGGATTATGAGAAAAATCAGCATCCATTTCTATAATATATTCATATCCTTTATCCAATCCCCATTTAAAACCATGAATATAAGCAGTACCTAATCCATTTTTACCTTGTCTTTTTTCTATATGGAGTTGTTCATTAAACTCTAACTGCAATTTCTCCACAATGGAAGCTGTTCCATCTGGTGAATTATCATCTACTACCAATACATCAAATTCCTTTTCTTGATTAAATGTAGCTCTAATTATTGCTTCTATATTTTCTTTTTCATTATATGTTGGAATAATGACTAAGGTATCTGACATCATAAATTTCATCTAAAATAAGCACAAATATACACTAATTTATTACTAATTTTGTGTTAAGGAAAAGCATAAAGCAGTCGGTTTTGCAAGCAATAGAACTTAATAACATTGATGATAGTTGGTTTACATTAGTAATAATTTTTACTATCATTCTACTTGCTATTTTAAAACTTATAAAACCTAGCCATCTATTTGGACATACAGTTGCTTTCTTTACTCCTGGTTTTTTCCAAAAAAAAGCTGAAGAAGAAATATCTATTTTCAATCCATTTAGCTTTACGTTATTCTTGTATAGCTCTATCATTATTGCCTTATCAATCTTTGGATTTACATGCAAAAAAGGACTGATGGACAACAACTTTACTTCATTTTCTGTACTACTAATTTGTGTATTTATTTATCTATTAAGTAAATTTATTATTGAAATGTTTATTGTAAATGCTTTAGCTATAAAAGAGCGAGTTAATTACTTCTTGCACCTTAAATATGGTTATTTATTTACAGTATGTCTATTAATTTTACCAGTACTTATAGTGTACAAATACGCTATTAACAGCAATCTTTTTTTATTTACATTTCTGGTAATCTTACTCATTTTCAGGGCAACTTTAATCATCTTTAATAATAAAAACATTGTTATTAGCAAGTTATTTTATTTTATTTTGTACTTTTGCACACTTGAAATAGCTCCGCTATTATTACTTTATAAAACAACAACTACGTAAAGAGAAATTTTATGAAAGTGAAAACTATTTTAGTGTCTCAACCAGCCCCAAAAACAGAGACTTCGCCGTATTTTGATTTAGCGGAAAAACAAAAAATCAAAATTGATTTTCGATCTTTTATACATGTTGAAGGAATTCCTGTAAAAGAAGTTAGAACTCAAAAGATAGATTTAAACAATTATACAGCTATTATTTTAACAAGTAGAAATGCTGTAGATCATTTTTTTAGAATAGCCGAAGAAATGCGCTTTACCGTGCCTGACTCAATGAAATACTTTTGTCAATCAGAAGCTGTTGCTTACTACTTACAGAAATATGTAGTATATAGAAAACGTAAAATTTATGTAGGAAATAGAACTTTTCCTGAATTAACTAAGTTAATCAAAAAGCATAAAGATGAGAAATTCTTACTACCTTCTTCTGATAAATTAAAATCACTAATTCCTACAGAGCTAGATAAATTAGGTGTTGATTGGAAACGTGCTGATTTATACAGAACCGTAGTAAGTGATTTATCTGACTTAGAAAATGTTTTTTACGACGTACTTGTTTTCTTTAGTCCTTCTGGTATTGATAGTTTGTTTAAAAACTTCCCTAATTTTAAACAAAATAATACAAGAATCGCTGTATTTGGAAATTCAACAATAAAAGCTGTAGAAGATAGAGGTTTACGTGTAGATATTGCTGCACCAACTCCTGAAACCCCTTCTATGACAATGGCCTTAGAAAAATATATTAAAGACGTTAACAAGAAATAGAAATAACATCTTTTTAAAAATATTTAAACCGTTAAGAAATTCTTAGCGGTTTTTTTGTAATGATATGAATTATAACACGACTTCTTTAACCATAACTTAAAGTAAAACACTTAAATGCCTCACAAGCAAAATGATGTAGCTGTTTTAATTTTTGCTAATTCTTCTTCTCAAGAAACTAAACAAAAAAGTGTACCACAGGGAAGTGAATTATTTGATTACTTAAACCATAGAGTAGTACAAGTAGCAAAAAAAACCAGTTTTGATATAGTTTTATTTGATGAAACACTTCAAAAAGGCAAAACTTTTGGAGAGCGTTTTACCAATGCTATTGAAACAATTTTCGCTAAAGGCTACCATAAAGTTATTGCTATTGGAAATGATAGTCCAGATTTAAAAACAAAGCATTTAAAAAAAGCTTTTACACAATTAGAAAACCAACAAAGTGTACTTGGACCATCATTAGACGGAGGTGCTTACTTAATTGCCTTTCATAAAAAGCATTTTAACAAACAACAATTCTTGCAACTTCCTTGGCAAACCAATTTTCTTTTTACAGCATTACATAAACTACTACTACAACACAACCAGGTAACATCCCTTACTTACTTAAAAGATATTGATTCTTGTGATGATTTAAAATACTTTCTTTTTCGTTTTAACACTGAAAAAATATTACATAATATTATTAGAAAAATCATTTCCTCATTCAAGGTAGTATTTTATTATTTTTCACCTATTCAAAAGATAAATTATCTCCAAAACATCTTTAATAAAGGTTCACCAACTTATCTTTCTTTATAATTTCTTACATATTTTTTTTACAAGATTTAAAAACAGTCCAGTCTAAATAGACTTGGCAATTAATTCAATTTTAGAAAACATCTAAAAAAGTCACATGAAACAATTATTACTTGCATTAGCAATTTGCTTTTGCGCTATAATAAATGCACAGCATATTATTACTGGAAAAGTAACCTCAGCAACAGACGGAAACCCTATACCTTATGTTAATGTAGTTCTTAAAAATACCACTATAGGAACTACCACCAACGAAAACGGTACTTACACAATTAACACCAATAATAAAAACAACATTTTGGTATTCTCTTCTGTTGGTTACAACACACAAGAAATTAAAATTGGACTTCAAAAAAACATCAACATTTCTTTAACCGAAGCAACTACAGGATTGAATGAAGTGGTTATTACAGCATTAAACAAGAAAAGAACTAGTAAAGAATTAGGTTACACAATTCAAAGCATAAAATCAAAAGACATTTCTGATGTTAAATCGGTTAACTTTCTTGATAATTTAACAGGTAAACTAGCAGGTGTTACTATTACAAGTGGAAATGCTACAGGTGTTGGTTCTTCATCAAAAATTACTATTCGTGGTGAACAATCTTTCACTAATAACAATCCTCTTTTTGTTATTGATGGAACCCCAATAAACAACAATACTATTTTCAACTTTACCTCTGAGGCCGCTGCAGGATTTCAAGAAGTTGATTTTGGTAACGGAGCCATGGAGATAAATCCAGATGATATTGCATCAGTTTCTGTTTTAAAAGGAGCTAATGCAGCTGCATTGTATGGTACAAGAGCCTCCAACGGAGTAATTCTTATCAATACTAAAAAAGCTACCGATAAGTTTAATGTAAGTTTTAATTCTTCTTTATTTATTGAAGAAGCTTTTCGTTTACCTCAGTTTCAAAATTTATACGGACAAGGAAACTCTGGAAACTTTGAATTTGTTAATGGACTTGGTGCAGGCACAAATGATAACATTACTTATAGTTGGGGACCTAAATTAGACCAAGGAAATTTAATTCCTCAATTTGACAGTCCTGTTACCTTAGCCAACGGGCAAATAGTAAGAGGTGGTGATACTTCTTTATATAATGGCTTACCAATTACACCAACTCCTTTTGTTTCCAATCCAGATAATTTAAAAAACTTTTATCAAACTGGTGTAACTACCATTAATAATATTGCTATAGGTTCTGGGTTTAAAAAAGGAAACTATCGTTTTTCTTTTACTAATTTAAATAGTGAATCTATTATCCCTGGAGTAAACTTAGAACGTTATACCGTTGCTACTAACTTAAATTTTAAACCGTCTAAAAAGACAACAATTACTACTCATATAAACTATGTAAATAGTAGTAGTGACAACAGACCATCAAACGGTTACGGATCAGAGAACGTTAATTATTCTTTAGTAGCTTGGGGACCTCGATCTTTAAACATAGACAACTTAAAAAACTATTGGCAACCTGGCTTGGAAGGCAGACAACAATTTTCTTTTAACTATACCTTCTTTGATAATCCTTATTTTATTCTTTTTGAAAACAGAAATAGTTTTAATAGGGATCGCGTTTTTGGGAATTTTTCTCTTAAACAGGAAATTGCCAAAAACCTAAACATTACACTACGTACTGGAATGGATTACTCTAGTGAAAAACGTACATTTTTGAGAAACTTTAGTACCAACCGATTTAGAAACGGTGCATATGCAGAACATAATGTTACCTACCGAGAGTTGAATACTGATTTTTTAATTAACTACACTCCTAAAATAGATGATTTTACATTTGATATTTCGTTAGGAGGAAACCGATTAGACCAAAAGGCAAGTACCACTCAAATACAAACCACTCAACTTGCTCAACCAAGTATTTTTAGTTTTAACAATGCTGCATCGCCTATTGAAACTTTCGATTTCAATTCTAAAAAACGCATTAATAGCTTATATGGGTTATTTAAAGTAGGTTATAAAGACTTTTTATTTTTAGATATAACAGGTAGAAACGATTGGTCTAGTGCTTTAGCTACGCCAGTATCGGCAGAAAACACGTCTTTTTTCTACCCTTCTGCATCCACTAGCTTGGTTTTAAACAAAGTATTGAGTTTACCTAAAATTATTTCTTTTGCTAAACTTAGAGCCAGTATAGCTCAAGTTGGTAACGATACTAACCCTTATCAAACCTCACAAACATTTATCCCCACAACAACGGTTAATTCACAACCAAGCTTTACCAGTCAAGATTTTATCTCTAATCCAAACTTACAACCAGAAAAAACAACCTCGTTTGAAATAGGTACAGATATACGTTTTTTTAATGATCGATTAAATGTAGACTTTACCTACTATAACGCCATTACGAAAAATCAAATCCTATCCTTACCTATTCCTATTTCTTCAGGCTTTAAACAACAAGTTATTAATGGCGGAAAAGTTCGTTCTGAAGGAGTTGAAGTAGTTTTAAATACAACTCCTATTAAAACAAGTAACTTTACATGGAATACCACAGTTAACTTTAGTAAAAATATTTCTACCGTGCAATCTCTTCCGCAAGACAGTGGAAGAATTACGTTAGCTTATTCAAGAGTTTACAACAACCCTGACCAAACCGTTTGGTTTCAAGTTGAAGAAGGCGGGCGTATTGGTGATTTTTACGGAACTGGTTACCTAAAAAATGAAAACGGTGATTTTGTATTAACTCCTGAAGGTAGATTTATAGCAGACCCGACACTAAAAAAACTAGGGAATTACAATCCAGATTTTATGGTAGGATTCAACAATAGCTTTACTTATAAAAACTGGAACCTTAACTTTTTATTCGATTGGCGTCAAGGAGGCGAACTAGTATCAAGAACATTATCTTTAGCAGGTGTAGCAGGTCAATTAGAAGAAACTGCTTACAGACCTGAAACTGGCATTATCGCAGAAGGTGTGGTAAACACAGGTACTACACAAAATCCAATCTATACACCTAACACCACAGCTGTAACCCCCGAAAGTTATTACAGGCAATATTACGATAGAAACCACGAGGAAAATAATGTATATGACGCTTCTTTCTTAAAACTTAGGCAATTTTCATTAGGCTATACTTTTCATTTAAAAAACAATGCTTTTGGTTTTGTAAAAAATGGTGCTGATGTTAACCTTTCTTTTATAGGTAGAAATCTTTTTGCTATTAGCAACACACCTCATTTTGATCCTGAACAACTAGCAGTTCAAGGACAAGGAATTGTAAGTGGTGTAGAAGACATGTCGTACGCTACTACAAGAAGTTTTGGTTTTAAACTAGGTGTTAATTTCTAAAAAAGAATTTAAAATGAAAAAAATTATATACATAGCTATTGCATTACTATTGGTAGGATGCACAAAAGATTTTGAAGACATTAATACAAACCCAAACTTCCCTGTAGATGTTCAACCTAATTTATTACTTAGAAAAGTAATATATAACTACGGAGAAGCCATGTCTTACGAAGGATTTGTTGCTGGAAACCTACTAAGTCAACAACTTACCGCCTTAGATTTTAACTTATTTGACAGACATGCTTTAAAATCACCACAACTAGGAGGAAATCCTTGGGAGATTTTTTACACCAATCTTCGAGATAATGAAATTATTCTTAATAAATCACAAACCAACACTGCTTTTAAAGTTTATGAAGGTCCTGCTTTAATTTTTAAGGCCTATATGAGCATGGCTTTAACCGATTTATTTGGTGATGTTCCATATAGCGAAGCTTTTTCTGGCGATAAAAAAACAGCAACCCCAAAATATGATTCGCAAGAAAGTATTTACCTTAGTAATGGTGGAATTATAGACAACTTAAAAAAAGGAATTACTGCTATTCAAAACTACAACGGAAACCTACCTTTAGAAGGCGATGTATTATATAACGGTAACTTAAACAATTGGATTAAGTTTGCTAATTCATTACATATAAAAGCGCTAATTAGAATTTCTTCTAAACAAAATGTTTCTACTGAATTACAAACTCTTGTAACAGAAAGCAACTATATTAAAACGAATGCCGAAAATGCTATTTTTCAATTTACTAATAGTGAACCTAACAATTTTAGAATGGCACGTTTAAGAGCTGGTGATTTTAACAACTTTGTAATGTCTGAAACTATTGAGGAAGTATTATACACTCTTAACGATCCACGAGTAGCCATACTATTTCGTCCTTTTGGCAACGCTACTGGCAATGAATACAACGGGTTAATTAACGGAATTGATGCTTCACAAACCACCATTTCTTTAAGTGATTATTCTTTAGCTGGCACTATTTTCAGAGAAAACACTGGAGATCTTAAAGCAAATTACATGACAGCTTGGGAAACTAATTTTTTATTAGCTGAAGCTGCACACAAAGGAATCATTAGTGCAAACAGCAAAGAACTATATGATTTGGCAACCACACAAGCTTTTGAGTATTGGAACATTACACTTCCAACTGATTATTTAAATACAACCGCTGCTTTTGATACCACTAAAGGACTAGAGCAAATTATTACTCAAAAATGGATTGCCAATACTATTAACGGATATGAAGGATGGATTGAATATCGTCGTACAGGATTCCCTAACCTAAAACCAGTTTCAGCAAGTTTAAACAACGGACTAATTCCTATTAGAATGCCTTATCCTGCTGAAGAAGAAACTTTAAACAAAATAAATTATACAAAAGCAGCACTAGCTACAGATAATAACAGTATCAACTTTAAGGTATGGTGGAATCAATAGTTAAAAATATTTATGAATGAATCTATACAAATATGGCAATGGGGACTTTTAATAGTTTCTAGCATTTTGTTTTTAGTTTTTGCACCTATAGCTAAAACTAAAGAAGCATTTTTTAATGCTTCTAAAAAAAACAAAGCTCCCAATGCCATACTATTAACTGGAAGCTTAGTTATATCTTGGATTTTTGCCAAGAGTATAACCAACGCTGCTAATTTAGGATTACACTTTGGTTTAGTTGGCGGTATTGCATATGCAGCTTACTATCTATCTTTTGCCGTTGCAGGTATAGTTATATACCAATTACGTACCCAAGGTAATTTTAATAGTATTCATCAGTTTTTAAACACAAGATTTGGCAATACCTCCATTCTTGTGTTTTCAATAGTAATACTTATCCGACTTTTTAATGAAATTTGGTCCAACACCATGGTAATTGGTTCTTATTTTGGCAATGCAGGTAGCACTTCTTATTACAGTGCTATTCTTGTTTTCACTTTATTAACCTTAGCTTATGCTTTAAAAGGTGGGCTTAGCAGTAGTATATTTACAGATGCTGTTCAAATGGTGTTTTTTGCTATCCTTTTAAGTATTATTCTTTGGACTATTTTTTCTACCGATAATTTCACTGTAAACACCATTACCAATTCAGGCACATGGAGTATGGCTTTAGGAGGCAACCTAATTATTGCAGCGCTTATACAATCTTTCAGCTACCCGTTTCACGACCCCGTATTAACAGACCGTGGGTTTATTAGCAACCCTAAAACTACTTTAAAAAGTTTTCTTTGGGCAACTGTTATTGGCTTTGTTTGTATTGTACTATTTAGTTTTGTGGGTATTTTTGCGCAATCTAAAGGATTAGAAGGACAAGCCGCTGTAGCTTTCAGTAAAACTTTTGGTATTGGTATTTTACTAGTCATTAATTTTATTATGATTACCTCAGCAGCCTCAACACTAGACTCTACTTTTTCTTCTACCGCTAAACTAATAGCTATAGATCTAAACATAAAACCTACTGTTTCTTTTGGTAGACTAGTTATGGTTGCAGTTACCATCATAGGAACTATCCCTGTGTTTTTGGATGCCTCTATCCTATCAGCCACCACTATTAGTGGTACTATGGTTATAGGCTTAGCACCAGTTTTTATACTTTGGAAAATAAAAGCGCCTAAAATTAGCTTTTACCTCTCTGTAGGTGGTGGACTCGTTTTTGGCTTTTTACTCGTTTTTAACACATTTCCCTCTTCATTAATTTTCACCTCTGGTAAATATGCTAATTTATTATGGATTAATGTTTGGGGAAGTATTACTTGTTTCATTCTTTATTTAGTACCTGTATGGATAAAAAAACAATAGATTTAGGAACCATAAAAGGAAAACTTCTGCTTTTTGGGGGAGTTTACAGCAACCTACAAGCACTAGAGGCACTTATAAATATTGCAGAGCAAGAAAACATTTTGCCAGAAAATTGTTTTTGTACTGGAGATATTATAGGCTATTGCGCACAACCGGAACAAACCTTAGGTACGTTTATTAAATGGGGTGCGCAAAGTATTATTGGTAATGTAGAGCAACAATTACGAAACGGAGATACCGATTGTGGTTGTGATTTTAAAGCTGGTACTCGATGCGATACTTTTTCTAAATCTTGGTATCCTTTTGCACAACAACAGTTATCTAAAACTTCTATTGATTGGATGCAATCTTTACCAGATCATATTAGCTTTACTTACAATCATAAAAAATGTACAATAGTACACGGAAGCTATCAACATATTTCTGAGTTTGTTTTTAAATCTACTCCGTGGAACACCAAACAAGCTTCTTTTACTGCCACAGATAGTACTATTATTATTGCTGGGCATTGCGGACTCCCTTTTACACATACCAACAAAGATAATTTATGGATAAACCCTGGCGTAATTGGTATGCCTGCTAATAATGGAAAGCCTCATGTATGGTATGCTATTATAGATGATACAAATGGTTTTAACTACACCTTTAAAACCTTAAATTATAACTACAAAGAAGCCAATAGGTTAATGACTTTATTTGGACTACCTAATGCCTATGCTAAAACATTGATTTCTGGTATTTGGGACAACATGGAAATACTCCCTACAGAAGAACGCCAATGGAAAAATAAAGACTTGACAACATTAATAAATAACTAAATCTTATAAATTCACTATTTTTAAAGGATGATTAGAATGTAACATGAATGAATATTTAGAACTTATAAAAAACTCCTATACTGGCTATTGGAACTACCTAAAACAATCCGTATTATTTCAAACCCAATGGGATAATTACTTTTACGGTCTTATTATTATTTCCCTAATAGTATGGATATTAGAATTAGTATTTCCTTGGCGCAAAAACCAGTCGGCTTTTAGAAAAGATTTCTGGTTAGATACTTTTTATATGTTCTTTAATTTCTTTTTACTTAATCTTATTGTATTAATCGCACTTTCCAACACTACCGAAAAGCTATTGAATGATCTCCTTGGTTCTTTTAACCTATCGGTTGCTAGCTTTCAATTATTCGACATTAATAGCTTTCCTTATTGGTTACGATTAATAGTGTTTTTTGTGGTACTTGATTTTGTGCAATGGTTTACACATACTTTATTACATAAATACCCTTTTTTATGGAACTTTCATAAAGTACACCACTCGGTAAAACAAATGGGATTTGCCGCACATTTAAGATACCATTGGATGGAACCTGTTGTGTACAATTCTATGAAATATATCCCCTTAGCTATTATGGGCGGTTTTACAGCACAAGATGTAGCTATTGTTCACTTTTTTAATATTACCATTGGACATTTAAACCATGCAAACATCAATATAGATTATGGCATTTTAAAATACATTTTCAACAATCCTAAAATGCATATTTGGCACCACGCCAAAGAACTACCACCTGAAAGACAAAACGGTGTTAACTTTGGAATTACCCTAAGTATTTGGGATTATCTTTTTAATACCAACTATATTCCATACAACGGACGTGATATAGAAATTGGTTTTGAAGGTGACGAGCATTTCCCTAAAGATTTTATTAATCAAGAACTTTACCCTTTAAAAAAGTAACACAACTTTAGTGTACTAAAAACTTATGTCAAAAAACTTATTATTAATATTTACCCGAAACCCAGAACTAGGCAAAGTAAAAACCAGACTAGCTAAAACTATTGGAGATGAAGCCGCTTTAGCCATTTATAAATTCTTACTAAACCACACTAAAACAGTAACCACTTTTGGCGCTTTTGACAAAGCTGTTTACTATTCAGTAAAAGTTAGAGAAAACGATATTTGGGATACCAACACTTACCTAAAGTTTCCACAACAAGGAAGCAACTTAGGCGAACGTATGAAAAATGCTTTTCAAGATGCTTTTGATAACAACTACGATAAAGTAGTAATTATTGGTAGTGATTTGTACGACTTAAAAGCCCATCATATAGAAGAAGCTTTTGAAAAACTTTCTACCAACGATGTTGTTATTGGTCCAGCAGAAGATGGTGGTTATTATTTACTGGGCTTAAAAAAGGTACATACAAATATTTTTGAAAACAAAGCTTGGGGTACAGAAACTGTTAGGAAAGATACCTTAAACGATTTACAAAACGTTTCCCTACATTTGCTAGAACCTCTTAATGATATTGATGTGTTTGAAGACATTCAAAACACACCAATATTCAATCAATTTTATAAGTAAACTCCTCGGGGGAAGCCCACGAGACATTTAATAAGATAATAAATTTAATTTCGAGGCAAGTCTCAGGGCATTATACCCTTTGCGGTGCCAATAAACATATACCTTAACATGAAAAAGCAACAACTACAAGAAACTAAAACATACTTACAAAACAAAGGCATCACAAACCCTGAAATTGGTATTGTATTAGGTACCGGCTTAGGTAAATTAGTAGATGAAATTTCTATTGAGCAAACCATTCCATATGCAGAAATCCCACACTTTCCACAAGCTACAGTGGAATTTCATTCAGGAAAACTAATTTATGGAGTACTTGCTGGGAAAAAAGTACTCGTAATGTCTGGAAGATTTCACTTATACGAAGGGTATAACCTATGGGAAGTTACTTACGGAATCCGTACCATGCACCAACTAGGAATTAAAACCTTATTAATTTCTAACGCCGCAGGTGCTGTGAATTTAAACTTCAAAAAAGGAAATTTAATGCTTATTGAAGATCATTTAAACCTGCAAGGAAGCTCTCCTTTAGCTTTTAAAGGAGCTTCAGAATTTGGCGATTTATTTGCAGACATGCTTGAACCGTATTCAAAAGATTTGAATACTAAAATGAAAGCTATTGCTAAAACTAACGACATAGATTTGAAAGAAGGGGTTTATGCTAGTGTTGTAGGCCCACAGTTAGAAACAAGAGCTGAATATAGAATGTTACAAATTTTAGAAGTAGACGCCGTAGGAATGAGCACCGTACCAGAAGTAATTGTAGCCAAACACTTACAGTTACCATGTGCTGCGGTTTCTGTATTAACTGATGAGTGTGACCCTAAAAACTTACAACCTGTAAATATTCAAGAAATAATAGAAGTAGCAGGTAAAGCGGAACCTAAAATGATTACCCTATTTAAAGAATTAATAGCGGATATTTAATGATAAGAAACCAACAAATTGCCGTACTTCTTATACGACTTATATTAGGTCTCATATTCTTTTTTCAAGGGTTTGGGAAAGTCTTTAAGTTTGGGTTGCAAAATGTATATGAAAACTTTTTTCTAAAAGGTTATGGAGATTTACTCCCAAATTTCATACTATTACCCACAGCTTATTACACGTCTATAGTTGAATTAGTTGGTGGATTACTCGTTATTATAGGGTATAAAAGAGACTACGCCTTGTATTTTTTAGCTTCTGTTTTAGTAATTGTTACTTTTGGTCATGGACTTAAAGAGCCTATTTGGAATCTTTCTCATGTTTTTTACAGAACCACCTTACTAGCAAGTTTACTTTTACTACCTAAAAAATTAGACATCTATTCAATAGATTTTTTATTAAACAAAACCGTTAAATGAGTTATTTAGAAACTACTAAAAATGTATACAAAGAAGCAGCCTTAACACCAGATGTTGGTTTATGCTGTACTACCAATCCTATTTGGGAATTACCAGGATTAAAAATTCCAAGAATAATGCAGGAAATGAATTATGGATGCGGCTCTACAGTACACGCCCGTGATTTAACCAACAATCCTAAAATATTATATGTAGGTGTTGGTGGCGGTATGGAATTATTACAGTTTTCGTATTTCTCTCGTCAAAAAGCAGGTGTTATAGGTATAGATGTGGTAGATGAAATGTTAGCAGCTTCACAAAAAAACTTTTTAGAGGCAGAAGAACAAAACCCATGGTTTAAAAAAGAATTTGTTGATTTACGCAAAGGAGATGCTTTGCGTCTTCCAGTAAAAGATAATAGCATTGATGTTGCTGCACAAAATTGCTTGTTTAATATCTTTAAAACGGAAGAATTAAAAAAAGCGATTGCTGAAATGCATCGTGTACTCAAACCTCACGGACGTTTAGTAATGAGTGACCCTACTTGTGAACAACCTATGAACGATACTTTACGTAATGATGAACGTTTACGCGCCTTGTGCTTAAGCGGTAGTTTACCTATTACTGAATATGTGAAAATGCTAACTGATGCTGGTTTTGGTACTATTGAAATAAGAGCTAGAAAACCGTATCGTATTCTAGACCCAAAAAATTACCCTACAAATGAATTAATCTATATAGAATCTATTGAAGTAGCCGCTATTAAAGACCCAATGCCAGAAGATGGGCCTTGTGTTTTTACAGGAAAAGCAGCTATTTACTATGGTAAAGAAGATTATTTTGACGATAAAAAAGGGCATACTTTATTAAAGAACCAACCTTTAGCCATTTGCGATAAAACTGCTAAAGCATTAGCAGACCTTGGTAGAGATGATATATATATTAGTGAATCTACTTTCCATTATGATGGTGGTGGCTGCTGTTAAAACACTTAGTAAATATTCAATTATACTTCACTCCTCCATGTATTGGAGGAGTTTCTTTTTATCTCAATATAGAAGCTACAAATCAATTTTTATTAAACTGAATATCTACTAAAAATTAAACAGAACGCTCCGCGAAGGTCGCTGAAAGCTCTGTTCACTCAACTGAACGTTCCCCGACACTCGCTGACGCTTCTGTTCAACAAAAAAAGCTTTCCCGAAAGTCGCTGACACCTCTGTTCAACAAAAAAAGTCTCTCCAACACTCGCTGACACTTCTGTTCTCAATAAAAAAGCTTTCCCAGCCTTCGGAGGAACTTCTGCTAAGTTTCAAACTTATTTCCACACCTCAAACATACTTTTACTCAACATTTCTTTACCAAATAGATAACACTTCTTATGACTCAAAAACAAATATTAATGAGTTTTTACCTTTTAAAATTGGAAACTATCAAATTAATGTTACACGCTTTTATATAAGATTAAATTACCTACCCAAAATACAATATTACCACATATACAATACATGTGTTAAATTAATTAGGGCACAAGATTAATTAATTGTTAATAAAACAACAATAAACCCAATTTAATCTACAATTATGAAATATTCAAGCAAAAAAATGAGATTTCACTCAATGAAAACCTTTTTCACTATAACTTACGCAATCCTACTTTTCATCTCTTGTAATGACACAAATGAAGTAGACCTTATAGAAACACCTGAAATACAACAAGAATTACTAAAAACTGATTGTTTTCATACTTCTACAAAAGGAAACACCAACACTCAACAAAGAGACATAATACAAAACGACTTAAATTATTACTGGACAAATAATACGGTTTCATTAACTAATTCACAAAATATAACGTATCGCTTAGCAGGAAATCATATTAATACCTACGAAAATGCTATTAGTAACGCTGCAGCTGTATTAAATGCATTATCTAATAGCATTAACATAACTCTAGCTCCTACTAATGCATTAGCAAATACTGTAGATATTACTATAAACTGTAATGATACTGGAAGAACTTGGGGGCAGTTTCCTAATAATAACAATATAGGCCGTCAAATAGACTTAGGTGAAGGTGCTTTTCGAATTAGAGATAACCAAAGATGGTTAACGCGTTTAATTATTCATGAGTTTCTACACACTTTAGGACTAAGACACCCAGTAAACAACGTACCTACTAACTCAAATCGTATCAACATTAACTCCCAAATTACTAGATCAACCATCATGTATTCTCCCGGGGTAAATAGTGTTCCTGGAAATATAGGAAATCTTAATGGCACTGACACTGGACATTTTACAATTGCTGACTTAGAAGCTATTAATACAAGGTATCCTGTAACAGCAATCCCTAGCATTACTAATACAGAAAATGACGGTTCTTTTATGATTCATTGGGCAGACTTCACAAAAACTAGTTTAGGAGACTGGACAGCACTTAACAATAGTGAGCCTCAAGGCGCATTAAGCAGTTTTAGATTTGATAATGGTAATGGTGCTAGATCTAATAAAACAACCAGTTACATAGTAGGTACTTCAGAAACAAGCAACTGGTTAATTAGCCCAAAACTTTATATAAAAGCAGGAGACCAAATCACTTTTAGAGTAAGAGCGGCAAGCGGAACTACAGAATCCTATTTTGAATTACGTTTAAGTGATGCAGTAAATAATATTCAAGGACCAACTCCAAATAACAACAATGCAAATGATGTAGGTAGTTTTAATACTATACTTAGAACTACTGTACAAGGAGCTTCGGGCGCATGGAATTTTCCTAATAATAATGGTTGGCAACGATACACTGTTACTATTCCTAATTCTGCAGGAAATAATCGCCAATTAAGAAAAATAGCCTTAATACATAAGTCTGACAATGATAAAAACACAGGAGTATTTCATATCAATTATGTTGGTATCACAGGAAGTAGTTTCTAAAAATGAAAGAAACTAGTTTTTACAAAAAAAATAAACTATTGTTTAAAGTTAAAATAAAAAAGAGGATGGTAGTCATTCTCTTTTTTTTGTACTTTTAGACTAAAATTTCGTTCCATGAAACGAGTACAACTTTTTGAATTTGAAGACTTTTCTTGGCTTCCCAAATTTATACGAGCTAGTATTACCAATTTATTAGCCTTATTATTAAAAAAATTAAAAATACAAGAAATTATTACCTCCTTACTACAAGATATTCAAACTAAACATTCATTCAATCAAATTGTAGATTTAGGTGCAGGTTCCGGTGGTGTTATGCTAGATGTGGTGGAGGAATATAATAAAAACAGAAAACTCCCAATTAAACTATTACTCACTGATTTGTTTCCGAATCCTAAAATAATTAATCAAATTAATAATAGTACTCCTGAATATATTTATTACAGCTCTGCTCCTACCAATGCTACTAATTTTGAAACAGTTCCAGAAGGGTTAAAAACAATGATGAATAGTTTTCATCATATGTCTCCTGAAAATGCTAAAAAAATATTGAAAACGGCCCAACTAAACAAACAACCTATTTTAATTTATGAAATGGGTATTAACAATATACCGCTAGTATTTTGGTGGTTATTCCTCCCTATTTCAATACTAATAATGTGCATTATGGTATTTTTTATGACCCCTTTTGTAAAAAACATAACTTTTAAACAAGTTATATTTACTTATTTAATACCTGTAATACCATTAATTTACGCGTGGGACGGACAAGCTTCCTTAGTTAGAATGTATACTTTTAAAGATATAGAAACCCATTTATTAGCTAATTTACCTAAAGACAATTCTTATACATGGAAAATAGACACTGCTAAAAATAGTGAAGGAAAAACACAAGGATATTATATTTTAGGTTTACCTATTGCTGAGTAAAAATTAATTTCAGAAACAATACATTTGCATAAGAAACTATTTTGCAAAACCCTATACTATGAAAGTTTTAGTAACCGTTCTATTCATCATTTTTATACTTTGGATGATTACTGGAAGTTATTTACTTCAAATTACACATCCAAAAGCACAAATAGTCATGGGGCTTGGTGTATTTTTCATGGCCTTTATTTTAATGCCTGTTTTTATTTACTACAGGTATAAAGATGGGAAATACAAAAAGTATATTATGAATAATAATAGTGATGATATAAAAAAAGACTGAGAAAATTCTCAGTCTTTTACTTTACAAAATAATGTTAGTTTTTATTCTGTTTTATTTTAAAGCAGGTGAATAGTTTGTTGGATAATCAGCCGCTTTAGCAAAACCATTGGTAGCATTTTTAAAGTTAGACCCAAACTTACTATCAATTGCTTCTAATATTTTATTAGCCATTAATGCATATCCTCTTCCTGTTAAATGAATTCCATCTAAACCAACTAATCCACCAAACACCAAGCTTGTATTCACGTTAAATTCATCAAACATAATTCCTTTAGAAGCTTCTTCTAAAATAGCTTTAAAATCAACTAAAGCAACATTAGCATTACCAGTTACTAAACTTTCAATAGTTGTATTGTATGCATCAGTAGCCGTTTTAATACTTGCTTGCTCTTGCGGTGTTAACACCCATTGATCAGCTAAAGGTAATGTAACCCCTTCTGCTGAAAACTGAGCTGCTAAAGCATCTGGTAAGCCTTGTGCTTTTAAAGCATCAACATTTGCTGCATTCACCTCCCCAATAATACCACTACTTGGTAATACTATTAAATCTTCTTTTGTTGCAGGTCTTGCTTTACCATAGGTAGCTCCTAATAAATTAGCTACATTTGGTGCTGCTGCTGCTGGCAATCCAAACTGTTGTACAAAAGCTGGAAACTGTGGATTATTGTTTAAAGCAGTTATAATTGTAGTTGTTAAATCAGGTGCATCCTCATCAATAATAACAACTGGATTCCCTTCAGTGTACTTAAATTCAATAACTCTATCCGTTTGTCCAACTGCTGTAAATACCGCATTAATAGCTCCATACACCGTATTTAATGTAGGTATTTGTGCTTTTAAACTTGCATTAGTTCTTGGATCTAATGGGTTATGAGGTACCGTTGTAAAATAAGGTAATGAAGTAATATACGGTACTGTTGCCACTACTCCTTTAGCTCCAGTTCCTGTTAATGCATTTACCATTCCTGAAAACACTCCTGCAAAAACGGTAGGATCAGTAATATCATTAGATCCATAAGCGCTTAAAGGATTTCCTTTTCCAGTTTGATCTATTCCTATACCTCCAGAAATTGCATATCCAAGTACATCATTTCCTCCTACTTCAGACATTGTAAAGAATGTTGGTGCTTTGGATGCTGCTTCTGCTATAACTGTTGATTGTGTTGGTGCCATTCTTACAAAGTAAGGATTAGCTGTAGGTGGTACAGTTACTAAACCAGCTGCACTTCCATAACCAGGCGCTACAAAATGATAACTTTTAGCTCCTGGAATACCATAATTATGAAAGTTAGGTGCATTAGTTGCAGGTGCTCCAAGTATGGTACCAGGTTTATCAGTTAACCTTTTAGGTGCTCTTGTTGTTGGATCAAAATAAAAACGAGGTTCTGCATTAGGAGCTGCCATATTCGTAGCAGGGTTTAATAAACCTCCAATATTATCCCCCATTAAAGGTTGATTGAAATCTCCACCATTTCCCATCTTAAATTTTGAAGCCAAAATGTTAGGAAAAGAGTTTTGTTGTCCTATTGCAAATAATGCTCCATCAGTAAAACCTGCTGTAAAAGAAGCTCCAACCGCAATATAGTTTGAAAAATCAGCTGAACCTTTATCTAAGTTAACAACTGCTGTTTCAGGGTTTTTAATTTCTGGTAATGTATTATCTACATCACAAGCTGCTAATCCTAAAAACAAAGCAGAAATGAATGTATATTTTATTGTTTTCTTCATGTTAAGTCTTTTTTAGTTATTAATAGTCCAAGAAACGTAGTACTGAGATCCAATTGCTCCAACCCCAGGGGCACTTAAATATTCTTGTCCTGTTAAATTAGTTCCACCAATTTTAAATGTAGATTTAATAGATGGTACATTGTAGTTCATTTGCGCATCAATTACTGTTCTTGCATCAACATTTCCTTCTAAGAAGGTAGACTGCCAGTAAAATTCATTTTGCCAACGTGCATTAATATTAAATCCAAAGTTTTTAAATAAATTTGGATGCCCAAACTGCATTTTAACTTTGTGTTCTGGTGTATTAAAACCTGCTTCAAAATCTGGATCTTTAGACTGATCAAAATCAAACTTAGACCATGTATAATTCATCCCTATATTGAATCCTTTAAAGATTTTTGTATTCAATCCAATTCCTAAACCATAAGAATTTACATCAACTACCGAGTTTGTTTTTACACTAAACGTTTTAGCCAAATCTCTATTAGACAAATTTGCTACGGTAGGAAGGTCATTAGGATTCACTAACACTACAACATCTTTATTAGCAATAAAGTCCGAATACATATTATAATATGTACTAAAATCAACCGACAACTTATTATCACCTAAAGGTAAAGCTGCACGGTAACCTACTTCAAAAGATTTAACTTTTTCTGGTTTTACAAATGCAGTTTCAACCAACTCTGGATTTCCATTTCTAACTGAGCTTGCAGAATAACCTCTTGTAAATGCATCATTTCCTGATAGGATAAAAGAATTACCATTACTATCTACTACTGTTGAAGAAAATCTATCTAAGTTATCAGGTGCAGTACCTAATATAAAACCTGCACCAGTTGCTAAACCAATATATTGATCTTGCGTAGTTGGGTTTCTAAAACCTGTTTGAAAAGAAGCTCTAAAGTTGTGGTTCTTATTCTCTCCAGCTGCATATGCTAAAGATACTCTTGGTGTAAAGTTTCCTTCAAAATTGTCTGACTTATCATAACGGATAGACCCAGTAAATTTTAAACGATCATCTAACATCTTCTTTTGAATTTGTGAATAAATACCAAATTCTCCATACTCAATTGGTCCTCTAGCATCTGTATAAATGGTTCCAAAAGAGTTTAAACGATACAACCTATAAGAACCTCCAAATTGAACCTCTGCCCAATCAATATAGTCTCTTAAGTTTAAGTTACCATCAGCATGATAGTAACTTGTATTATCTTTAAACTTAGACCCTGTCATTAAATCAGGATCAGAAGTAACTTCATTAAGCAATTGGTTAAATGTAGCAGAACCAGGCTTAGGCCTACCTGTATCAGCAATTTGTCTAGCTAAAGCATGTGAACCTGTGTTTAAATAAGTTACTGCATATTGGTTAAACCAATCTGTATTTGACTTCCACTTACTATTCATGTTAATAGCTGCAAAACGTGTATCATAAGAATTTCCTGCGTCCTCTCCAGCATAATAACCTCTAATAAAGAAACTCTTCCCTCTCACTTCTAATTTATGCTGTTGCATAAAGAAGTCTTTTAAGCTATATCTATTTTGTCCTTGATAAATTGTATTACCTGTTCCAAACTTAGAGTTCCAAATAATTTCAACTCTATCATTTCCTAAAGGGCGAAAATGTAAAGCTCCATTAAACTTAACACTCTTAGCTTCATTATTCATTAAATCTACCTCTCTATATCCTGTTCTACTAACTTTTCCTATAGCACCTCCTAAATCTACAGATACTTCATCTCCATAAATGTTAGCTCCGTCATAATTAGGATCATCAGTATGATTCATCCCTGGAATATAAGTCCCTCCAATACCAGTGGTATTTCTATAATCAGTAGCATGCCATTCTTCACCTTTCAAGTAAGACATACTAGCTTTTACTGCAAAATAGTCATCAAAAGCATGCCCTAGACGAATAGTTGTATCATAAAACATATTATCTCCTGCAGCTTCTTGAGAAGTTAAACCTGTTTTTAAACCTACTGTAATTCCTTGCTCATTAAATGGGTTTTTACTACGCATCAACATAATACCATTAAATGCATTAGCACCATATAATGCAGATGCGGCTCCAGGTAAAATCTCAACACTCTTTACATCTACTTCAGAAATTCCTAATAAGTTACCAATAGCAAAGTTTAAAGCTGGTGAAGCATTGTCCATACCATCAACTAACTGTACAAAACGCTCGTTTCCAAAAGTTGCAAAACCACGAGTATTTACAGTTTTAAATGTTAAACCTCCCGAGTTAATATCAATTCCTTTTAAATTCTCTAATCCGTCATAATAAGAAGCGGAAGCAGTATTTTTAATGGCTCTAGAATCAAAACGCTCAATCGTTACTGGTGATTCCATAACACGTTCTGGTGTTCTTGATGCAGAAATCACTACCTCATCTAAGGAAGTGGCATTTTCTGTTAAGCTCACTTCTACAACCTGATTATTTTGAGTTATTTCTACCTTTTTTGTTTGATAACCTAATGAAGTAATCTCTATAGTAAAAGGAGGAGTATCTGTTACTTTTAAAGTAAATTTCCCATCAAAATCAGTAGAAGTCCCTACTGTCTTTCGGGCTACTTTAATGTTTGCACCCGGTAAGGGGCCGCCTAATGATGCGTCATTCACCGTACCTGTTATAGTAGTTTGTGCAAACATCATACTACTACATAGCGCAAATGCAACAAGCAATAATCTTTTTATCATAATGTGTAAAATAATTTGTTAACTTACCGCAAAATACGATTTTTTTTCATTTTCAAAATATTTGTGTTAAAATTTATTAAAAAACAAACAATTAGCTAACAGCTGATATAAAAATGATAGTATCCTATTTTTAATGTTAACTATACTTTACTTTATTTTGTACATGTTGTACATTTGCTAAAATTTATTCATCGAATTGGAAATAGCACACTCAATTTTTGATTTTATTCCAACACAAAAAACATTTGTAACCATTGGCACTTTTGATGGTGTTCACATTGGACATCAAAAAATAATACAAAAACTAGTTACAGATGCAAGAGCAAATCATAAAAAATCCGTTTTACTTACCTTTTTCCCTCATCCAAGGATGGTACTTCAAAAAGATGTAACAATACAACTTATTAATACCATTAAAGAAAGAGCACAACAATTGGAACAATTAGGTTTAGATTACTTGATAATTCATCCTTTCAGTAAGGAATTCTCTAGATTAACTGCACTTGACTTTGTCCGCGATATTTTGGTTAACCAATTAAATATTAGCAAACTTATTATAGGATACGATCATCATTTTGGAAAAAATAGAGAAGGGAATATTGAGCAACTTACTGAATATTCTTACTTATATGATTTTGACGTAGAAGAAATACCTGCACAAGACATAGATGATGTTTCTGTTAGTTCTACTAAAATAAGAAGAGCGCTTTTAAATGGTGAACTTAAAACAGCTAATAAGTATTTAGGGTATAATTATCCGTTAAAAGGTAAAGTTGTTAAAGGTGAAAACTTAGGAAGTAAAATAGGTTTCCCAACAGCTAACATAGAAATTCCAGAAAATTATAAACTTATTCCTAAAACTGGTGTTTATGTAGTTCAATCTTTAATAAATGAGCAATCATTTTATGGCATGATGAATATAGGTAATAGACCTACAGTGAATGGACAAAACCAAACTATTGAAATTCATTTTTTTAATTTCAATCAAAATATATATGATAAAGAGATTACAGTTGAATTACTGTATTTTTTAAGAGATGAAGAAAAATTTGATTCTATTGAAAAGCTAACCCAACAACTACAACAAGACCAAATAAACGCTAGAGCATTCCTAAAAAGTTACGCCAACTAGTTAGTATTGCTGTATTTAAGTCCCCCCGAAATTAAATATACAATTTGGTTTTTGACGTAACTTGCAAGCAAAGTTACTCGTTTTAATTTATTCATAATGACACACTTGTCATTATGAAATCCATATGTTTTTAAGAATTTGTCTCGAAAAAGATGATACTAACTAAAGATGAGATAACTTTAAGAAAAATAGCACTTTGTGTTAAAACATTACGTAGTGAATATAATGTAACCTTAAACGAATTTTACATTGACACTGGGATTCATTTAGCAAGAATAGAGCAAGGCAAAACAAATGTGACTGTATTTACGCTTCAAAAAATATGCGATTATTTTGATATAACCATGTCAGATTTTTTTAGCATGATTGAAGAAATTTAGTATCAAAAACACATTGTTTAAATCTACTACTTCCTTTATCTTTGCCTTTCTTAAAAATTAAAAAAGATGTTACAGGTTCAGTTTATTAGAGAAAACAAACAAACTGTTTTAGAAGGGTTAGCAAAACGAAACTTTGCTAATGCTGAAACAATGATTGAAGAAGTATTAACTATAGATGAAACTAGAAGAGCTACTCAAGTTTCATTAGATAATGTATTGGCTGAATCTAATAAAATATCCAAAGAAATTGGGAATCTATTTAAATCTGGTGAAGTACAGAAAGCAAACCTATTAAAGAAAAAAACAGGACAACTAAAAGAACAATCTAAAGAGTTAACGGAAAAGCTTAACAATGCTTCGGACGCTTTATTAAATTTATTGTATCAAATTCCAAATGTTCCGCATGCATCTGTTGTTTCTGGTACAAACGAAGAAGATAATGAAGAAATTTTCAAAGAAGGAATTATTCCTGATTTAGGGGAAAATGCTCTACCTCACTGGGAATTAGCTAAAAAATATGACATTATAGATTTTGATTTAGGAGCAAAAGTTAGTGGTGCTGGTTTTCCTATATATAAAGGTAAAGGAGCTAGACTACAAAGAGCTTTAATTTCTTATTTCTTAGATAAAAACACCGCAGCTGGTTACACTGAGGTTCAAGTACCTCATTTAATTAATGAAGCTTCTGGGTACGGAACAGGACAATTACCTGATAAAGAAGGTCAAATGTATCATATTACAGTTGATGATTTATATTTAATACCTACTTCTGAAGTACCGATCACTAACATGCACAGAGGAGATTTGTTACAAGAAGCTGATTTACCAAAATCTTATACTGGATATACTCCATGTTTTAGAAGAGAAGCTGGAAGTTATGGAGCACATGTTAGAGGTTTAAACCGTTTACATCAATTTGATAAAGTTGAAATTGTTAGAGTTGAACACCCTGATAATTCTTATCAAGCATTAAATGGCATGGTAGAGCATATAAAAGATATATTACGTGAATTAAAATTACCATATCGAATTCTACGTTTATGTGGAGGAGATACTGGTTTTACTGCTGCTTTAACTTTTGATTTTGAACTATATTCAACGGCTCAAGAGCGTTGGCTAGAAATTAGTTCTGCTTCTAACTTTGAAACATTTCAAGCTAACAGATTAAAATTACGTTTTAAAAATAAGGAAGGAAAAAGCCAATTAGCCCACACTTTAAATGGTAGTTCTTTAGCATTACCTCGTGTGTTGGCTGGTATTTTAGAGAATTACCAAACAGAAGATGGAATTAAAATTCCTGATGTATTGATTCCTTATTGTGGTTTTGATAAGATAGATTAAAAACAGATAAGATATAAACAATAAATAAAAGTAAGTTTCTTATAAGGAAACTTACTTTTTTAGTTGGCAACTATAGCAACCATTAATCTTTTATATTTATTCATCTCTAAAAGAGCTTCAAAATATTGAGCTATTTGCCCTTTCTTCATAAATTCATTAGCTCTTTGTCTTGACATTTCGTATTTTCTTGATAAGTTTTTCATGTTATAATAGTTTAGTTACGCTACCATTAAGACAAAGTTCATGCCAAAACGTTACAAACTTCTTAAAAAAAAGCATTGTTTTTAATAAACCTTTAACATTTAAACCTTACAAGCACTCTACTTTTAAAAGCTAAATATTTGATTATATGCTGTTTTTTCAAGAAGTTTGTATAAATTGTACTTAACACTAAATACATTAACTTTTAATGAAGAAAGTTTTACTCATATTTGTTTTTTTTACTGTGTCACAATTCGTTTTTTCTCAAAAAAACAATTTTATAATTGCTGAAAACTACTTTAGAAATAGTGAGTACGAAAAGGCAATACAGCTTTACAAAGAACTATACAATAAAAGCCCTTATAATACTACCTATTTAAAAAGGCTAGTAAGTTGCTATCAAGAAACCTCGCAATTTACAGTTGCAGAAAATTTACTGCAAAACAAATTAAAAAGGTATCCAAAGCAAACATATATCTACACCATGTTGGGCTATAATTTTGAGCGTCAACAACAATCAGACAAAGCCAACAAACAATACATAAAAGCACTAGAGTCTGTTAAAAATAACAGTGGCTATGCAGGTATTATTGCTAATCTTTTTAAAAGCTACAATAAACTGGACTATGCTATTAAAGCTTACAATAGCATCATGCTTAATAACCCAAAAGCTAATTATGGGTTTCAACTTGCTCAAATTTATGGTGAAAAAGGCGATTTTGAAAAAATGTTTATTTCTTACGTAGATTTAGTTGATAAAAATGAAAACTATCTTAACAACATAAAAAGATATACTAGTAAATATATAAATGATGACCAAGAAAATGAAAGCAACGTTTTATTTAAAAAAGCACTTCTAAAAAAATCCATTAGCAACCCCAAAAATATATGGAATGATTTGTTAGCTTGGTTATTTATTAAACAAAAACAATACTCAAAAGCTTTAATTCAATATAAAGCTTTGCTGGCTAGAAACGGAGACAACCTAAGAAACATTAGTAACCTAGGGCAAATCACATTTCAAGATAAAGATTACAATACAGCTACGGAATGTTATGACTTAATTATTGAGAAAACGAATCACCCTACTGATAAATTCCTAGCAATTCAAAAAAAAATAGAGATTGACATAGCCACTAAACAACCCAATATTGAGGAAAAATTCGATACTATTTTCAAGCAACACGGCATTAATAAAAACACATTATTTATTCAGCTTGCTTACGCAGATTATTTAACATTCACTAAAAACAATCCTGAAAAGGCCATTGCAGTTTTAGAGAAAGCTATTAAAGTAGCTAATTCAAAATTCAACAAAGCTTCAGTAAAGTTAAAACTAGGAGAGGTCTTAGTTTTTAACAAACAGTTTAATAAAGCTCTTATTTATTTTTCCCAAGTACAAACTCAGTTTAAAAATCATTTTTTAGCTCAAGAAGCTCGTTTTAAAGTTGCTCAAGCTTCTTATTTTAAGAATGATTTTAAATGGGCTAAAGCACAACTAAAAGTCCTTAAAGGTTCAGCAACACAATTAATTGCCAATGATGCAACAGAGCTTTTTTTAACTATTACTGATAACCAACCAAAAGATAGTATATCAACAGGTTTAAAAGAATATGCTAAAGCTGACCTATTAGCCTACCAAAACAAAAACAAAGAAGCTATCAATTTATTATCAAATGTTATTACC
This sequence comes from Tenacibaculum sp. 190524A02b, assembly GCF_964036645.1. Taxonomy (NCBI): domain Bacteria; kingdom Pseudomonadati; phylum Bacteroidota; class Flavobacteriia; order Flavobacteriales; family Flavobacteriaceae; genus Tenacibaculum; species Tenacibaculum vairaonense. Next base: position 3,972,941 of record NZ_OZ038525.1, on the reverse strand, counting down.
AACTATAAAAACCAACCTATTGAAGACGAAGCTTTATACAAACAAGCTACTCTTTATATTAAGCAGAAAGAATATGGTAAGGCTATAAACAATTTTGAAAAAGTTTTACAACTAGACCCACAAGGGATATTAGTAGATAATAGTCTTTACCAACTAGGAGAAGTATACAATAACGAATTAAATAATCCAGAAAAGGCTTCTGAATACTATCAAAAGATTATTTTTGACCACGTTTCTAGTATTTACCTTGTTGATGCAAGAAAAAAGTTTAGAAAACTTAGAGGCGATAACATCTAACAAAAATGCAGTAAAGTATAACTTAACCGCATTAATGATTTTAATTTATGTATATATATAACGTAACAGTAAACGTAGACGAAAGTATCCATGCTGAATGGTTAGTTTGGATTGAACAGCATATTCCTGAAGTATTAGCTACCGGACATTTTGTAAGTGCTAAAATGACTCAAGTCCTAGTTGATGAAGAAATGGGAGGAATCACATACTCTATCCAGTACTCTGCTAAAACTAGAGAAGATTTAGATAATTATTATAAAAATGATGCTGATAGATTAAGGCAAGATGGTTTGATTAGATTTCAAGGAAAATCATTAGCTTTTAGAACAGAACTAAAAGTAATTAACGAGTTTTACCCTACTGCAAAAAGTAATTAACCAAACATAACAGTTCACCCCTTTTTCTATTAAAAAACATGAGTGTAAGAGCAAAAAAACATTTAGGACAACATTTTTTAACCGATGAAAATATTGCTAAAAAAATAGCAGACTCCTTAACTGAAAATGGATATAACCATGTATTAGAAATAGGACCTGGAATGGGAGTTTTAACAAAATACTTATTAGAAAAAGAGCCCAAAGTAACTGTTATGGAATTAGATAGTGAATCTGTTTCTTATTTAAAAGATACCTTTCCTTTAGAAAATATAAAACTAGACACTTCTTTAGATAAATTTAATATTATTGAAGGTGATTTTTTAAAACAAAACATCTCTAAAATTTTCAATAATGAACAAGTAGCAATTATTGGAAATTTCCCTTATAACATTTCTTCTCAAATTGTTTTTAAAGCGATTGAGAATCGTGATTTTGTACCTGAGTTTTCAGGGATGTTTCAAAAAGAAGTTGCTCAAAGAATCGCTGAAAAAGAAGGAAGTAAAACATATGGTATATTATCTGTTTTAACACAAGCTTTTTTTGATGCAGAATATTTATTTACCGTTCCTCCAACTGTTTTTAATCCACCTCCAAAAGTAGACTCTGGAGTTATTCGTTTAATAAGAAAAGAAAACTACACGTTACCTGTTGATGAAAAATTATTTTTTAGAGTAGTAAAAACTTCATTTAACCAACGAAGAAAAATGCTTCGTTCTAGTTTAAAATCCTTCAATCTCTCGGATACCTTAAAAGAAGACCCTATATTTGCGATGCGTCCTGAACAATTGTCAGTACAAGACTTTATAAACTTAACGTCTAAAATCGCAAACAATGGCATTAGAAATCACTAAAGAGCTCTTAGAAAATGTACAAGACTTAATTAAAAATCAAAAAGACACTACGCTTTCTGATTTTTTTTCTGATGTTCATCATGCTGATATTGCTGAAGTTTTAGATGAACTTTCATTTGACCAAGCAGTTTATATCATTCGTTTATTAGACTCTGAAACTACTTCTGAAGTATTAATGGACGTTGATGAAGATGTTCGAGAGAAAGTTCTAGAACAATTATCTGCAAAAGAAATAGCTGAAGAAATTGATGAGTTAGACACTGATGATGCTGCTGATGTTATTGCTGAGCTTCCTGAAGGCAAAAAACAAGAAGTAATTCAAAAAATTGAAGATAAAGAGCACGCTAAAGAAATTGTTGAACTTTTACGTTATGACGAAGATTCTGCAGGAGGGTTAATGGCTAAAGAACTAGTAAAAGTTAATGAAAACTGGAATGTTTTAACCTGCGTTAAAGAAATGAGGCAACAAGCTGAAGCTGTAACGCGAGTACACTCTATTTACGTAATTGACAACCACGGTAAATTAAAAGGAAGACTTTCATTAAAAGATCTTTTAATGGCCTCTACTCGTGCAAAAATTGCTGAAGTTTATATCCCAAATGTAGATTTTGTCAAAGTACACGATAAAGCTGAAGAAGTTGCTAATGTAATGCGTAAATATGATTTAGAAGCTATTCCTGTTGTAAATGAATTAGGCGTGTTAGTTGGACGAATTACTATTGATGATATTGTTGATGTTATTAAAGAAGAAGCAGAAAAAGACTATCAATTAGCTGCTGGTATTACTCAAGATGTAGAAGCAAATGATTCCATTTTAGAATTAACAAGAGCAAGATTACCTTGGCTATTTTTAGGTCTATTAGGAGGAATAGGAGCTGCAAGAATTATGGGTTTTTTTGAAGGTGCTTTGGAAAAAAACGCAATACTTTTTATGTTCACACCTTTAATAGCTGCTATGGCTGGCAATGTAGGTGTACAATCATCAGCAATTATTGTTCAAGGTTTAGCTAATGATGATGTTAAAGGAAGTATTACTAACCGATTACTGAAAGAAGTATCACTAGCTATGGTAAATGGATTGGTATTATCTATTTTACTTTTCTTTTTCACCTGGATTTGGAAAGGTGATGTCATTACCGCTACAGCTATTTCAATCTCATTATTTGCCGTTATTATTGTTGCTGGACTTATAGGTACTTTTATTCCACTTTTCCTTGACAAAAGAGGTATTGATCCTGCCATTGCAACAGGCCCCTTCATTACCACATGTAATGATATTTTTGGAATTTTAATTTACTTTTGGATTGCTAAAGTTATTATTGGGTTTTAGAAGTCGTTTTCTCTACTTTCTCTAAAATTGTATTAATTTTTTCTTTAGGAATAAATCCTTTTAACATAAACAAAGCACCAAAAACAATTAACAAAACCCCCATACCTCTTTTTATACGATATATCACTAAAGGAGTTAGCTTACTTTTTAGTTGCTTTGCTAACAAAATTTTAATCAAATCCGTTACAGCATACCCTAAAATTATCACTGCAAAATACCAAAATATAGCATTAGGATCCATATTTAAAGATGGCCCAACAACTAACATTGTTCCCAACCAAAAAGCCAACACTCCAATATTAATGAAATTCAAGAAAAAGCCTTTTAAAAGTAACTTTAAATAATTATCACTATCTGGCACCTTTACATCTGGGGCTTCCGTTTCTTTTTTATTATTTTTATCTAAGTAAGTTATTAAACCATATATTATCAAAACTAACCCTCCAATTAAAAATAAACGAGGATCGTCTTTTATCTTTTCTAATAAACTTCTACTACCATAATAAGCAATTAACATAAATGAAATATCTCCCAATATTACACCTACATCAAATGCAATAGCTGCTCTTGCTCCTTTTAAAATACTAGTTTTTATTAACATAAAAAAAACCGGCCCAATCATAAAGGACATGAAAACACCTGCTAAAAAAGCATTTTTAAAATCGTAGAAACCCATAGTAATTTATATTAATTAAACCTCATCAAAATCAACAGTAATAGTAGGAGTTGTTGGATGTGCCATACAAGTTAACACCAAACCTTCTTCTAATTCATCATCTGTTAAAATAGAGTTTTTAGTCATTACCGCTTTCCCTTCTGTAACCAAAGCTATACAACTACTACACACTCCTCCTTGACAAGAGTAAGGTGCATCTAACTTATTACGTAAACTAGCCGCTAAAATAGTGTCAGTTTGCTTCATAGTAAAAGTAGCTTCCTCATCATCTAACATTACTTTCACCTCTGTTTGACCTTCTTTTATAGCGTCAATATTCTCCTCTTTTTTAGAAGCAGTAAATAATTCAAAATAAATAGTACTTTTATTCATTCCATTATCCTGCATTGTTTCAGAAGCTATTTGAATCATTTCTTCAGGGCCACATAAAAAGGCACCGTCAAAAGACGTTTCTTTGTAAATATTTTTCACAAAATAATTCACATGCCCCTTATCAATTCTTCCAAACAACTCACCTTCTTTTCTCTCTCTACTAAAAACATAATGTACCTTGAACTGTTCTGAATACAGTTCTTTTAGTTTATTTATTTCTTCAAAAAATATAGTATCGGCTATACTTTTATTCCCGTAAACTAATGTGAAATTACCCATAGAGCTTTCTAAAACAGACTTTATCATTGATAAAACAGGGGTAATTCCACTACCCGCAGCAAAACCTATATAGTTCTTACCTTGCTCTGGCTTTAATATAAACTTTCCCTCAGGTGCTGTAACCTCTAGCTCTTCTCCCTCAGAAAGCTTTGAAATTGCATATGTAGAAAACTTTCCGTTTTCAACCGCCTTTACCGCTACTTTTAATTCATGACTTTTTGGAGAAGAACAAATAGAATATGCCCTTCTAACTTCCTCGCCATTAATTTCTTTTTTTAGAGTTATATATTGCCCAGCTACAAAAGAAAAAGTTCCTTTTAAACTTTCAGGTATTGTAAACAAAATAGAAACAGCATCTGCAGTCTCTTTTATAATTTCTTTTATAGTTAGTTTGTAAAATTTTGCCATTCTGTATGTAATAAGCTACAAAAGTAACAAACAATTAAGTAATGAAACGTTAGAGATTGTATAAAATAATACCTAAGAAATTTATACATAAGAAAATTATGCATACATTTGCAATGTGATAAACACAAGCATTTTTTAATGCTATGATTAAACAAAAATTAACATGGGAAACAAAAAACTATACAAGGGTTCTTTACAAACCATTATTTTAAAGCTATTAGCACAAAACAGCAAAATGTATGGCTATGAGATTACTCAAAAAGTAAAAGAACTGACGAAGGGAGAATTGCTCATTACGGAAGGCGCATTGTATCCTGCTTTGCACAAAATGGAAGCAGAGGGCTTATTAGAAGTTGAAGTTGCAAAAGTAGGAAACAGGCTGCGTAAATATTATAAACTTACTGAAAACGGCACCAAAGAAACCGTTAATCGATTAGCTGAAATGCAAGAGTTTTTAAAAACCATGCAACAGTTAGTAAACCCTAAGTTTAGTTTAGAATAATTTTTTTTGCTATGGAATTAACCAATAATCAAGTACGACAGATTAATAATTTCTTAGAAGCTATAAATATTGAATACATTGATATTAGAATGGAAATGGTAGACCATATAGCTTCTGAAATTGAAAATGAAATAGAAGACATCCCTTCTTTTTTTGAAGACAATCGTTTACAATCTACTTTTCTAAAATACATGTTAGGCAGAAAAAAAGAGTTTCTGACTAGATACGATAGTATTGTTAAACAAAAACTTTGGTCTGATATAAAGTTAATAATAAGAGATATTTTTATTCAACTAAAAAAACCTACACACTTTTTATTTTTATTATGTTCTTCAGCAAGCACTTATTTCCTTATTCCATTTATTAATCCCGAATATTTAATTTACCTACCATATAGCTATATTATAATCATATCACTACACTTCAACTTATTAACTTATAAGTTTATTAAAAGATATAAAGAACTAAAAATAATACATTCATATAGATATTTTATTGGATTTACAACTTTCCCTATAATGATTATCCCTTCCTATTTTGAAATAGCTGCAAAGTTTTCATTTAGTGACTTCTTCATGGTTTTGTCAGCTATAAGCTGTGGTGTTTATTACTTAGCTACCTGTAGTTTTATATCAAGAAAAAAAGAATTTGAAAACAAATATCAACAACTAATTAACTAGCTATGGAACTAACTCAACAACAATTAGATTACATAAATATTTTTTTAGATAAAAAAGGAATCGACTACATAGATTTTAGAATTGAAATTTTTGATCATATAGTTACTGAAATAGAAACCTTATTACATAATGAATCTATAGATTTTTACACAGCTTTTGAAAACACTATAAGCAAGTGGGAGACACCTCTACAAGAAACTCACAGCTGGCTTTTTGGTTTTCTTTTTAAAGCCCCTCGTTTAGTTATTAAAAAGGCCACTAAACTATTTTTTCCTACCAGTGCAGTTCTTTTTTCCTTATTCTTTTTTGTTTTCTACACTATTTACAGTCAATACGAATTCACCTTTATTTATCTATTATTAGAAAAACCTATAAAAACCATATTTTTACTTGGAAGTTTTTCTTGGCTTTTTGTCACATATAAAATACTAGCCGACACAAAAAAAACAGTTTATAGTTTCATTATAAAAACTCAAGCTATAGGTATTGTAATAATCCCCACAATAGTCTCTCTAAAAAACCCAACTATCAATTTATTTATTGCAATAACACTACTAATACTTATCATCTCCACAATAAGCAATGCTTGGTTTTACAGAAAACACCTAATAGAAAAAGAGAAATACCAATTTTTATTAAAATAACCTATGGAACTAACCGACAAACAAATTCAAGAACTATACGATTTTACTCAAAAACATTATGTGGAACACTACGACGTGCAATCAGAACTAGTTGATCATTTAGCAAATGATATTGAGAGAATTTGGGGTAAACAACCCGACCTACCTTTTGAGATTGCTAAAAACATTTCATTTAAAAAATTTGGAGTTTATGGTTTTATGGATGTAGTAGAAGAAAAACAAAAACAATTATCAAAAAAGTATTTTTCTGTCATTCTTCAATATACTAAAGAATGGTTTACCTTACCCAGAATGATTTTTAGTTTAGTAGTTTTCTATTTATTATTTACAATACAGATTTTTTCGCAAGCATATGCAATTTATACTACTATTTACTTACTTATAGCTATTATTGAAATACGATATATTTATCTTTTTAAAAAAAGAATACAAAAAAAGGCTATACAAACAGGAAAAAAATGGATGTTTGAAGATACATTGTTAACACAAGGAATAGGAAATGTAGCATTTTTGTTTTTTTCCATTCTTAATTTTGTCATTCCTTTGGATCATGATTTCACTTCAATAAACACATTAGGAAGGTTTATAATAGCACTTTTATTAACACTTTCCTGCTTAACAGGTTATATATGCCTATTTGTAATACCTAAAAACACTCAGTTTATATTAAAAAAACACTATCCAGAGTATCAGTAATAGTCTTGTTTTAATAGTTAATTAACGAAAACCATCTATTGAACCAAACAACACCATGGATTTAACCCCCAATAACAAGCAATTAAAAAACACTTAATTAATATAAAACATTTGTGACTTTTTACATTTTTACCACCTCTAAACAATACAAATATTCATTTTTTTTATAAATTAAATTGAATATGGATTTTTAGTTTCCTCTTAAATGTATTTTCCCCTAAAGTAAGCCACACCTAAGAGTGTGGCTTATCGTTTTTTTTAAAAACAATTAATTATTAATTAACATTTCAACCAAAGAAATTATAGATTTTTGTCGCTCATTAGTAATCTATTTAAAAATTTTTAGAAGGGTTTTAAAATAGAATTAGTTGGCTCTCCTTTAACGGGAGAGCTTTTTTATTTACAATAAAAAAACATTTGTTTAAAAACGAAAAGTAAAAAACACAAAAAAGGTGTTTGTTTATTGAATTGTTTATGTATATTTGCAGGCACAATTCAAAAACACGCGGGTGTGGTGGAATTGGTAGACACGCTAGACTTAGGATCTAGTGCCGCAAGGCGTGGGGGTTCGACTCCCTTCACCCGTACAAAGCGCAAATTTATTTTGCGCTTTTTTATACCCTAAAAGTCAAAACTGGTTTTAAAACATTTTTTGATAAATTTAAAGACACACTCCCGTTAAAAAAGCGTGACAAACCACTTCTACCATGGGTTGCAAGCGAAATCAGGTCTACACTTTCTTCATTGGCAAAATTTAAAATCCCTTCTTCAACTGATGACTCACTATAAATATTAATTGAATAATTTTTAAGATTATATTTCTCTATAAATTTTTCAACTTTCTTTCTAGATTCAGTTGTACTTTGAAACTTTTGAGGAGTGTTTATTTTCAAGAACATTATTTCACAATCAAAATTTCCAGCAAATTCCAAAAAGCCTTCAAGAGCTTTAGCCTCATCTTTTTCGAATGTAGATGCAAAAGCAAGCTTATCAAATTTAAAATCATCACTTTCTTTTTTAGTTACCAGCACTGGAACCTCTAAACTCCTTACTGTTTTCTCGGTATTAGATCCAATTAAAATTTCTTCCAACGCAGTATGCCCTTTTGATCCCATTATAACTAAATCCGCACCTACTTTTTTACCATAATCACGAATTCCTTCATACGGATTCTGAAATCTTATAGCATGATACACATTCTCTATATCAGAAAAGTACTTAGCTTTAAAATCTAAAAGCCTATCCCTTACCTTTCTAATATAAAGCATACTTTCTGGGATACTAAAATTACTTCCAGCTCCCATATCAACTATACCAGTAGGCAACTCTACCATATGAAGTAAGTGTACCTCACTATTAGATCTCTTTGCTATTTTAGCAGCTAAAACAGATGCATAACCAGAGTGTCTTGAAAAATCAACAGGAATTAATATTTTATTCATAATGTATCTAGGGTTTTATAAAAAAGAAATATCTTAAAAATACAAAATAAAATAAACAAAACCTACTTGTATATTAATGAATAAGTTACTATATTTGCAGTGAATTTTAAGAATTAATTGATGCAGGGGACGTAAGTCCCCTCTTTTTATACCTAGAATGAACCAAAACAAAGTAAGGGAGTTAACACAGGAAGCATTAGATGAAAATGAATCATTGTTTTTAATTGATTTGCAATTTCATAAAAACAATAAAATCACAGTGATTGTTGATGGAGACAATGGTGTTCCTTTAAGTGAATGTGTACGTATAAGTAGAAATATTGAACATAACTTAGATAGAGAAGAAGAAGATTTTTCTTTAGAAGTTACTACTCCAGATATAGCACATCCTTTAACTGCTAAAAGACAATATAAAAAAAACATCAATAGAATTCTAAAAGTCAAAACCGAAACAGAAGACTTTGAAGGTACTTTAACCCATGTTACTGATGAAGAAATCACTATACAATGGAAAACTAGAGAACCCAAACCTGTTGGTAAAGGAAAGCATACAGTAGAGAAAACAAAAACACTACCTTATGCTAATATTAAAGAAGCAAAAGTGAAGATTATATTTTAATTTAAGATAATGAGATGGAAAATATTGCGTTAATCGAATCGTTTTCAGAATTTAAAGACAACAAAAGCATTGATAGAGTAACACTTATGTCTATTTTAGAAGAAGTGTTTAGAGCTGCTTTAAAACGTAAGTTTGGATCAGATGAAAACTTTGACATCATCATAAACCCTGATAAAGGAGATTTAGAAATCTGGAGAAATAGAGTTGTAGTTGCTGATGGAATGTCTGAGGATGATAACGAAGAAATTGAATTATCTGAAGCAAGAAAAATAGAACCTGATTTTGAAATAGGTGAAGATGTGTCTGAGGAGGTTAAATTGATTGACTTAGGTAGGAGAGCAATTTTAGCTTTACGTCAAAACCTTATTTCAAAAATTCATGAGCATGATAGCACCAACATCTTCAAACAATTTAAAGATTTAGAAGGTGAAATTTATAGTGCTGAAGTGCATCATATACGACATAATGCCGTAATTTTATTAGATGACGAAGGAAATGAAATTGTATTACCAAAAGGTGAACAAATTAGGTCTGATTTCTTTAGAAAAGGAGATACTGTCAGAGGTGTTATTAAATCTGTAGAGCTTAGAGGTAATAAGCCTTCAATTATTTTGTCAAGAACTGCACCTAATTTCTTAGTTAAATTATTTGAGCAAGAAATTCCAGAGGTTTTTGATGGTTTAATTACTATTCAAGGAGTAGCTAGAATACCTGGAGATAAAGCTAAAATAGCTGTTGACTCTTATGACGATCGTATTGATCCTGTTGGAGCTTGTGTTGGTGTAAAAGGATCACGTATACATGGTATTGTTCGTGAATTAGGTAATGAGAATATTGATGTTATTAATTTTACTAAAAACGAGCAATTATTTATATCAAGAGCACTAAGTCCTGCGAAAGTAATTTCTGTAAGTATTGAGAAATTTGAAGAGGAAAAAGGAAATAAAAAAGGACGTGTAAATGTATTATTAAAACCAGAAGAAGTATCTAAAGCAATTGGTAGATCAGGTGTAAATATACGTTTAGCAAGTGAATTAACAGGATATGAGATAGACGTACAACGTGAGGGAATAGAAGAAGAAGATGTAGAATTAACAGAGTTTTCAGATGAAATAGAAGCTTGGGTAATTGAGGAATTCAAAAAAATTGGATTGGACACAGCCAAGAGTGTACTTGAAAAAGATGTATCTATGTTAGTTCAAAGAACAGACTTAGAAGAAGAAACTATTGTTGAAGTACAACGAATTTTAAAAGAAGAATTCGAAGACTAAAATATAAAAGGTAGTTAGTTACCTTATTGTTTAACAATAAAAACTAGCAAACAAAGAAAAAGAACGTAACTATAGTACAGTATAAAGTGTGTTCTTTAATAAAAAGTATAAAATAATTTATGGCTGAAGGCAACATAAGACTAAACAAAGTTTTAAGAGAATTAAATATTTCTTTAGATAGAGCTATAGAACACTTAGCTAAACATGGCTATGATGTTGAAGCTCGTCCTACCACTAAAATATCTAATCCGGAATATCAAGTACTTCTTGACGGATTCCAAACAGATAAATCTAAAAAGGTAGCTTCTAAAGAAGTAAGTGAAGAGAAACGAAAAGAGAAAGAAGCTATTCGTCAGCAACTAGAAGCAGAACAAGAAAAGAAAAGGCAAGTTGACGAAGCTAAAAAACAAGAAGTATTAAAAGCCAAAGCAGCTAAGTTAGAACTTAAAACTGTAGGTAAAATTGATATTAAAACAGGTAAAGAAGCTGTAGAAACTCCTAAGAAAGAAGTTAAGAAACCTGAACCTGTAGAAACTCCTGTACAAGAGCAACCAAAAAAGGAAGAAAAGAAAGAGATTACTTCTCCTCCTACTAAAAAGGTAGAAAAAACTGAAGTTGTTAAAAACGAAAATAAGCCTTCACCAAAAAAAGACAACAACAGTAACAAACCTCCGGTTGAAACTAAATCACCAAAAGTTGAAACACCTAAAACTGTGGAAGGAAACACTGTAAAAAAGGGTATTGATAAAGCCGTTGAGCAGATTCAAACACAACGTAACAAAAAAGTTGAAAAACCTAAACAAGTTACAAAACAAGCCGAAGTAACACCTGAAAATGCTGAAAAAATAAAAACTCAGTACAAAAAGTTAGACGGCCCAAAAATAACTGGTCAAAAGATTGATTTAAAACAATTTGAAAGACCTAAGAAGAAAAAGCCAGACCCTAAAAACGATAATAAGAACGACGGAGATAGAAGGAAGCGTAAGAGAATTAGTAAACCTAATACTGGTACTGACAATAAATCACAACAAGGTCAAGGACAAAATCGAGGTGGTGGTCAAAACCGTGGTGGTGGACAAAATCGCCCAGGTGGACAAAACCGTGGTGGCGGACAAAATAGAGGTGGAAATAATCGTGGAAACCATAGAGGTAGGAGGCCTGTTGTTCAAAAGGAAGAATTAACAGAAGCTGAAATCCAAAAACAAGTTAGAGAAACTTTAGAAAAGCTTCAAGGTAAATCTAACAAAGGAAAAGGAGCAAAATACCGTCGTGATAAAAGAGATCAACACCGTCAACAAGCCGAAGCTGAGCTTAAAGCACAACAAGAAGAAAGCAAGGTATTAAAAGTAACAGAATTTGTTACTGTTAGTGAAGTTGCTACCATGATGGACAAACCAGTAACAGATATTATATCTGCTTGTATGATGCTTGGTATGATGGTAACAATGAACCAACGATTAGATGCAGAAACACTTCAAATAGTTGCTGAAGAATTTAATTATAAAGTAGAATTTGTTGGTGCTGAAGTTGAGGAATCTATTGAAGAGGTAGAAGATAAACCTGAAGACTTAGCAACAAGAGCACCTATTATTACTGTAATGGGACATGTTGATCATGGTAAAACATCTTTACTTGATTACATCCGTAAAGCTAATGTAATTGCAGGTGAAAGCGGTGGAATTACACAGCATATTGGAGCGTATGGAGTAACACTTGATGATGGTCAAAAAATAGCTTTTTTAGATACACCTGGTCACGAAGCCTTTACGGCAATGCGTGCACGTGGAGCACAAGTAACCGATTTAGTTATTATTGTAATTGCTGCTGATGATGATGTAATGCCTCAAACTAAGGAAGCAATATCTCATGCTCAAGCTGCAGATGTTCCAATTATTTTTGCCATTAATAAGATAGATAAGCCTAATGCTAACCCTGACAATATTAAAACTCAATTATCTTCTATGAATTTATTAGTAGAAGATTGGGGAGGAAATATTCAGTCACAAGATATTTCTGCTAAAACAGGACAAGGTGTTGATGAACTTTTAGAAAAAGTTCTTTTAGAAGCTGAAGTATTAGAACTAAAAGCTAACCCAGATAAAAATGCAGTAGGAACTGTTGTAGAAGCACAACTAGATAAAGGTCGTGGTTATGTTTCTACAATATTAGTACAGGCTGGTACTTTAAGAATAGGAGACTATCTACTAGCTGGTAAACATAGTGGTAAAGTAAGAGCTATGTTTGATGAGCGTGGTAATAAAGTTAAAGAAGCAGGTCCTTCTACTCCTGTATCAATTCTTGGTTTAGATGGAGCTCCACAAGCTGGTGATAAGTTTAATGTATTTGATGATGAGAGAGAGGCTAAGCAAATAGCTGCTAAACGTTCTCAATTACAACGTGAACAATCTGTAAGAACTCAGAAAACGTTAACATTAGATGAAATTGGACGTCGTATTGCTTTAGGTGACTTTAAAGAGCTTAACATTATCCTTAAAGGAGATGTGGATGGTTCTGTAGAAGCCTTAACTGATTCTTTCCAGAAATTATCTACTGAAGAAATTCAAGTGAATATACTTCATAAAGGAGTTGGTGCAATTACTGAATCAGACGTGTTATTAGCAACAGCTTCTGATGCTATTATTGTTGGATTTAATGTTCGTCCTCAAGGAAATGCTAGAACGGTGGCTGATAAGGAAGAAGTTGACATCAGAACATACTCAATTATCTATGATGCTATCAACGACTTGAAAGATGCAATGGAAGGAATGTTATCTCCTGAAATGAGAGAAGAAGTTCTTGGTAATGTTGAAATTAGGGAAGTTTATAAGATTTCTAAAATTGGTAACATTGCGGGTTGTATGGTAATGAGTGGTAAAATCACTAGAGATGCTAAAGTTCGAATAATTAGAGAAGGAATTGTAGTACATGATGGTTTATTAGCTTCTTTAAAGCGTTTCAAAGACGATGTTAAAGAAGTTACTAAAGGATACGATTGTGGTCTTCAAATTAAAGGTTATAACGACATTAAAGAAGGAGATACTATCGAGGCTTACACAGAAGTTGCTGTTAAGAAGAAACTTAAATAAGAGAATATTTTTTATATACAAACAAAGCTCAGTTTTATACTGGGCTTTTTTGTTCTTATTTTTTACATTAAAAAGTTTAAACTAAATAAATCACTAATTATTAGATTATTATTAGTACTTTATAACTTAAAATTTTATAATGATAAGGCTGAGTATTTTATTTCTCATTTTAAGTAACTTTTACTGTATAGCACAACAGTCATTGACAAGTAGTCAAAAGTTTCATAAAACATCAGGAGATGTTTTAGTAGCTACTTTGCCTGCATTAGCATTAGGCTCTACATTTATTTGGGATGATGAAACTAATGGTACATTGCAATTTACTAAAGCCTTTCTATTAACAACAGCTACTGTTTATGCTTTAAAACTAACTATTGATAAAGAGCGTCCTAATGGAGATAGTTTAAATAGTTTTCCTTCTGGACACACTGCTATTTCTTTTACAAGTGCTGCATTCTTACAAAAAAGATATGGATGGAAAATAGGAATTCCTGCTTATATATTAGCTTCCTATGTGGGTTATTCTAGAATAGAGTCCAAAAATCATGATGAATGGGACGTTTTTATAGGAGCCATACTAGGAACAGGTATTGCCTATTTATTTACAAAACCCTACAAACCAAATCGGTTAAATATTTCATTAAACACTATAGATAGATATACGACTGTAGGTATAACATATACTTTTTAATAGCTTTTAAATATATTTTTTTACTCTTGAAACTATAGTCTGAACATCAATTGTATTGAAACACTCTAGGTAACCATCAGGGTAATCTTTCCCATAAACTGAAGTTGGAATTAATGGATATTTTTGTAAATCTGGTAGTATTTGATTCTCTTTTGGTTGATTATAGGGAGTAAACCCTAAATAAGGATGTGTTACACCCCAAATTGTTATTACGGGAACGTTATACATAGCTGCAATATGTCCATTTCCTGAATCCATTGCTATCATAACATTTAAATTACTTATCAAGTCAAGTTCTTCTTTAAAACTTCCCTTTCCTACAATTGAAATTATATTATCGTAGTTGTTTGCTAAGCCATCTAAAATTACTTTTTCCTTATTTCCGCCTCCAATAAGTAGAATAGTTACTTCATCAATATTCGCTAGATTTTTTATTAGCTCTTGTAATTTATCAATTGGTAAGGACTTACTTTCATAAGCTGCAAAAGGGGCTAAACCTATTATTTTTTTTGTAGCAATTCTCTCTTTAATAAAACTAGGAATCTCAGTCTTTTTAACATCTACAATAGTTTCTATATCAATAGTAAACCCTAACTTACTAAAAACATCAGAATATCTGACGTGCATTGATTTTAGTGGTTTTAGAATTTTGTTAGATTTCTTAACTATAAGTTGTTTCTTTTCGTTTCTCCCTTTATCTAACTGAACGCAAGGTATACCTCTTAATTTAAATAAGGTTACAAGGACATTAGAGCGTAAAACATTATGCAAATCTGCAACACAATCAACACCTAACTCCATTAACTCCTTATGGAGTTTTACCAATCCTAAAATGCCTTTATGTTTACCTTTTAAATCGGGTATAAAAACCTCAACATTATCAAATTCACTAAAAAAAGGGGCAAAAAAGGCACGGGTTAAAACTGTTATTTTAACATTGTTATTTTTTGCAATGAAAGCTCTGATAACTGGTACAGTCATAGCAACGTCTCCCATAGCAGAGAGACGTATTATTAAAATGTGTTTCGTTGAATTCAAAATTATTTTTGTGAGCGTAAAACAGGATTTAATTCATCATCATTGTACATCTTCATCTGCTTATACACCTTCATGTATTTATCTCCTTTTTCTATATCAGAAAGTAAAGTATCTATTGCTGTAGATAAATCAACTTGTTGTTCTAATAAAACATCTAATTTTTTTTGACAGTTATTTCTATGTTCTTCTGAAGCATCTTCTCTAGTAGCTTCTTCTTTCATATGGTAAACTTTCAATGCTAAAATAGATAATCTATCAACTCCCCAAGCTGGGCTTTCTGTATTTATAGTTGCATCACTTTTGGGATTTACTTCTTTATATTGTTCTAAAAAATAAGCATCAATATACTCTACCATATCAGTCCGATCTTGATTAGATGCATCTATTTTTCGTTTTAAATCCAAAGCAGCTACTGGGTCAATATTAGGATCTCTAATAATATCTTCATAATGCCATTGTACAGTATCAATCCAACATTTTCTATATAGCAAATGTGAAATTAAATCTTCTTTCTCATCATATTTATTTATGAAACTCTGATAAACGTCATCAATTATATGATAATCATTTATAACTTCTTCAAAAATTTTATTTGCTTTTGCAGTAAACATATTTCGTTACATTTTTAAATGTCAAAGGTAGTATTTAATCAATAAACAAAAATCTAAGCAAATCTTCGTTCAATAATTTCTAACAATCTTGTTTCATACTCTTCTTTATCTGACCAATCGTAGTCAGGTTTAACCAGTTTATTTATAAACTTTTTAGCCTCTTTTTCAGTTTTACAAGTATTTAACTGAGAGATTACCCTATTAAAATCCGTTTGATTTCCTTCAAATAAGTTTTTCACAAAAGCAATACGATCATTTAACCCTATTTGTATTGTACTTTGTAAATGATCATTTAATGATTTTTTAGGCTCTGCTTTCTCAAACAAGTTCGCCATTACATCTACTGGTAAAGTATCCTTTAACTCATCTTCCAACGTAGGTGTTTTACGTTCACCAATATCTCTTACATCATCTTTAGTATTATCATCACTAAATAAAAGACTCTGCAATTCATCAAAAGGTTGTTCTATTATTTCTTCTACCACTGGCTTCATTTCTAACACCTCTTCTTCTTTTTCTTCTTCCTTAATAACTTTTTGTTCTTTTGTCTCAACTATTGGTTCGGCTTCATCAACCATTTCTTCAACAACCTCTACTTCTTCTTCAACTTGTGATTCAATATTAACAATATTATTTACTTCCTCGTTACTTTCGATAGTAGTATCAGTTAAAGTAGCATCTTCTACTACTACTTCATGAGCATGTTCTTCAAGTTCTTCTATCACATTTAAAGGCTCTTTAATAATAGCTACTTCCTTTTCTTTTTCAGCCTTTTCAATTTTAGCGACAAGTTCTTCCTTAGTTTCTTCAGCTTGAGGTGTATTGTTAATATACTCATCTACATAGGCTAACACAGATAATTTTTCATATACTTCATATGCCTTCTCTTTTAATAGCAACACATCTTCTTTATTTTTCATTTGTAATATGCTGTGCGCTAAACTGATTAAATCGGATGCTAGTTTTTTGTGCATAAGTTGTTATTGGTTTTTAAGTTTTACTCTTAAATTTTAATAAATTTGTCCCTCATTTTGATAGTAAAAACAAATATTAATAACAGAGCTTAAAATTACAAAATGTTTCTTGAAAATACGGTAAATCATACAGAACAATTTGGGTGGATAGAAGTAATTTGTGGCTCTATGTTTTCTGGAAAAACAGAAGAACTTATAAGACGCTTAAGAAGAGCACAATTAGCAAAACAACGTGTTGAAATCTTTAAACCAACCGTTGATACCCGCTACGATGAAGAAGAAGTAGTTTCTCATAATGAAAACAGAATTAGGTCTACTCCAGTACCAGCATCTTCCAATATTAGATTATTAGCAAACAATGTAGATGTTGTAGGAATTGATGAAGCACAATTTTTTGATGATGAAATCGTTGCCGTTTGTAATGATTTGGCTAATAGAGGTATTCGTGTAATAGTTGCAGGTTTAGACATGGACTTTAAAGGAAATCCTTTTGGACCAATGCCTGCTTTAATGGCTACTGCTGAATATGTAACCAAAGTACATGCTGTATGCACACGAACTGGAAATTTAGCTCATTATAGTTTTAGAAAAGCACAAAATGATGATTTAGTTTTATTAGGAGAAACGCAAGAGTATGAACCTCTTAGTAGAGCTGCCTATTATAAAGCTATGAAGGCACTTAACAAAGAATCAACCAATGAATAATCATGTAACTGTATTAGAAATTAATGCCCATGCTGTTTTGCATAACTTGGCATACTTCAAACAAAAATTACAACCTACTACTAAAGTATTAGTTGTAGTAAAAGCTTTTGGCTACGGAAGTGAAGCTGTAGAAATTGCCAAAATTGTACAAGAACATGTTGATTATTTTGCAGTTGCTTATACTGATGAAGGTGTTATACTTAGAGAAGCTGGAATAAAAACACCTATTTTAGTTTTACATCCACAACTTCCTAATTTGAATATACTTGTAAAGTACCATTTAGAGCCTAATCTTTATAATTTTAAAATTTTTGATGCCTTTTTAAAATTAGCAGATGAGAAACCTTTAATGAACTACCCTATCCATATTAAGTTTAATACGGGATTAAATAGGTTAGGTTTTTGGCACTCAGATGTCCCTACTATCATTAGTAGTTTAAAAAAATCTAACAACGTAAAGGTACAATCTATATTCTCACATCTTGCTGCTAGTGAAGATTTAAACGAACAAGAGTTTACAGTAAATCAAATTAACAACTTTGCTTACATCATAAAACAAGTATATCAACACTTAGGTTACGAACCTATGATTCATATTTTGAACACTTCAGGTATTATAAACTACCCAAAGGCTCAATTTGATATGGTCCGATTAGGTATTGGCTTATATGGTTTTGGAAATCATCCACAAGAAACGGCAAACCTAAAAAACACACACAGTTTAAAATCAATTATTTCTCAAATTCATATTGTACAACCTGGAGAAACTGTTGGTTATAATAGAGCTTTTGTGGCAAGTCAATCAACTAAAACAGCTACAATACCTATAGGTCATGCAGATGGTATTTCTAGAAAACTTGGTAATAAAAATGGATTTGTTATTATCAATAATCAACCCGCTCCTATAATAGGTAATGTTTGTATGGATATGATTATGGCTGATGTTACCAAAATTGATTGCAAAGAAAATGACGAAGTCATTATTTTCAACCACCAACAACATATAGAGTATATGGCACATAAATGTGAAACTATTCCTTATGAAATATTAACCGCCTTATCCCAAAGAATTAAAAGATTAGTAAAGAAGTAATTTTTTTTATACTTTAGATTTTCAATTTAACTATTAAAATCAAAAATATGGGAATGCTCAAAGAGTTTAAAGACTTTGCCATGAAAGGCAACCTAGTGGACATTGCAGTAGGTTTTGTTATGGGTGCTGCTTTTAACAAAGTAGTTTCTTCATTTACTGGAGGAATTGTTTCTCCACTAATCGGTTTAATTTTCAATGCAGACTTTAAAGATTTAAAGTATGTTATTAAGGAAGGAGTAGCTGATGACGCAGGCAAAATAACAGGAGAAGTAGCCGTTTTATATGGTGAATTTTTAACCAATGTTATCGACTTTATAATTGTAGCATTTGTAATGTTTATGATTGTTAAAGGAGTGAATGCAATGAAGAAAAAAGAAGAGCCAGCTCCAGAAGCTCCAAAAGGGCCATCTCAAGAAGAGTTATTAACTCAAATTAGAGATTTATTAAAGAAATAAACTAAGCTAGACACTTATCTAAAAAGCGGGTTAAAATTAATTTTAACCCGCTTTTTTTATTGTAAACTATCTCTACACTTGTCTAAACATGCTTTCCTTTTTCCCATCCATGTTTTCCTAAATATTGCTCACCGCTTTCTACAGCACCATCTTCAATACTAGTTCCCATAGAATCATTCCATCTATTTAAGTAACCAAATAAAGAAATTACACCTAGCATTTCTACAATCTCTCCTTCATTCCAATGTTTGTAAAGTTCTTCTTTTATTTTTTCACCCACCATATTAGGCACTTGACTAGCAGCTAATGAAAAATCTAAAGCTGCGCGTTCAGCGTCATTAAAAGCTGAATGTGTTTTGTATTCCCAAATATTATCTAGTTGCTCCTGCTCTGCTCCATAACGTTCTGCCGCTCTAATAGCATGTGCTTGGCAATATCTACATCCAGTAGCATTACTAGAAACCCAAGCAATCATTCTTTTTAAAGCAGAAGTTACCCTACCTTCATTCGCCATTACTGCTTTATTAAGGTTTATGAAAGCTTTAGAAATGGCCGGTCTCCTTTGCATTGTTAAAACAGAGTTTGGACAAAAACCTAAAGTTTCATTAAAAAATTCGGCTAATTCTTTTGTTTCTAAATCATGGTCAGCAGATAACGGTGTTACTAATGGCATTGTTTCTTGTTTTTAGTTTGTATTAATGTTTTTTAATGTAAGTTTGTTTTACAAACCTCTTCTGAAAAAGAAGAAATTTGGACAACAATATACAACTTACATTAGTAACAAAAAAAATATAGATTATGGCACAACATACTGTAACTACTACTTGGAAAGAAAACATGCAATTTGAAAGTGATAATCCTAGTGGACATAAGATAACCATTGATGCAAATGCTGAAAGCGGAGGTAATGATGCTGGATTAAGACCTAAAGCACTTATGTTATCTTCTTTAGCTGGTTGTTCTGGTTTAGATGTAGTTTCTTTATTAAAAAAAATGCGTATCACGGTTGATGACTTTAAAATGAATGCTACTGGTGAGCTTACAGATGAACACCCAAAGTATTACCATACCGTTACCCTTAACTATCATTTTACAGGTACAGATTTAGATGAAGACAAAATAACTAAAGCCGTAAATTTGTCTATTGAAAAGTATTGTGGTGTAATGGAAATGTTTAGAAAATTTGCCACTATAAAAACTAACATCCATTTTCATCAGAAATAATTATAAACCTCATTAAAGTTGTTATTTAATTTATGCGTTGGACTTATAAAAATGAACCTGAAAAAGAAATTATTACAACATTAGCTAGTCAATTAAATATTGATATGGTATTGGCTAAATTACTAGCTCAACGCGGTATAACTTCCTTTGATGAGGCTAAACAATTTTTTAGACCTTCTTTAACTGACTTACATGACCCTTTCTTAATGAAAGATATGGATATAGCTGTTAAAAGGATTACAAATGCTATTGAAAAAAATGAAAATATTTTAATTTATGGTGATTATGATGTAGATGGCACTACTGCCGTTTCTTTGGTTTCATCTTATTTAAAAGAAAGTTATCCTAACATAGCAACCTACATTCCTGATAGATACCAAGAAGGTTATGGTGTATCTTTTCAAGGTATTGATTTTGCTCATGACAATGACTTTTCTTTAATCATAGCTTTAGATTGTGGTATCAAAGCTATAGATAAGGTTGCCTATGCTAAAGAAAAAGGAGTAGACTTTATTATTTGTGACCACCATAAACCAGGAAAGGAAATCCCTGATGCAATTGCTGTTTTAAACCCTAAAAGAGTAGATTGTAACTACCCTTATAAAGAATTGTGTGGTTGTGGAGTAGGTTTTAAATTAATCCAGGCGCTAGCAACTGAAAAAAAAGAATCATTAGAGATTATTCTACATTATCTAGATTTGGTAGCTACAGCTATTGCTGCCGACATTGTTCCTATCACTGGAGAAAATAGAATCTTAGCTTATTATGGATTACAAGTTATCAATACTATTCCAAGAAATGGTATTAAAGCTATTATACACCAACTACAAAAGAAAGAATTAACCATTACCGATGTTGTTTTTATCATAGCACCAAGAATTAATGCTGCTGGAAGAATGAAGCATGGTAATTTTGCTGTAGATTTATTAACGGAGCTAGATTTTGATACTGCAACTAAAGTTGCTGCCGATATAGAGAAGTTTAATTCAGACAGGAAAGAACTTGATGCTCAAATAACGCAAGAAGCACTTTTGCAAATTGAAAACAATGAAGAGCAAAAAAATTATACTACTGTTGTTTTCAATGAAAATTGGCACAAAGGAGTTATTGGAATTGTTGCTTCACGATTAACTGAAACGTACTATAGACCAACTTTGGTTTTCACCAAAAGCGGAGAGAAATTAGCAGCTTCTGCCAGATCAGTAAAAGGGTTTGATGTTTACAATGCTTTAGAAGCTTGTTCTGAATACATAGAACAATTTGGAGGTCATAAATACGCTGCAGGGTTAACCTTACTACCCGAACAATATGAAAATTTTAAAGCTAAGTTTGAACAGGTAGTAAAGGAAACAATAAACCCTGACTTATTAATACCTGAAATTACTATTGATGCCGAATTATCTTTAGCTAACGTTACACCTAAATTCTATAGAATTTTAAAACAAATGGCTCCTTTTGGCCCTGAAAATAGAAAACCTGTATTTATAACTACTAATGTTAGAGACAATGGTTATGGTAAACAAGTAGGTGCTGATAAAAGTCATTTAAAACTTAGCATTTTATATGGTGCTGATAAAAAAACGTACAACGCTATTGGTTTTGGCTTAGGTAATAAACTTGATTGTATTAACAATGACTTTGATATTTTATATAATTTAGATGAGAATACTTGGAATGGATACACTTCTCTACAATTGGTATTAAAAGATTTAAAATAATTTTATTTAGAATAATTCTAAATTAATTATATTTGTTCCATAACAAACAGCAATTATGGAAAGCATCTATAAAATATACGATAATAGCATTGGCATATCTTTTAAATGGAAAAATGTTAAAACCAACTTAACTCAAATTATTTTTAGAGATACTGGTTTTCACTTAACCACTGAAGAAATTGAAATTTTTATAGACAAAATATGTGATACTAAAAGTCAAAAACCTTGTAATGCTTGTGGCTTAAATAGTATTGACTGTAGATCATTACTTTTACAAACTCCATCAGATAAAGTAAGTATGGCTATCTCATATAGCGAATTAAGTGAAATTGAAGATTTATTACGAGGTACACTTTTTCAAATTAGAATGAACAATTATTTAAGTGATTTGTGTAAAAACTAAATAACAGTTAAATCATTCCTTACTATTTTCACATAATATTAATAAAATTTACTGTAAGGTTTTCTAAATTTGATGAACTATTAATACTTTAATAACTAAAACCAGTACCCATGAAAAAATCAATTTTATCCGTTATTGTATTTACCATTGCTTTAGTATTTTCTAATGAAGTAAATGCACAAAAGTTTTCGGGTTTAGATAAAAGTCCAATGGATGCCGCTGCATTTCCTGCAAGCTATCGTGTATCAGACAAACAAGTAAAAATTATATATAGCCGTCCACAATTAAAAGGAAGAAGTTTAAGTAAACTTGCCCCTGCTGGAAAAGTATGGAGAACTGGAGCTAATGAAGCTCCTGAAATTACTTTTTATAAAGATGTAACCTTTGGAGGTAAAGCTGTAAAAGCAGGAACTTATACGTTATTTACTATCCCAGGAGAAAAAGAATGGACTGTTATCTTAAGTACAGCAAAAAATGTTTGGGGATCTTATTTCTATAAAGAATCAGAAGATGTAGTACGTGTTAGCGGATCTGTTTCAAAAGCTAAAGATACTGTTGAAGCTTTTTCAATTGCTTTTGAAGGTGAAGACAATGCTTATAACATGTATTTAGGATGGGGTAACGTAGTAGTAAGTGTACCCGTAAAAGGATAATTAATTGTTCAAACCCCTTTTTAGGGTTGATATATATACAAAGAAAAATCCGAGAAGTTATTCTCGGATTTTTTATGCTTTAAAAGAAAGAACTTTTTATGCTTTTTCTTGAAGTGCTAATTGAATACTTAATTCTTCTAATTGATCATCATCAATAGTAGCTGGTGCATCTATCATTACATCACGTCCTGAATTATTCTTAGGGAAAGCAATAAAATCACGAATTGTTTCTTGTCCGCCTAAAATAGCTACCAAACGATCTAATCCAAATGCCAAGCCTCCATGTGGTGGTGCCCCGTACTCAAAAGCATCCATTAAGAAACCAAATTGTTCTTTAGCTTCTTCAGGTGAAAACCCTAAATGCTTAAACATAACAGCTTGCGTTTCTTTATCATGTATTCTAATAGATCCTCCACCTATTTCATTACCATTTAAAACTAAATCGTACGCATTTGCTTTTACTGCTCCTGGATCTGTATCTAATAGCTCTAATTGTCCTGGCTTTGGAGAAGTAAACGGATGGTGCATTGCATGATAATGTCCCGTTTCCTCATCTAATTCCAACAATGGAAAGTCAATTACCCATAACGGTGCAAACTCATCAGACTTACGTAGTTCTAAACGCTCTGCCATTTCCATACGTAAAGCACTTAATTGCGCTCTAACCTTAGTGGTTTTACCAGAAAGTACGCAAATTAAATCACCAGCTTTAGCTCCAGTTGCCTCTGCCCACTTAGCTAAATCTTCTTGATCATAAAACTTATCAACTGACGACTTGAAAGAACCGTCTTCATTGCACTTTACATAAACCATTCCTAAAGCTCCCACTTGCGGACGCTTTACCCAATCTATTAATTTATCTATTTCCTTACGTGTATATGAAGCACCTCCAGGTACTGCAATTCCTACTACTAACTCTGCTTCATTAAACACTTTAAATTCCTTGTGCTGTGCCACCTCATTCAATTCTCCAAACTCCATCCCAAAACGAATATCTGGCTTATCATTACCATACTTACGCATTGCTTCATCAAAAGTAATTCTAGGGAATTTTGCTACCTCAACACCATTAATTTCTTTTAATAAATGACGCGTCATTCCTTCAAATATCTCTAAAATATCTTCTTGTTCAACAAATGCCATTTCGCAGTCTATTTGCGTAAATTCTGGCTGACGGTCTGCACGTAAATCCTCATCTCTAAAACATTTTACAATTTGGAAATATTTATCCATACCACCTACCATTAATAACTGTTTAAAGGTTTGTGGACTTTGAGGTAATGCATAAAACTGACCAGCATTCATACGTGAAGGCACTAAAAAATCTCTTGCTCCTTCTGGTGTTGACTTAATTAAATATGGAGTTTCTACATCAATAAATCCTTTATCAGAAAGGTATTTACGAACTTCCATAGATACTTTATGGCGAAAAACTAAACTCTCTTTTACAGGGTTACGACGAATATCTAAATAACGATACTTCATACGTAAATCTTCACCTCCATCCGTTTCATCTTCAATTGTAAATGGTGGTAACTTCGCCTCGTTTAAAATAGTTAATTCAGAAACTAATACTTCAACATCACCCGTTGGAATATTTGCATTTTTAGAAGCACGCTCAATTACAGTACCTTTTACTTGTACAACAAACTCTCTACCTAAAGTTTTAGCCTGCTCCATTAATTCTTTTGAAGTACGCTCTTCATCAAAAATTAACTGTGTAATTCCGTAACGATCACGTAAATCAATCCAAATCATAAAACCTTTGTCACGTGATTTTTGTACCCATCCTGAAAGGGTTACTTCTGAATTTATGTGCGATGCTCTTAATTCACCACAAGTATGCGTTCTGTACATTTCTTGAATTTTAGATGCGCAAATTTAACTATAAATGTTAGTATGTGAAAAATTACTATTTATTAGTTTTATTAGAAATAAATGTACCTTTATAAATTAAATATAAAAAAGCACTTTTTACATTGCTTTACCTAATAAATTGACTTTGAAATTTAAATAACCCATATGACTAAACAACTTCAATACATTATTTTTACTGTATCAATTCTCATTTTTATTTTACTCCAATCTCCTTATTTAGTGAGTTATCAATATCCTTTTCGTTTACTTGGCACTTGGTTTCATGAAATGGGACACGGTCTTACTGCATTATGTATTGGCGGTAGTTTTAAATATTTAGAGATTTATGAAAACGGTGGTGGTGTTGCTTACTTTACATTAACTAATAAATTTGTACCACTAAATATAGGGAAAGCCATTACCGCCGCAGGTGGTTTGTTAGGCCCAGCTATTGCAGGCACTATATTAATTGCAGGTGCTAAATCTACTAGAACAGCTGCTATATTATTACGAGTATTGGTAGGTGTTATTATTCTTTCTTTAGTTTTATGGATTCGTTCATATTGGGGAGTAATCGTTCTTTCTCTTTTTGCACTCCTCTTTTTCATTATTACTTTACTAAAAAATAAAAAAATTGAAGTTGCCACACTTGTCTTTTTAGGCTTACAATCCATCCTTAGTAGTTACTTACAATTAGATTATTTGTTTACCAAACAGTTTGAACGACATGGTGCTATTCAAAATTCAGATACACAAGTCATCGCTGAAAACACGTTTGGCACCTATTGGCTTTGGGGTCTTCTTATTATTTTAGTAAGTGTTTATTTAATATTTAAAAGTTTTCAATATTACTTTAGGAAGTAAATATTAAAAAATCAAAGCATTGACTAACCACTAGTAATAAAGCACAAGAATTAGATTTAGTAAACTCTTTTTTTATTCCTTTATTTAACTTAATTTTGTAACCATTGTATAAGGTTGTATAAGATGGTTACTAAAGATTATTATTCACTTTCAGAAGCTGCTGAAGTATTAGGAAAAAGTAAGGAAACATTACGTAGATGGGATAGAGACGGGAAGCTGGAAGCCTTTCGTGAGCCTGTAAGTAATTATAGAGTATATAAAAAAGAACTTATAAACTCTTTAATTAAACCTTTATTAACTGAAATAGATAATAATATAGACAATACTGAAATATCTTTAAAAGAATATAAGGTTCTAGAGTTATTTGCTGGCGCAGGAGGTTTAGCTATTGGCTTAGAACAGTCAGGGATTAAATGTGTTGCTTTAAATGAGATAGACAAATGGGCTTGCCAAACGTTAAGAGAAAACAGACCTAACTGGAATGTTTTAGAAGGAGATATAAAAAAGTTTGATTTTACTAAATATAAAAATCAAGTTGACATTGTAACAGGTGGTTTTCCTTGCCAAGCTTTTAGTTATGCAGGAAAAAAATTAGGGCTTGAAGATGCTAGAGGAACTTTATTTTATGAGTTTGCAAGAGCTGTACAAGAAGTAAATCCATTAATTTGTGTAGGTGAAAACGTAAAAGGTTTGCTTTCTCATGATAAAGGAAAAACGTTACAAGGAATGATTTCTATTTTAGATGAAATAGGATATAAAGTAGTGCCTGTAGAAGTATTGAAAGCCATTCATTATAAAGTCCCTCAAAAAAGAGAACGTCTTATTTTGGTTGGTGTAAGAAAGGATATTAATATTAACTATGAATACCCAACTCCTTATAACAAAATATATAACTTATCTGACGCACTTAAAAAAGGCGAACTATATAACTGTAATGTACCTAAGTCAGAAGGTTCAAAATATCCTGAACATAAAAAACAAGTATTAGACTTAGTGCCTCCTAAAGGGTATTGGAGAGATTTACCTATTGATATTCAAAAGGAGTATATGGGGAAAAGTTTTTATTTAGGCGGTGGTAAAACAGGAATGGCTAGAAGAATTGGCTGGGATGAACCTAGCTTAACTTTAACATGTAGTCCAGCACAAAAACAAACAGAAAGATGTCATCCAGATGAAACCCGTCCGTTTACAGTAAGGGAATACGCAAGGATACAAACCTTCCCAGATAGTTGGAAGTTTTCAGGCTCTATATCTCAACAATATAAGCAGATTGGAAATGCTGTGCCTTGCAATTTAGGTAAGGAGTTAGGATATTCTATTATTAAGTTTTTAAATCGTGTTTATTCAAAACACTAACTGTATTTTTCTTTAATCTCTTTTGCAAGTTTATCAATGGTTTCTTTTACAACATTACTGGCATCAACTTCAAGAGCGACTTCACCAATAGCATCAATTAACTCAAAATAAAAATCTTCTTGCCCTGTCAATCTATGCCAAAAATCTTTGCCAACTATGACTGGGAATGACTCCTCTATCCTTCTGTAATGTGAACTTATTTCGGAATTTTCACCATAAACAACCCCTACAATCATATCATCAATTCCTATATTCAGATTATTTGTCCTTGCTAAATTTCTAACCCCTTTAAAATGATTAATAATTGTTATAACATCATCTTTATTAATTGTATTTGGCCCAGCTTTTAATTGGCAATATTTTTTTCTGTTATCAATAACATCAACAAATTCAATATCTATTCCTTGTGTAGTAGAACCTAGCCCCTGAAATAGAGTACTTATTAAAGTTTGAATTTTCATACCAAAAGAAGTGGTTATTGATGGCCCAAGTATCCTTGGTAAAACTAATGCTTTTGCAATACTTTCTGGCTTGTCATTTCCTGTAAGAAAGTTCGCTAAGTATTTAATTAAAAATGGGTTTATATTATATTCAGACAATTTACTTGCTTTATCACAAGCTTTATTAATATGACTTTTTACAATTTCTTCTCTAAAAAATTTTTTTGCACTTTCTATTATTTGATTCCTTCTGTTTTCTTCCATTTTGATTATTTGAGACGAATTTAGAAAATATTATTGCTTTCTAAAAACTTTAGTTTAGCACATAACAAGACATTAAATAATTACTTTATTTTTTTATTCTATTCTAAAGAAAATACAAACCCCAATCAAATACTGTTCATAAAAACACCTCAACCTAAATTTAACGATAACAAGAAGTATGTAAAATTCTTCTATTCATTAGCTTTGAGTATGAAAAATATGTTTTTTTGTAATTCCAAATCTTAACCCCATGAATTTAAAAACATTTAAACAAACACTACAGAGTACTCCTAAGAGTATTAACTTCACAGATACCATTACTATAATAGAAGAACTATATCAGTTTACACCTGCAGCTTTTACCAATGGTACTTTATACAACAATGCCAACCAAAATAATGGTTCTTGTAAAGTATTTGCTTTTGCTTTAAAACAACAGTTAACAAAAGAAGAAACATTAGCTTGTTTTGGTCAGTATTACTTTGAAGATGTGCTTCAAAACCCTACAGGAAACGATCACCAAAATATTAGAAACTTTATAAATACAGGCTTTGAAGGCTTACGATTTGAAAAAGAACCTTTAATAAGAAAAAATAATTAAAAATAAAAGAAGTTGTCTAAAAACCAATAACAGTTTCTTTATTTAAAAGGACATCCAATACGCCTTTTCTATAGATTTAAGAAACTATATCTTTTAGACACTCTTTTACTAAAGTTAAGAATTAAACTCCAGCATCAATCTGCATCATAGCATCTTCAACATGATGTACTAACTCGTCAAAATGAGCCAACCTTTTGGTTTCTCTTGTTCTATTAAAAGGCAAATCTACATTAATGTGCTTCACAAAGTTTGATGGCGCATGTTTCATAATGTAAATATCATCTGCTAAATAGACCGCTTCTTGTATATCATGCGTAACAAACAATATGGTTGGACTAAACTTTTCCCAAATACCAATTAATAAATCTTGCATTTGTAACCTTGTTTTTACATCCAAAGCACCAAAAGGTTCGTCCATTAATAGGATTTCAGGATTAGACATTAAACTTCTTGCAATAGCTACACGTTGTAATTGCCCTCCAGATAAATTAGGGTATTGCGCATATTTTTTTTCATGCCCATCTAAACCTACCAACTGAATCATTTCCATCGCACGTTCGTCTCTTTCTTTTTTTGAGATTCCTTGGAAACGTAAACCTAAACCTACATTGTCTAATACTGACATCCATGGCAACGAAGAGTATTGCTGAAAAACCATACTTACTCTATTGGTTTTACTAACCGGTTGTCCTTTAACTAAAACAGTTCCAGACGTTGGATCTTGCAAACCTGCAATGTATCTTAAAACGGTAGATTTACCGCAACCAGACATTCCTAAAATGACAGCAAACTGTCCTTGCATAGGTTTGTCTTCAATAAGTAAATCAAGATTTTCTATGATTTGAGTTTTACCATTATTGTAGGATTGATGAATGTTGCGTAACTCAATAATATTGGGTGATTGTGTATCTGTAAAATCTAATGCCATAGCTAATGTTTGTTACCTTTATTTATATGTTTAAACGGAAAAAGTAATTTGTCTATCATTACAAACAAACGATCTTGTAATACACCAATAATTACAATAATAATTAAAATAGCAAAAGCTTTGTCAATTCTACTTTGTCTTTTGGCTGTCCAAATCAATTCTCCAATTCCTCCACCTTTATTCAACATTTCTACAATAGTAATATAAGTCCAAGAAATAGCGGTTAATACACGAATATCATCTATTAATTTTGAAAAAACATAAGGCATATAAACCGTTTTAATAGTTTGCCAAGGAGAAGCTCCTAAAGTAAAAACAGTATTTAAATATACTTTCTGAACTTCATCTATACGTTGAACTACCACAGGAATTAAATACACAATAATACCAAAGGCTAAGAAAGACACTTTCATTTGACTTCCTAAACCTAACCACATAATAAATATTCCAGTGACGGCGGTTAATGGGATAAAGCGATACGAATCGATTATTTTACTGAACACCCCCCTAAACAAAGGAACAAGACCTAATAAAAAGCCAATAGGAATAGCCACTAATATGGCTAATAAATAGCCCAATACGTTTAATTTTATAGAAAAGAAAGTATTTCCTATTACATCATCATCTTTATTTAACTCGGGAAAGGATTTAATAACCTTAGTTGGTGAAGGTAATAGTGGATATACTTTATTTTTTACCAATCCGTATTGATTCAATTCTTCTTTGCTTAACAATTCTAACTTGTCATAATTCGCGACTAAAATGGAATCATTTTCATAGTACAATTTGTTTTCTTCCTTTAAGGTAGATGAAGTTATCGCTTCATTTTGGGTAATCACAGATTTAGATAGAACCTCTGCCATTAAAAACCATACTAAAACAAGAATTACGCTTCCTATAACAGTCAGCGTAATTTTTTGTTTCGATTCAAGTTCTCCGCGTAACTCGAACAACTTTTTTAGTGTATTATTCATTAGTCAACTACTAATTCAAAATCCGTTCTTCTATTCTTCGCCTTACAGTTAGCATTCTGATTAGCTTCACAACCAGGAACAGGTTTGTCTGGGCCATTACCAACAATAATAAATCGATTGGTTGGCATATTGTGTTCACTGATTAAATACTGCGCAACAGAATTTGCTCTTTTCTTTGATAAGGCAATGTTTGAACTTCTACCTCCTACATTATCTGTGTTACCTTCAATTCTAATACGAGCATTAGCAAAAGCTCTTGCAATTGGCGTAAATTGAACATCTATTAACTGCTTAGCATTTTCACTTAATAAGTATTCTCCTGTTCTAAAAGTAATACTTACTTTTTTTGATGATAAGGACTCCTTTTTAGCTATTTCTTCATTTACAGCAGTAAATTGTTTTTGCTTTTCTGCGGTATGATTAGCACCAGATAATGATTTTGTTTTTGAAACTAAATCTTTGGTAGAAAGTAAACGCCAGCTTTTAGCTCCAGAAGTATTGTATCCTAGATTATTATACTTCACTTTCATTTTGTTGTATAAGTCTTCTCCTGTTACTCCATTGTAGCTTTGGTTTAAACCAAAGAAGTTTAAATTATCTCCATGTGTAGCTAAACGTACGTTGTTAATAGCGTCGTAACAAAAATCTTCAGGCTGAGATAATCCTTCTGCTAATATTTTAGCAGCTTTTCTTTTATTGGCATCAGAGCTGTTTAATTCAGACGCTCCTATCATCCAACCTTCATATAAATCTTTTAATTGTTCCTTATTTTTTTCTACAAAATCTTTTTTAGCAATAAAAACATCGGCAATAATATGTGTTGCATTTTTGGTACTTTCTAATACTCTAGAGCCAGCTACTTTACTAACACAATCTGCATCATCTGGACTCCAAACTACAGCAGCATCAACCGTTCCACTTTTAAAAGCATCAGCAGCGTCAATGGCACTTGGCACTTCTACTATTTTTACTTGTTTTGTACTAATGTCTCCCGCTTCCAATAACCAAATAAGGAAAGAATGTGAAGGTGTCATTGGTGCCACTGCAATTTTTTTACCTTTTAAATCACTTACTTTACTAATACCTCTACGCGCTACAATAGCATCTCCACCACGACTCCAATCTGCTTGAAAAACAACTTGAGGTTGGTATTGTGCTAAACCTTCAACTTCTGTAGGGAAAGCATCAATAGTTGCCCACATTAAATCAATATCACCGTTTTTAAAGGCATCTCTTGAGGCATCAAAATCATCAATTACCTTAAAATTTACTTTAAATCCGTAATCTTTATAGAATCTTGAATTGGTATTCGCTTTAAACCCTTCATTAAAGTATTGTCCTCCAGCATAACCTCCCCAAGTTACTACTCCAATATTAATGGCATCTTTATAACCATCTTTAGTTTTTGAATTAGTGGCTGCCGCGGTTACTTCATTAATCTTTTCTTTTACCGCTGGTTTTCTTAATTGCATTAATAAATAATAGGCTGCTCCTACTATAGCTGCAACAATTAATATTTTAGATAGTGGCGTTAATCTACTTCCTGCCATGATTTATAATTTGATTTTTGTTATTTGTTAAAAGTTAAATAAGTCTGAGTATTGATTGTTTTGATCATTTCTATTTTGTTTTAAAATAGGCGCATCTAAATCTACACTATGACTATCGTTTACTAAAATATCTTTTTGGTTTCCTAAAATTAGAGAAACTCCTTCTTTTTCCCACTTTTCAAGTAATTCTAAGCCTTCTTCTTCAAAAATTCCATTTTGTAAATCAATAGAATCCATAAAGTTGTTAGACATTTCCATAAAACGCTCCATTTCTCCAATTTTCATACTTACATCATCTGCTATTGCCTCTAAAGCTCTATCAAACATTTCTTTTTTACTGTTGTTTCCTGAAATAATGTCCATAGCAGATTTCATTGCTGAATGACTAGCGCGTATAGCTTTTCTTTCTTGTTCTTTTACCGTTACTTGATCCTCTATATCTTCTACTAAGATTTCAGAATTTTCATACATTTTTGTAAGTACTCTATATAAAATTTCTAATTTTCTATACAACTCATCTAAACGTATGTTAGATTCTTTTAAACGCCCTGCTTTCCTTGATTTCAGAATCATAATTCCTTTCTTATCATTCTGTTTTGCTGCATTGGCAAGCTTTAAATTGTTGTTGATATTTTTATTATTGTCATTTATAATTTGTTTTAAACGACGCATTTGTCCTTTTAAAACAGCAATTTGCTTGTTCATTTTCTTCAAATTGCTTTTCAAATCATCAATATAACTTTTTAAGATGCCAATTGGGTCAATTTGAATGAATAAACCAGTTATCCAACGCATAAATGATTTATACATATAGAAAATAAGGTTTCGCATTTTAGGATCTAAGATCATATAAATAATAACCCCTAATGCTGCTAATAAAACACCAAGATATAGTGTATTTTCTACAATAGTTATTAAATATGGAAGTACTTTGTAAAGTCCATACAAAGCGCCACCACCTAATAACCCCATAAACAGCATTCCTGTTTTTCCTTCAGGCTTTTCCCAAAACGATTTTGGTTTAATATTTTCCATTATTTTAAGTATTGTTTCATTTTTTCAACATCTTGCTCTAACTGCGTACGTAAATGCAAATAAGAAATCTTAAAGTCATTTTTAGTTTTATCTATTTTCGATTTACTTTCATCAACCACTTTTCTTAGTTCTTCTATTTGCTTTTGATGCTTTGTTATTTCATCAGTAAGTTGTTTAATTTTAGCCGATTTTTCTTTAATAATGGCATCAAATTGAACAATTTCTTTTTCTTTATTACCAACTTTAAAAGTTAACTGACCTTCAAAAGCTTTTAAAAAAGTATCATTTTCATTATCTAATACACTCATGTAATGTCTAGTTGAACTAACTAATTTGTCTAGAGTGGCTCCCATAGTAGAAGCAGTAGCAAATGTAGATTTATATTTGGTAGCCTCATCCATAGGTATTTTCTCTAAAGCTTTAATGGCTTTTTTAAACTCCAAATAATCAAAACCATCTAAGTTGTTTTTTTCAATAGCCTGAAGTAACTTATCAATAATGGCATTATCAATAGCTCCTTGTGTATTAGTTGCATTATTTATAGGTGTGCTTGTTTGAGGAGTAGCTACTTTTTTATCAGTAGTTTTTTCTTCTTTTTTGGTTGTAGGTTCTTTCTTTTCTTCCGAGGAATCATCTACAATAAATAGTGATTTTAAATTTTTTAGCATAGGTGTCAAATTTTAACAAATTTAAAAAAAATAACCAATTGATTACGATGTTGCTATTACATTACTATTTTACAAATTTATTCCACCCTATTTTTAGCAAAATGAGTAGTATAATGAAAATACCAAGCAAATGCGTAATACTTCCAATAAAAAATATTCCGATAAATATTTTTTGAATAAAATAAGTAATAATAAAGGCTATAAATATGATAATAAATAAGCCTGAAAGTCTATCAAACCCAGGTATTCGTTGTAACGGTATTGTTTTTTTAATAATTAATAATAATACTATCATTGCTATAATGGGCAAGTAGTAAGTTATAATTTCAAGATGAATAAGATTTTTTCTTAAAAAGAAAAAACTATACACCACTAATATTACAGATAATAAACCAGGAATTACAGCGGCATAAATCAATACGCTGTAAATATAATTAATGGGGTTTTTAAAATTTTGATTAGTAATAAACAGTAAACCGCATAAAGATATCACTAATAATACTACATAATAATTAATAATTACTGATGAGTTGTTACTTAGTAAATTTATAAGGTCTTGTACTGTCATTTTTAAAGTTTTATAAGTTTACAACAAAAGTATAAGATTTTTTAAATGTGATTATAGCGCTAACTATAGGTATACTTTTAGGGTAATTTGTTACTTTTATTTTATATAAAAATAAACGTTTTACCATTAGGTAAGATGAAAACGGCTTCTTTTTTAACGAAATAGATAAATGACTCAAACAAAAAAAATACTAAAACGACTTCTTATTTGGCGTTATAAGAATATTTCTGAACGCAAATTTGTATATGTGTTAAGTGTTTTAGTAGGTTTTTTAGCAGGAATGGGAACAGTAGTTTTAAAAAACTTCACTTATTTTTTTCAATATTTATTAGAAGGAAAGTTTATAAAAGATGTACACTATTCGTTTTATTTTGTATTTCCTATAATTGGACTTTTTTTAGTGTATTACATTAAGAAAAAACTAATAAAAAAGGAAATAGGACACGGTATTTCTACTACTTTACATGCAGTATCTAAACGAAGTGGTATTATTGAACGGTACAAGATGTACGCTTCCTTAATTACTGCGCCTATTACGGTTGGTTTTGGAGGTTCAGCGGGATTACAGGGACCAGCAGTTAGTACTGGTGCTGCACTAGGTTCTGGAGTGGCGCAGTTGTTTCATATGAATACAAAAACTAGAATGCTGCTTATTGGTTGTGCTACGGCAGGTGCCATGTCTTCTATGTTTAAAGCGCCAGTAGCGGCAATTATTTTTGCTATAGAAATTTTTAGCTTAGACTTAGCTTTTGCCTCTTTAATTCCATTGCTTTTAGCTTCAGTTTCAGCAGTAATTACTTCTTATTTCTTTTTAGGTAAAGATGTGCTTTTAGGTTTTGAACTGCAAGACGATTTTTTAATTAAAGATTTACTGTTTTATATTTTATTAGGAGTTGTTACAGGTATTGCTTCTGTTTATTTTTCTAAAATGTATTTTAAAATCACTAAGTTTTTTAAACTATTTAAAAATCCGTTACATAAACTCATCATAGGCGGTGTAGCTATAGGGCTAATGCTATACTTAATTCCACCTTTGTACGGTGAAGGATATAATATTATCAATAATTTATTAGAGGGGAATACCAAAGGAGCTTTACAAGATTTACCTTATACAATTGACTATAATAATGTTTGGGGAGTAGTGATTATTTTATTACTAATTTCTTTGTTTAAGGCTATTGCCATGACCACAACATTTGCTGCTGGTGGAGTAGGTGGTATTTTCATTCCAACCTTGGTAATGGGAAGTTCTCTAGGAAATGTATTTGCTAAAATCATCAATCAATTAGGTGGAGATGTTTCAGAAAGTAATTGTACACTTATTGGTATGAGTGGATTAATGGCAGGTGTATTACATGCGCCTTTAACTGCTATTTTCTTAATTGCAGAAATTACAGGTGGGTACGATTTGTTTGTACCTTTAATGCTAGTGGTGGCAATTTCTTTTGCTTTTACAAAGTATTTTATCTCTAATTCTATTTATACTATTGAATTGGCTAAACGTGGTGAGCTAATTACGCATAATAAGGACAAAAATGTAATGATGATGATGCGTATAGATTCTTTAATTGAAAAGAATTTTAAAATAATTCATCCTGAAATGACTTTGGGCGAAATGTTAAAAACAGCAGTCGCAAAATCTTCCAGAAATTTATTTCCTGTATTAGACAAAGACAATCGTTTTATTGGAATTGTATTGTTAGATGATATTCGTCCATTAATGTTCGAACAAGAAATGTATGATAAATTAACAATACAAGTTTTGATGAAAAGTGCTCCTGCTATTATATTTTATGAAGAAAGTATAGCGGAAGTAATGAAAAAATTTAAAGAAAGTGGTGCATGGAATTTACCGGTAATCAAAAACAATAAATATATTGGTTTTATTTCTAAGTCAAAATTACTGTCTGCTTATAGAGCTAAGCTAATTGAGCTTACTGTTTAAAATTGAAAATAACGCCTACAAAATCTTAGTTCATAGTCTTTCTTTAGCTCTTAGCTTTTGGCAACTGACTAATAGATGGCTGTTTGACTTGAAAGGTTTTGGGCGAAAGTTTTTCAATTGTTGCTTATAACTGAACAGAAAAACGCTGAATTACTGACTCCTTAAAAAATAATATTTCAAAACCGTCTCAACCATATTGAGAAGCTTTCAACAGTTACCAAAATCGTCTCAACCATGTTGGGAAGTAAATTTTACATTAGTAATAGTACTAGGCAAACAACGTAGCAAAAGCCTCTTCAATTTTACTAACTAAAATAAGCTTTATACTGTGGTTTTTAGAGGTGATTTTATTATATTTTGAAGCAACAAACGTTTTGTAACCCAATTTTTCAGCTTCTAATATTCTTTGATCAATTTTAGAAACTGGTCTTATTTCTCCAGCTAAACCTACTTCGGCAGCAAAGCACACGTCTGGATTAATTGCTAAATCTTGATTAGAAGATAAAATAGCTGCAACAACTGCTAAATCAATAGCCGGATCATCAACTCGAATACCACCAGTTACATTTAGGAACACATCTTTTGCTCCCAGTTTAAAGCCTGCTCTTTTTTCAAGAACCGCTAAAATCATGTGTAAGCGTTTTAAATTGTAACCTGTAGTGGTTCTTTGTGGTGTTCCGTAAACAGCCGTACTAACCAAAGCTTGTATTTCAATCATTAAGGGGCGGATTCCTTCTAAAGTAGAAGCAATAGCCGTTCCGCTTAAATCTGCGTCTTTTTTAGAAATTAAAATTTCAGAAGGATTGGATACTTCCCTTAATCCATCAGAAAGCATTTCATAAATCCCTAGTTCAGCAGTAGAACCAAAACGATTTTTTTGCGAACGTAAAATTCGATAAGTATGGTTCCTGTCTCCTTCAAATTGTAGAACTACATCTACCATGTGTTCTAAAATTTTAGGACCAGCAATATGCCCTTCTTTATTAATATGTCCAATTAATAAAACAGGAGTTGAAGTTTCCTTGGCAAATTTGATGAGTTCTGCGGAGGTTTCTCGTATTTGTGAAATACTTCCAGGAGAAGCTTCAATAATATTGGTGTGTAATGTTTGAATAGAATCAATAACTAAAACATCAGGCTGTACTTCTTCAATATTTTTAAATATTTGCTGTGTGTTGGTTTCTGTAAGAATTAAACAATTAGAGTTTTTAGAAACCAATCGTTCTGCTCGCATTTTTATTTGCGATTGACTTTCTTCTCCAGAAACATACAATACTTTTTGAGAAATTTGTAGAGCAATCTGTAAAAGTAAAGTAGACTTACCAATACCAGGTTCTCCTCCTAGTAAAACAACAGCACCTTTAACTAATCCACCACCTAAAACGGTGTCTAACTCCTGATTTTTAGTACCAAAACGTTCTTCGGGATTTAATTGAATTTCTTTAACACGTAAAGGCTTAGAAACTCTTTTTTCTTTGTTTGATGGTGTTTTCCAACTTCTTTTCTCTTCTTTTTGAATCACTTCTTCAACAATAGTATTCCATTGTTTACATACATTACATTGTCCAACCCATTGTGCATGTTGCGTACCGCAATTTTGACAGAAAAAAGTAGTTTTAGTTTTTGCCATTGATGAATTCTTAGTATTGTTTTTTACAAAAGTAGACTAAACAGATGAGATAATTAATGAAATAGCAACTTGTAATCATTTTAAAAAGTCTTTTTATTTTTTTAGCTTAGAGAGAATTTAAATAAATTAATTATGACAACACAAGAGGTAGCAAACCAATGGAAACAAATGTGCCAAGAAGGAAAAAATTTAGATTGTATAAATGAGTTATATGCAGAGAATGTAGTGAGTAAAGAAATGCCTGGAGTACCTTATGGAGAATTAGTTTCTGGTAAAGAAAATGTTATAAAAAAAGGGGAAGAATGGTTTAGTAATGTAGTTGAGTTTCATTCTATGGAAATTTCAGAACCAGTAGTTGCTGGCAACCATTTTACATCAAAAATGAATTTTGATATAACCTTTAAAGATAGAGGAAGGCAACAAATGGAAGAGGTTTGTGTTTTTGAAGTTAAAGAAGGTAAAATAGCCAATGAACAATTTTTTTATACAATGTAACTATTGTAATAACAAAAGCCTTGAGTTAAACTCAAGGCTTTTTGGGATTAATCAATATTACAATAATCTATTATTGTTTTATAATCTTAAGTGTTTCTGTTTTACTCTTAGTTATTATTTTAACAAAATAACTTCCTGAAACTTCAAGTTCATCCCCTATTAAGATGCTACCTGGGTTTCGAGAGTATTCTTTAGACATTAATTCTTTACCTAAAATATTATATACACTTAAAGTAATCTTTTCATTTCCTAATGAAGATAGGTCAATTGTTGATTGGTTATTAAAAGGATTTGGATATGCTTTTAATTCACTAAAAACTTGTTGTTTTGCTTCTTCTTTAGATTTTCCTACTTTACTTGAAGTACCTGCTGGTCTTTGAGCTATCAATCCTTCTCCAGCAGTGCTATTATATGCATAATCTTTAAATGTTACTGAATTACCATCACTTGAAACAGTTAAATATAACCATCCATAATGTGTAGCTCCACTAATTTTAAAGCTAAATCCAATATATCCTGATTTCCCATGCCAATCACTATAAGAATTAGAACTTAATGTTAATTGACTCTCTGTATTAAAATTACTAGATGAACCTACGGTTGTTCCTTCTGTTATATAAGTTACATTTCCAGTAGTTCCATTAGTTACTAATGGCTTGTTATTAGTATAAAGCATTCTTAAACTATTACTTGTATACCAAGTATAAAAACGAGTATCTCCATCTCCTGTTTCCATTTGGAAAGGAGACCATGTAGTACCTGAGTTTATAGTAACATCATTCATATCAACATACACAACATTACCACTAGCAGGACTAGATGTAGTAACATTAATAGCACTACTTAACCCAGAAGAGTTTCCTGCTGCATCATTAGCTTTTACAGTAAATGTATATGTTGTTCCTGCTACTAGACCAGTAGCGTTATAAGCTGTTGTATTAGTAGTACCTATTGAGTTTCCATCTCTATACACTTCATAACTAGTAACCCCAACATTATCGGTAGAAGCTACCCAATTTAAACTAAGCGTTGTTTCCGTAATATTAGAAGCAACTACTCCTGATGGTACTGAAGGAGCTTGTGTATCAACTACTGCTCCACCTACAGTTATTGTGTAGTCTTCAACTTCTCCTAAATAAGTATCTGCTCCACAAGGTGTAATCTTAGCCTCTGAACCATATCCTACTCTAACCCTCATTCTTACAGAATTTCCTGAAGCTGAACTTGGTGCTGTAATATTTGCTGTATATGGACCAGCCGCAAATTTAGAGTACACTTTTTCTCCTGCATCTTCAAAATTCCCGTTATTATTCCAATCTATCCATACGCCCACAGCATTAAATGTCCAATGACCGTTATTTAAATTTACAGTTAAAGGAGTTGCTTCACCAACGTTTAAGTTAGTGGAAATATTAGTATGATTAGAATATGCAGTATATCCAGTTGAATTATCAATACCTCCAAATTGTACTCTAGTTATATGCAAACTACCTTGTGCATTTGAAGCTTCACAATAAGTTACTGGAATCCCTATATCTCCACCTAATGTCTTAGTGTTAACAACATTACTAGCACTAGATTCATTTCCAGCTGCATCTCTAGCTTTTACAGAGAAAGAATAATTGGTATCAGGCTGTAGTCCCGTTACAGAATAATTTGTTACTGCTACTGTAGCTATTTTATTAGCTCCTTGATATACATCATATCCAGTAACTCCAACATTATCAGTAGATGCAGTCCAATTTAAATCTAATCCTGTTTCAGCTAAATTAGAAACTGTTAAGTTACTTGGTGCTGTTGGTGCTTGTGTATCGCTATCTTCGGTTGTTGTAACACTAACTTCATTACTAGCAGCTGACTCGTTTCCTGCTGCATCTTTCGCCTTTACTGTAAAAGTATATGATGTTCCTGATGTTAATCCATTTACTTGAAAGCTTGTAGTTGTAGAAGTACCTATACTTGTTGCTCCTCTGAAAACTTCATAGCTAGCTACCCCCACATTATCGGTTGATGCTCCCCAACTTAAACTAAGTATTGTTGTTGAAATATTAGACGCAACTAAATTTGTAGGTGCTGTTGGTGCTTGTGTATCTGCGTTATCTTCTGTTGTTGCATTCACTTGATTACTTGCTATAGAAGTATTACCAGCAGCATCTTTTGCCTTTACAGTAAATGCATATGAAGTAGCTGGTGTAAGTCCACTAACATTAAAAGATGTTGTTGTAGAAGTACCTATACTTGTTGCTCCTCTGAAAACTTCATAACTAGTTACACCCACATTATCAGTTGATGCTCCCCAACTTAAAGTTAAAGATGATGTAGTAATATTAGTAGCTGTTAAATTAGATGGTGCACTTGGTGCTTGTGTATCATCATTACCACCTCCAAAGTTAATTATAAAATTTACTGTTTGCGTAGCGTTAGCACTATTACATCCATTGGTACTTGTAATAGTAGCGGTATAAGTACCTCCATGAATACTTGCATCCGCACTATCTGTAATTTCAATTGTACTAATATCTGATGAGAAATTATTAGGACCAGTCCAAGCTATACTTCCATTAAATAAATTTTGAGGGATTTTTAACCTAATTTTATCTCCTTCATTAATTGTTAAAGTATTGTTTGTTGCGTTTGTATACTGAGCTTCATTTAACTGATATTGTATTTTATTTGATAAATCTTCAACACCTACCTTTACGGTAACAATAGTCTCTCCATAACATCTTCCATTATCATATTCAATTTTATAATCTCCTGCATTTGAACCGTTAATATTATTAAAAGTCCAAAAAGTATGCTCATTTGTAGTTGTAGAAGTTCCATCTGGACGTGTTAACTTAAGTGGTTTCCCTGCATATTTATTATGTGTTCCTATCGCAATATTATCTCCAGCACAAGCGAAAATAGTATTGCTTTTAGTCCATTTATTAGCATTATCTCTTACATAACCCTCTAATCCATTATTAGTAGGTCTAATAACTAGGTCTACAGATCCTGAACATGATGCAGGATCATTCCAAGTAATTGTATAAGTTCCATAATGTTGATCAGTAATACTTGTAAATTCAAATCCAGTTCCTACATCTGGTGTACTATCAAAGAAACCATTTGGCCCAGTAATCGTAACATTTTGTGTCCCTATATTTTGCATACCTAAATGTACTTTATCACCAACACAAGCCTCAACAAAATCTCTTTGCACCCATGCATTGTTTAATGCTACCCATGGAGTTAACTTATTTTGGGTGATTACTTCAACTTCAGTTGTATAAGAGCAACCTCCTAAATCGTAAATTAGAGTATAAACACCTGCATTTGCATTTGTAATATTATTAAAAACCCACGAACCATCGTTATCAGCTACATTATGTATACTTCCATTTGGTAATCTTAATGATTTTGTTCCTGACAAACCTGAAGGCATAGCTATTGTTATGTTTGATCCTGGACAAGCCTTCAATTTATCACCACTATACCAATCATCATCATTAACTTTCAACCATGAAACCAATTCAAAACCAACTTGAATTCTTACAACACCAAAACCTGTACCTCCGTTATTATCTTTATATTTAATCAAATAAGTACCAGCATCATTAGCTTGTACATTATTTAGATTCCAAAATGTACTTCCATCTGGAGTAATATCTTTACTTCCATTAGGCTTTATTAATTCTACATTTTGTAATCCTACGTTCTGCATACCTATTTTAACATTTGTCCCTGGGCAAACTGTTAAAAATTTAGTGTTTTCTTTCCAAGTATTACCATCATGCATTCTTGGAGTTACTGCTAAACTTCCACCTGTACCTGTTGCTATTAAATTAGCATTTTGCCAAAGAGGAAAACGTGCTGAGTGGTTTAAAGCTGCATACATTCTATCTGTTTGACCTTTTGTAAACATTTTTGCACATCCTC
The DNA here is from genome assembly GCF_964036645.1 of Tenacibaculum sp. 190524A02b. Lineage (NCBI taxonomy): Bacteria > Pseudomonadati > Bacteroidota > Flavobacteriia > Flavobacteriales > Flavobacteriaceae > Tenacibaculum > Tenacibaculum vairaonense. The sequence continues at coordinate 3,930,750 of NZ_OZ038525.1, read as the reverse complement.
CAGCTGAGTCATACCCCATATAATTCTCATAATTAATCAAAGAATCACCACAATCGGTAGCCCCTACAATACAACCATCATCACTTGACGCTTTATCTTCTTGAGGTGTATCACTCACATAATCTTGAGTTAAACTAGCACAACCTCCTTCAAAAGTGTGTAATAAATTTAACCAATGACCAAATTCATGTGTTAAAATCGAAGCAAACTCATCATCTGTATTTCCTTTTAAATAACGTCCATTATATACAACTCTTGCTAAATTTGCATCTGAGTCTTTTTTACTAGGATACCAAGCAATTCCTGATCGAGTACTATCTTTGCCATCATCATGAATTTTTTCAGTGATATATACATTCATATACTTATAATTATCCCATGCATCTGCAGCTACAATTGGACTATTATAGTTTCCTTGTCCTCCAGAAGCTGCATGATCTACAATTCCCGTTGTTGGGTTTCCATTAGGGTCTATTGCAGCCAGCTTAAATAAAATATTAGTTTTTGATTTTCTTCCTACAAACAATGGATCTACAGTATCAAAGTCTGGATTTAAACCTTGAAAATCTTCATTAACCATCTTTAAAGAGTTAATTATATTCTCATCAGTTATCGTTGATCCATTTTGAGTTCTTCCATAGATATGAAAAACTACAGGGATTATAATCGTACTTGAAGCTAATCTAGCTTGTGTTTTTGATCTTTGTTTACCGAAATTTTTTGAATACTCATTGAATTTTAAAAATTCTTGATATTCTTTAGGATGTTTTTTAAAGTGATCGTTCATTACTGTTGATGTAGTACAGCTACCCTCTTTATTCTGGGCGGTAACATACATCGAAAAACATAGAAGTAATAATATAGTAGGTATTATTCTCATAAGAAAGGGTTTAATTATGTTTAATATTCCAAAAAAGAATGCCTTAATAAAAATGTTATTTTTTTACAAAAACACTAATTTTTCAGCTATATTAATGAAAACCCCTAAAAGAATTGCAAGTTTTGATAATATGATATTTATAGTAGTTAATATACAACTAATTTAAAGTTATAAAAACAATTTCACCCATATGTTACCAAATAGTTATCATTAAACCCAAAATATTTATAACCTCTAAATATTTCTCAGCAAAAATTATAAAAAAAACAAAAAGGAAAACTATATAGCTTCCCCTCTATTTTAATTAAAATTTTAAGTCTATACTTTAAATAAATCTGTGTAGTATTTATAAAAATAAGGGATTGTTTCTATTCCTTTTAGATAATTCCATACTCCAAAATGCTCATTTGGAGAATGAATAGCATCTGAATTTAAACCAAACCCCATTAAAATAGTTTTACTTTCCAATTCTTCCTCAAATAATGATACTATAGGAATACTTCCACCACTTCTTTGCGGTATGGGTGTAACTCCAAAAGTTTCAAAATATGCCTTACTTGCTGCCTGATAACCAATATTATCTATAGGTGTTACGTATCCCTGACCACCGTGATGTGGAGTCACTTTTACTTTAACTCCTGCTGGCGCTATACTTTCAAAATGTTTTTTAAATAATGCTGTTATTTCTTCCCAATCTTGATTTGGTACTAATCGCATAGATATTTTCGCATATGCTTTACTAGCAATTACCGTTTTAGCTCCTTCACCTATATATCCTCCCCAAATTCCATTCACATCTAAGGTAGGTCTAATGGAATTTCGTTCGTTAGTAGTATATCCTTCTTCACCATAAACTGCATCTATATCTAACGCTTTTTTATATTCTTCTAGAGAAAAAGGAGCCTTTCCCATCTCTTCTCGTTCATCTTTTGATAATTCTTCAACTTTATCATAAAAACCTGGGATTGTTATATGATTATTATCATCGTGTAATGACGCTATCATCTTTGTCAATACATTAATTGGATTAGCTACTGCTCCACCATATAAGCCTGAATGTAAATCCCTATTAGGTCCAGTTACTTCAACTTCTACATAACTCAACCCTCTAAGTCCTGTTGTTATCGAAGGTATATCATTCGCTATCATTCCTGTATCCGAAATTAAAATAACATCATTTGCTAATTTTTCTCTGTTTCTAGGTACAAACCAAGCCAAACTTTCTGAACCCACCTCTTCTTCTCCTTCAATCATGAATTTAACATTACATGGTAAGCTTCCTGTTTCAGTCATATATTCCAAAGCCTTCACATGCATATACATTTGTCCTTTATCATCACAAGCACCTCTAGCATAAATAGCTCCTTCGGGATGAAGTACAGTTTTCTTTATTATTGGTTCAAAAGGAGGAGAATCCCATAACTCAATAGGGTCAGCTGGTTGGACATCATAATGCCCATAAACCAATACAGTTGGAAGTTTAGGGTCTATAATTTTTTCTCCGTACACAATAGGATACCCAGGTGTTTCACAAATTTCTACTTTATCACACCCTGCTTTTTCTAAGCTTTCTTTAATTGCATCAGCTGTACTTAATACATCTTGATTATACGCTGGATCGGCACTTACAGAAGGAATTTTCAATAATTCTATAAGTTCATCTATAAATCGTTGTTTATGGTTAGTTATATATTGTTTAATAGTTTGCATGTGTAAGTAATTAATTATGCTAATTTAGTTTATTTTTATAAAATTAGTTATTATTGAGTCTTTTCATCGTTCTCTTTTCAATTTTTACTTTCTAAAACAAGTTTACAATCTCTATATTATATATTTTTGAAAAAATACTGCATTAAAATATATAAACATGAAATACCATACAATAAATAAGGATTTATTTATTAAAAATAGAAAAAACTTTAAAGCTAAAATGAAACCTAATAGTTTGGCTATTTTTAATTCTAATGACATTTATCCTGTTAGTGCTGATAGTACTCTACCTTTTGAACAGCACAGAGATATTTTTTACTTAAGCGGCGTAGATCAAGAAGAAAGTATTTTAATTTTATTTCCCGACTGCCCCAAAGAAAGCTTTAAAGAAGTTCTTTTTTTAAGAGAAACCAATGAGCATATTGCTATATGGGAAGGTGAAAAATTAACAAAAGACAAAGCATTTATTACAAGTGGTATTAAAACAGTTTTTTGGCTACAAGACCTGGATAAAGTTTTAGCTCAAATGATGTCATATGCAGAAACTATTTATATAAACACGAATGAACATTATAGAGCTACTATAGAAACAGAAACACGTGAAGCTCGTTTTACAAAATCATTATTAGAAAAATACCCTGCTCATTCTGTCGCAAAAAGTAATCCTATACTACAGCGTTTGCGTTCTGTAAAAGATCCTATAGAAATAGATCTTATACAAACCGCTTGTAACATTACTGAAAAAGGGTTCAGAAGAGTGTTAGACTTTGTAAAACCTGGTGTATGGGAATATGAAATTGAAGCTGAATATATTCATGAATTCATTAGGAATCGTTCAAAGAAATTTGCCTATACACCTATTATCGCTTCAGGTAATAATGCTAATGTTTTACATTATATAGAAAATAATCAGCAATGTAACGATGGAGATTTAATCCTTATGGATGTTGGAGCTGAATACGCAAACTATTCCTCAGATATGACTAGAACAATACCAGTTTCTGGAAAGTTTACACAAAGACAGAAAGAAGTATACAATGCTGTAAATCATGTAAAAAAAGAAGCTACTAAATTATTAACTCCAGGAACCTTATGGGATGAATACCATATTGAAGTTGGTAAAATAATGACTTCTGAACTACTAAACTTAGGTTTATTAGATAAAGCTGACCTTCAAAATGAAAACCCTAAATGGCCAGCTTATAAGAAGTACTTTATGCATGGAACTTCACATCATATGGGGTTAGATACTCATGATTATGGTTTATTACACGAACCTATACAAGCTAATATGGTATTCACAGTAGAACCTGGAATATACATTCCTGATGAAGGTTTTGGTATTAGACTTGAAGACGATGTAGTTGTCCAAGAGTATGGGGCTCCTTTCAATTTAATGGAAAACATCCCTATTGAAGCTGAAGAAATAGAAGATCTAATGAATTAAGAACTATAAAGAACGATTGTTAAATTAGCTATCGTTCTTTTTTTATAATACATTAGTGAAATATTATTTGACTTATGCAAGATTTAATAGCTAGTTTCTCTTCTTGGATTTGGGGTATCCCTTTATTAATTTTATTAATTGGAGGTGGTCTTTATTTATTCATCTATTCTGGATTAGTACCTTTTAGATATATTGGACATGCCATAGCTATCCTAAGAGGAAAGTATGACAAACACGACTCTCCTGGTGATTTAACTCATTACGAAGCCTTATCTTCTGCCATTGCTGCTACTGTAGGAATGGGAAATATAAGCGGTGTAGCTATTGCTATTGCTACAGGTGGTCCAGGCGCTATTTTTTGGATGTGGATTAGTGCATTTGTTGGTATGGCTACTAAATTTTTTACCTGTAGTTTGTCTGTAATGTATAGAGGTAAAGATACAAATGGAAATGTTAAAGGAGGCCCTATGTATGTTATTACTGAAGGCTTAGGGTTAAAATGGAAACCTCTAGCTATCTTTTTTGCTTTTGCTGGGTTATTTGGTACACTACCTGCTTTTCAAGCAAATCAATTAACACAAACTTTAGTTGATGTTTTTCAAGTAAATAAAAGTAACATTTTTATAGCCAAGTTACTACTTGGTATAACAATAGCACTTATTACTGGTGCTGTTATTTTTGGAGGTATTAAACGTATTGGTAAAGTAGCGAGCAAACTTGTACCGATTATGGTTATTATTTATCTTATCACTATATTAACTATACTAACCTTAAAAATAGAACAGGTTCCTTATATATTCAGTTTAATTTTTTCAGATGCTTTTTCAGGTAATTCTATTTTAGGTGGTGCATTGGGTACTTTAATTATTACTGGTGTTAAAAGAGCTGCTTTTTCAAATGAAGCGGGTTTAGGAACTGCGCCTATGATGCACGGAACGGCAAAAACTAAAGAACCTATTAGAGAAGGTTTAGTTGCGATGCTTGGCCCTGCTATTGACACTTTATTAGTTTGTACATTAACTGCTTTAGCAATATTAAGTTCTGGTATCTGGAAAGGTTTCAATGGTAATGGAATATCTATGACCCTGGCTGCTTTCGATGCTGTTTTACCTACTAATATTGGTAGTATCATTCTAACTGTTTGTGTTTTAATTTTTGCTTTCTCAACGTTATTTACTTATTCCTTTTATGGTTATAGCTGTTTAAATTATTTATCTAATTATAAAATGGGGAGATACTATAACTATGTTTATATAATTACTATAGTGTTGGCATCTATAATAAAGTTAGAATTTGTAATTAATTTAATAGATAGTGCTTATGCCTTAATGGCTATACCTACTGTAATTTCAACCTTAATTTTAGCTCCTAAGGTCAAAAAAGCTGCTTTAGTGTATTTCTCTAAACTAAAAGAAGAATAAATAAAACTTCTCGCACTAGTCTATACTTTGCTCAACGCAACAAAAATTTTATCGTTAACATATATGATTCTCCATTCTGAGTTAATCTTTTATGACTGTATACTTTATTCATATTATATATATTATTAAAAGAATGAACTGTTCCAATACAAAACAACAATGAATTATACCATACGATTATCTCTCTGCAATTGTAATGTCGTATAATGCTTAAGTCATCATTTGACACCGTAAATAAAATATAGTATATTTATATGTAAACAACTTAATCATAAACAATTATGAAAAAAAACACACTCCTTTTCGTTTTTTTATTAGCAACTTTACCTCTCATTAGCTTTACGTATTCAGAAAATACTTTAAAAAGTAACAAGAATGAGCAATCATTAGAACAGAAAAGAAAAGAAAAACACAACAGAGTTGTCACTTCTCTACGTGACAAAAACACTACTAACCTCAAAGATTTACTCAGCGAGTATCAAGATTTCACATTAGCAGATACACAAAAGATTATTGACGATTTAAATACTTATTGGGGGGATTTAACTAGTTCTGTTGAATCTACTCCTGTTCCTATAAAAAAAGGAGCCTTAACTAACAAAGTACGTATACAATTTGTTGCTTCTACTGAGTTTGGTGAATGGGTTTACTTAAATGATAATAGAAATTCAGACTCAACTCTTAGAATAGGTGTTCTTTTTGAAAAAAACAATGATAAAGTAGGTGCTTTAATTATTTCTCTAATAGATAAAACTAGATAAGTTAATAATATTTTTTCTTTACTAGGGTAGTATATCATAATATTTAACAAGTAATAAAACTATTTTTTAACTTATTAAACGGTAACTATAGTGTTCTAATAAACTTCTTAATTCTATTGAGAAGTAAAAAAATATGTATTTCTTTACACCATTAAAGTAAAATATTTATTATTAAGGATATAATATGAATAAAGAACTGTTTGAATCAATTATAGATAATTATGAACTTTTAAAATATGGTTTATTAGAAGCGCAAACTTTTAACGAATCACATTTTGGTTTTCCTGAAATTTACTATAAAATAATGGAAACCGATAAGCAAAGAGTAAACGCCTTTAAAAAAGCTTTTGAATTAAATAATAACTTTAAAGATGCAGTAGTTTGTGAAATTGGCGTAGGAACATTACCTCTTACTAAACTTTACATGCCTTATGTTAAAAAAGCTTATTTAATAGAAAATAATCCTGACCTAATTCCCTTCATAAAAAAGGAAATTTCACAATATCCTTGGGCTAATAAAGTAGAAGTTATTTTTGCTGATGCTATGACCGTAGATTTACCTGAAAAAGTAGATCATATTATTGGAGAGTTAATGAGTATTTATTGTGCCAATGAGTTTCAAGTCCAAATATTTCAGCACATGCGTAATTTCCTTCAGCCTGAAGGGAAGTTATTTCCTAATAGAATTGTAAACTTTGCACGCCTATGTGAAGCTGAAATAGACGAAGATATTCATCATTATCCAGTTATGTTTACAAGGCATCAACCAATGTTTTTATCTCAACAATTTTTAGTTAACGAAATTGAATTGTTAAAAGAAAAAAAGCAAGGAGTTAAATTAAGTTTTTCTGTACCTGTATTATTTACAGGAAAAGTAAATGCCCTATATCTTGAATCTTATGTTGAAGTAACTGAAGGAGCTAACTTTACAGGAACAGATAGTTTAATGCCTCCTACTGTTTTAAAAACCACCAATGAATTAGAAGTAAAAGCTGGAGACTTAATTCATATTGATTTTGAGTTTAATTATGGCTGTTCTTTAGATAAAATAAGCTGTACATTATCTTAGTTATATCAACACTTAGATAAGCATAAAAAAACACCTAAATCATAAGATTTAGGTGTTTACTTTTTAAAATATTTTTTCTTAGTTATTAATAATCCAAGAGATATAATATAACTGACCTATTCTTCCTGCACCAGGAGCAACCATGTACTCTTCTCCAAACAAATTAGTTCCTCCAACTTTAAACACAGATTTAAAACTAGGTATACGATAATTTAATTGTGCATCAATCACTGTCCTTGCATCAATATCTCCTTTTACATAAGGAGACACCCATCTATATTTATCTGTCCATCTTGCATTAATGTTAAATCCAAAGTTTTTAAACAATTTATCATTTCCAAATTGAACTTTAGCTGTATGCTTAGGTGTATTAAAGTTAGGTTCAAATAAACCTAAATCTAAATCTTCGTACCTATAATCAATAAAATTATAGTTTACACCAATATCAAAATTTCTAAATAATTTAGTATGCATACCTATCCCAAAACCAAATGATTCTACTTCTGATTTTGCATTTGTTATTAAGTTGAATTCACGAACATGACCATTATTAAATGCTATGTTTGCAACTGGATCTAATACTACTACATTATCAATTGCAAATGCCCCTTGATTTGCAGGTAAAGCTAACTCTGCATCTGTCAATTTTTTAGTACCGTTAGGATAAACAGTTCCATAATTAGGTACAACAACATCTTGGAAGAAAACAAAATCTTTATGCTGGCTATAAAAAGCATTGATATCTAAATCTAAATTTGTATTGTTATTTAAACGAAGTATACTTCTATAACCTGTTTCAAAAGTTTTTACACTTTCAGGTTTTATTTCAGTATAATCAGACTTTAAATAAGTTTGTGAATCATATACTGATTTAGTTAACAAAGCATTATTTATAATTTCATCTCCAGTAGTTGTACTTGCAAAGAAGTCATTTAAAAGAGGAATAAAATCTACATTATTATACTGAATTCTATCTAAATTATCTTTAGTAGCTCCAACATTTGTCTTAACCCCTGCATTTAAAAATAAATACTGTTCCTGGATAGTTGGGTTTCTAAAACCTGTTTGATAAGATGCTCTTAAAATATGCCCCTTATCTTCTCCTAAAGCATAATTTACAGCAAATCTTGGTGAATAGTTACCTTCAAAGTTTTGAGATTTATCATAACGTAAAGAAGTAGTTATTTTAAGTCTTTCATCTAAAAACTTCTTTTGAATCTGTCCATATACACCATATTCATTTATTTTAATAGACTCATTAGCGTCATTAAAAATAGTTCCTTGTGAATCTGGATTATATTGTCTGAAAGAACCTCCTACTTGAATATCAGCCCAATCATTTACTAAACTAGCAAAATTGTAATTTCCATCAGCATGTATGTACGAACTTCTATCATAAATCTTAGATCCTCCTTCAGTTATTTTAGTACTTGTAATTGTATTAAAAGCATTTTGGAAGGCTTCCGTTCCTGGAGTTAATCTATTCGCATCTGCAACTCTTCTTGCACCTACTATACTCCCAATGCTTCCTGTTTTTACTAATTCATTGAAGTAACTGTTTAACCATACTCCAAAAGGCGTTGATGCTTCATTTAAAGCAATACCCGTAGTAGTTAAATCATAACTATTCCCAGCATCATTTCTTGTATAATAAACCCTCGCGTAGAAGTTATCTCCTTTAACTTCAAACTTTGATTGACCTATATAATAATTACGTTGTGCGTACCTACTTGTACCTTGGAAAAGATTATCTCCCATAGCTAATCTTGTAGCTAAAATAATCTCTAAAGACTCATCTTGAAAAGGCCTAAAATGTAACGACCCAGAAAATTTTAAATTATTAGATTCATAACTTTCTAAAAGTTCTCTTTCTCTATATCCTGTTCTTCTAATTAAGCTTCCTGCAGGAAATGCGTTACTAAAGAAAGATAAATCACTAAAAATTTCATCTCCATAAGTATTTACTCCATCATAATTAGGTGTAGAATTTATATCTCCATTAGTAATTTCATTCGTATCAACCTCTCTATTTCTATAGTCATTAGCGTGCCATTCTTCAGCTTCAAAATAAGACAAGTTTGCCTTAGCAGCAAAATACTCGTTAAATTTATATGCCATACGTATAGTAGCATCATAAAACGGGTTCGTTCCTGCTGCATTTTGGTTTGTAACACCACTCTTTAGTAACACACTAATACCAGTAAAATCAAATGGGCTTTTAGTATTCATTAGCATAATACCATTATAAGCATTTGCTCCATATAAAGCTGACGATGCTCCTGGTAATATCTCCACACTATGGATGTCTAATTCAGAAATCCCTCCTAAGTTCCCTGGGCTAAAGTTTAAAGCTGGAGCGGCAGTATCCATACCATCTACTAATTGTACAAATCTAGAATTACTAAAGTCAGAAAAACCTCTAGTGTTAACAGACTTAAAACCATAACTACCTTCTCTTGACTGAATACCTTTTAAATTAGTTAATCCATCATAAAATGAATTAGAGGTATTTCTCTTTATATCATTTATTCCAAAACGCTCAACAGTTACTGGCGATTCAATAATACGTTCAGGTATTCTCGAAGCAGAAATAATTACCTGATCTAATAAAATATTTTCTTTAAGAATTACATTTACTTTTTTTTCTAAAGAAGTAATTATTACTTTTTCCGTTTTATAACCAAATGCTGACACCGTAATTGTTTGCGGTAATACATCACTAGTTAAAACAATTGAAAACTCTCCATCTGTATTAGATGCAGTGTAGTTTTTACCATGAGTAACTTTTGCACCATAAAATGGCTCTAAATACTCATCATAAACTAATCCGTTAATTTTTACTTGCGCATAACTAGTAAGCATACACAACGTAAAAACAATCATTGCTAATTGTCTTTTTAACATTTTTTTGTAAAGTTTAAATTATAATATATAGGGGTTTTATTCCTCGAGAGAGAAATTAATGGGGAATCCATATTTAACAGACACTGGCTTACCTTCCTTTCTTGCGGGCTTAAAATGTGGAAGTTTAGTTACTACTCTTCTAGCCTCTTCATTCAGAATTTCACCATTATCAGGACCTAAAGTTTTAATGTTTCTTACATATCCATTTTTATCAATAATAAAACGTACCCATACTTCTCCTTCTATCTGATCACGAACAGCTTCACCAGGATAACGGAAATGTTTTTGAATATGACTTACCATTTCTTCATTAAAACAATCTATTCTTTCATCTTTTTTAGCACTGATACACTTAGAAAAAGCTGGTATTTTATCTACTGTACTAAATCTAGATGCCTTTCTAACTTCTTCTTTAGAAAGCTTAGCTTTTAAGCTTGCTATGTTGTCTTTAAAATCTTTGTTTTTGTTTATTTTAGAAGAAGATGCTACTTTAGCTTCTTTTATATCACTCTTAACTTCACTAGAAGTTGCTATAGAAGAAACTCCAGAAGTACTTAAACTACCTACTCCTGAAACAGCTTGTTTTTTTGCGGCTCTCTTTTTTAAGAAGCGTCTACTAGCAGAAACCTTTACTGTAATCTGTCTAGTTTTCTTATCTTTTCCGTTCTTTGAAGGTTTAATAGTACACTTAGTTATACTATTTAAATCCAAAGCGTCTTCTTCAGGTGTTGCACATACTTCTTGTGCTGTTATGTTACACACTGAGAAAATCATTATTACTATTAACGAAAGTATCTTATTCATACTAAGGGGATTAATTAATAATTAATTTTATTTGTTAAATAGTAGTTTGATAGTTATAATTGGCGCGCAAATGTACGATTTTTTTTTCAAAAAAAATGTTTTTCAAAAAAAAAGTGGTTAAAACCACTTTTTATCTGTTATATATTAAACATCTTAACTATTAATCATTTATTGTCCAAGACAAATAATACAAAGAACCTATATTACCTGAGCCTGGCGCAACAACGTATTCATTCTGAGTTAAATTAGTTCCTCCTAATTTAAATCTTGATTTCATAACTGGTACTCTATAATTTATTTGAGCATCTAATACCGTTCTTTGATCCACCATACTATTTATAAAACTTGACTGCCATAAAAACTCATTTTGCCAGCGAGCACTAATATTAAATCCAAAATTTTTGAACAAATTTGGATTACCAAACATTAACTTCACTTGATGCTCAGGAGTATTAAAACCAGGATTAAAATTTGGATCTGATTCTTCATCAAAAATCATTTTGGATAATGTGTAATTTAAACCAATATTAAATGTTTTTAACACTTTTGTATTTAACCCTAAACCAACACCATATGAACTAACTTCTGCTAAAGAGTTAGTATTTAATACGAACTCTGTTAAATCACCATTTGCAAATGCACTCTGCGCTTCTAAATTAGGCAACCCATTTACTATTTTACCGTAATTAGGTACTATAACATTCTTAAAAGCTACAAAATCATCATATTGATTGTAATACGCATTTATATCTAATTCTAATAAGTTTTTATCGGTTAAACCAATAATACTCCTATAACCTATTTCATAAGAAGCTACTTTCTCTGGTTTTATTGGAGCTACATTTGCCTGTATTGGAGTTCCGTTAATAACAGAAGAACTCAAAAAAGCATTACTAAATGCATCTCGTCCTGTTAGTGTGGTTACACTTCCATTATTATTATTTATAGTTGTAGAAAATCTATCTAAATTCTCATCAGCTGTTCCTAAAATAAATCTATTAGCACCTGTTCTTAACCCAAAATACTGTTCAGTAATACTAGGATTCCTAAAACCTGTTTGATAAGAAGCTCTTAACACATGGTCATTACCTTCTCCTAAAGAATAATTTAATGCAATCCTTGGAGAAAAGTTACCTTCAAAATTCTTAGATTTATCATAGCGAATTGATCCTGTAAACTTTAATTTATCTTCTAAAAACTTTTTTTGTAATTGAGCATAAGCTCCATAATTATCAAACCTAATTCTACTAAACTTATCTGTAAATAAAGTTCCGTTAGAGTTTACATTATGAATTCTATACGAACCTCCTATTTGAACCTCACCCCATTTAATTATGTCTCTAAAATTATAATTGGCGTCAGCATGATAAAATGATGTTTGATCTATTAAAGCTGCTCCACCTTCATCAATAGGCTTATTAATTACTTGATTAAGTAAATTTTCATATTGATTAGATCCAGAAACTGGTCTATTAGCATCAGCAAAATCTCTAGCAGCAACGTGGTTAAAACCAGAAGCTATATATCTATTTAAATATTCTCCAAACCATTGTATAGAAGGTTTGATTAACTCATTCATCGCAATACCAGCAAATCGAAGATCGTAACTATTACCTGAATCATTTCCTGTATAATAACCTCTTAAAAAGAAATTCTTTCCTAAGAACTCTAATTTATATTGTTGAACAAAATAATTTTTTTGAGAAAACCTATTAGTACCTTGATATACATTATTTCCTCTTGACACTCTAGCATTTAAAACAATCTCCAAATCCTCATCTCCCCAAGGTCTATAATGTAACGCTCCATCAAATTTAACATTTTCTCCTCCGTAATCAGCTATGTCTTTTTCTTCAAAACCAGTTCTAGTTATTCTTTGGTCTGGATCTGGCAATAACCCAATTACTTGTGGTACTCCACCTAATTCAGCAATTTGCCTTAAAGAAAAAGCAAAATCATCGCCATACACATTAAGCCCATCATACCCAGGGTTACTTCGTGTTCCTGTTATAATCTCACCACCAGGTCCAGTTGTATTAGCTAAACTATTTGCATGCCATTCTTCTGCTCTAAAATAAGTTAGATTAGCCTTTGCTGCTAATTTATTACTAAACCTATGAGCCATTCTAATACCTACATCGTAAAACGAATTATTACCTGCTTGCTCTTGAGATGTATATCCGCCTTTTATGTAAGTACTAATACCATCATAATCAAAAGGATTTTTACTTCTCATTAATAAAATACCATTAAAAGCATTTGCACCATATAATGCAGATGAAGCTCCTGGCAGAATTTCAATATCTCTAACATCCAATTCAGAAAGACCTACTATATTTCCAGCTGAAAAATTTAAAGCTGGTATTGACGTTTCTACACCATCAACTAATTGAACAAAACGTGTATTGTCAAATGTAGAAAACCCTCTTGAATTCACCGATTTAAAACCATAATTAGCTTCACGAGATTCGATTCCTTTTAAATTTACTAATCCATCATAAAAAGAAGCTGAAGAGTTTCTTTTAATATCAGAAATCCCCATTCTTTCAATAGTTACTGGCGATTCAATTACTCTTTCAGGCGATCTAGAAGCAGATATTACAACTTCGTCTAACGAAGTATTTTCCTTTAATACAATGTTAATCTCTTGATCTTTTGAAGTTATTTCTAGGCTTTCTGTTTTATATCCAAATGCGGTTACTTGAATAGTAAAAGGAAAAGCCTGTTCTGTCTTCAAAGAAAAACTACCGTCACTTCCAGAAGTAACATTAGTATCTAGTGTTTTAATTTTTGCATTAGAAAAAGGTTCTAAATATTCATCATAAACGTTACCTGTTATGGATATTTGAGCATTTACTATAGCAAAAGAAACCATAAAAAGAATGGTTAATAGTATTTTTTTTCCCATAAAGTTTTGGTTGAAAAGTTAATTTTTGATTTTTGTTCTAAGTATGAAATTTATTTATTCGATAGATAATAATGATACATTTTACTTATTCTTTTTGATTTTACGAAAGAATAAACTAAGCCCAAAGAAAGATACTAAAAAAATTAAAACCCAAATTATAATAACCCCTAATTAATGGATTAAAACAAAATTAAATAATGAAATGTTATAGATAACTATTCATCTAAAGAAAAGGTAATAGGAAAACCATATTTAACAGCTACACGCTTACCATCTTTTCTCGCTGGTTTAAACTTAGGTAGGTACGCAACTACTCTTTTTGCCTCATTATTTAAAATCTTACCATTTTTAGGCCCTAATGTTTTTATATTTCTAACCTCTCCATTTTTATCAATGATAAAACGAACCCAAACCTCGCCTTGGATTAAATCTTTTACAGCTTGACTAGGATATTTAAAATACTTTTGTATATGTTTTACCATCTCCTCATTAAAACAACCAGCTCTATCCTTGCTTTTTACACTACTACATGCTTCAAAAGCAGGAATTCTATCTACAGCACTAAATTTAGAAGCCATTCTAACTTCTTCAGCAGATAACTTATTTTTAACGTCTTCTATGTTACTTTTTAGTGCTAATGAACCATCTATACTTGTGCTTTCATTAGAACTACTTATACCTGAACCGTTAATTCTCCCTAATGTGTTTGCATTCTGTTTTCTAGCTACTTCTCTTTTCTTTAAATATCTTTTACTTGCAGAAACTTTAACAGCTATTTGTCTTGTCTTTTTATCTTTACCATTCTTCGATGGCTTGATAGTGCATTTTGTGATACTATTAAGATCAGAAGAAGCTTCATCTGGAGACTCACAAACTTTTTGAGAGAATAAGTTGGTAGTAACAAGCATTACTCCAACTATTAGTAGGAATGTTTTTTTCATAATTGGGGGTGTTTAATTATTTCTAAAATAAATTAACTCTTAAGGTTAGTCGATTCATTTTAAACAAAATAACAAACAAATGTAATAAAAAATTATTAAACTACTAAAAACCACTCTTCAAAATAAGAATTTAGCAACCTTTAGTCTAAAAGTAAAAGAGGATTTATTCTAAATTTTGAAGATTAAAACTTATAGGAAATTTATAAGTTACATTAATACTTTTGCTATCCTGTTTCCCTGGTTCAAAAACCGGAAGTAACGAAACAATCCTTACTGCTTCTTCTTTTAAAACATCAGTATTTTCTGGGCCTTCAGCCATAATATCTTTAATTGAACCATTACTTGTTATTACAAAACTCACCCAAATATCCCCTTCAATTTTCTTCTTTATTGCTTTTGCTGGGTATTCAATATTATCCATTAAATGCTTTTGCATTTCATAATTAAAACAATCAACATCATCTAATCCTCCATCTGCACAAGAATGAAACATTGGTATTACATCAACAGTATCAAACGAAAAAGTATTATTTTCTTTTTCTATTCTTTTATTTAATTCAATTATTTTCTCTTTCAAATCTCTCATAGTAACATCTGGGCTATTTACAGCTTCAACAGCAGTAACATCTCCAGAATGAAGTTCACTTACAGCTTTCACCTCTTCATTGGCAAACAACTTCCTCTTATGATGTCCTCTGTTTGATATCACAGTTATTTTTAAAGGATTTTTTGCGTTTTTGGATTTTTCAACTGTAACTGTACACTTCTTTATATCTGAAATAGAGTTAAGGTCTTCAACTCCATCTCTACTTGAAGTACACACTTCTTGAGAAAAGGTTAAATGGGATATTAATATAAAAAGTATAGTTAGTCTTCTCATCATATGATTATTTGCATCCTAAAGCAACTAATCGGTATAACTCACAAATAAAATTTAATTTCCTTTATGCAATTACAACGAAACCTTTTTGTTATAAAAAAAGTTACTAGAAGGACAAATTAAATATTTAGGTGTTTGATTTTAAGAAAACTCTTATACTGTAGTTTTTTACTTCATCATGAACATAAGTTCTTGTTTTTGAGAGGATATGTCTTTTTTTCATTTTAGAGGGGGATTAAAATGTTAAACTATTTTAAAGGGACTTAAAAGTAATAAAAAAAATACAATTAAGCAATATTAAATATATTTATTTTTATTCATCTTGATATAAGAAATCATTATAAGGAAAACGTTGAACATGAATATTTCTTACTTCACTATACACTTTCTCTTTAAATTCTTCTAAATTACTTTTATTGATTGCGGATATAAATATACTTTCTTTTTGCATATCATTCATCCAAGTTTTCTTCCAATCATCTAATGTATAATGTGCTTTTGTTTTTTCAGTAATCATATCATCTTCATCTATTGTTTCATGTTGGTAAGCATCAATTTTATTAAAAACCATAAGCGTTGGTTTATCGACACTTTTTATTTCATCCAATATTTTGTTTACAGATGAAATATGATCTTCAAAATTAGGATGAGAAATATCTACAACATGTAATAACAAATCTGCTTCACGAACTTCATCCAAAGTAGATTTAAAAGACTCTACTAATTGTGTTGGTAATTTTCTGATAAACCCTACAGTATCTGTCATTAAAAAAGGAATATTTTTAATAACCACCTTTCTTACAGTTGTATCAAGAGTAGCAAATAACTTATTTTCTGCAAAAACGTCACTTTTACTTACTACGTTCATTAAGGTTGACTTACCTACATTTGTATACCCAACCAAAGCCACGCGAACCATTTTACCTCTATTCTTTCGCTGGACAGCCATTTGCTTATCAATAGTTACCAACTTCTTTTTTAACAAAGTAATCTTATCTCTAATAATACGACGGTCTGTTTCTATTTCTGTCTCACCTGGCCCACGCATTCCAATACCTCCTTTTTGTTTATCAAGATGCGTCCACATTCTAGTTAATCTAGGCAACAAATATTCATATTGAGCAAGTTCTACCTGTTTTTTTGCAGAACTAGTTTGCGCTCTATTTGCAAAAATATCAAGTATCAAATTTGTCCTATCAAGAATCTTACAATTTAATATTCTTTCTATGTTTCTTAATTGAGCTGGCGATAATTCATCATCGAAAATAGCTGTACCAATATTGTGTGTTTCAATATATGCTTTTACATCATCCAACTTCCCAGTTCCTAAAAATGTTTTAGGATTAGGTTTTTCTAACTTTTGAACAAATCGCTTTACAGCAACTCCTCCAGCAGTAGAAGTTAAAAACTCCAATTCATCTAAATATTCTTCTGACTGATTTTCATCTTGGTTTTGGGTTATAATACCTATTAGAACCGCTTTCTCTGAAATTGCCTTACGTGTTTCTATCATACAAGTGCAAAAGTACAAATTTCTTATCTTTACACTATGTTTGCTTTAGTTGATTGTAACAATTTTTATGCTTCCTGTGAACGCGTATTTAACCCTAACTTACTTAACAAACCTGTTGTAATTTTAAGTAACAACGACGGTTGTGTTATTTCTCGTAGTGATGAAGCTAAAAAATTTATCCCAATGGGAGCTCCGGCTTTTAAATTTAAGCAAGAGTTTAAAAAACATAATATAGATGTGTTATCATCTAATTATCCTTTATATGGTGATATGAGCGAACGCGTTATGAATATTCTATATCAATTTACACCTGATGTAGAAGTATATTCTATAGATGAAGCTTTCTTAGAGTTCAAAGGTTTTGATCATATTAATTTTGAAAACTACGGTATTGAAATAAGGAATAGAATTAACCAATGGGTTGGAATACCTACTTGTGTTGGCATTGCCCCAACCAAATCCTTGAGTAAAGTTGCTAATAAAATAGCCAGGAAGTTTCCTCAAAAAACAAATGGAGTTTATATTATAGATTCTGAAGAAAAAAGACTAAAAGCATTAAAATGGACACCAATAGAAAAAGTATGGGGAATAGGTCATAGATTACAAAAAAGATTAAAAGTCAAAGGCTGCACTAAAGCTATTGATTTTGTAGAATTAAATAGCGAATGGGTTAGAAAAAACTTCTCTATTACTGAATGGAAACTTCAACAAGATTTAAAAGGCATTTCTAAATTGAATTTAGATGAAAATACTTCTAAAAAAGCAATAGCAACTACGAGAAGTTTTGAATCTACTTTTTCGAACATTAATGATATTAAAGAACGTGTTTCAACCTTTGCCATTTCATGTGCTGAAAAATTAAGAAAACAACACTCTTGTTGCTATATGATTATAGTTACACTTAGCAGCAATAGATATCAAAACAATATTGATAGATATAAGGCTAGTAAAACAATTGTTCTTTCAACCCCAACCAACTCTTCATTAGTTATTAGTAAGCAATCCGTTAAGGCTGTTGAAACTATTTTTAAAAAAGGAGTTAAATTTAAAAGAGCAGGTGTTATTGTTACAGGATTAGTTCCTAATAATAACTATCAATTACATCTATTTGAAAAAGAACCTAAAAAACATGTTCATTTAATGAAAGCTATTGATAAGGTAAATAAAAAATATAAGTCTGATAAAATAAAACTAGCAAGACAAGATTTAAAACGTACTTGGAAAATGAAACAAGAGCACCTTTCTCCAAAATACACTACAAATATTAATGAAATAATTAAAGTAAAATAAATCTGTAAAAAATATACAATGTCAAAATCATTAATCTTTTTTTCTCCAAAAACATCAAAACAAAAAGGTAGTTTATTTATTGATACAGGCATTTCTGCTGGCTTTCCTTCTCCTGCTGATGATTTTAAAGAAACCAGAATTTCTTTAGATGAAGAGTTTATAAAAAACAAAGAAGCTACATTTTTTGCACGTGTTAGTGGGCAATCAATGATTGGTGCTGGCTTAGATGATAATGATTTATTAATTATTGATAGAAGTATTACTCCTGAAAACAATAAAATAGCTGTTTGTTTTTTAGATGGAGAATTTACAGTAAAGCGCTTACGTGTGGAAGGACAAAAAGTATGGCTACAACCTGAAAACCCAGACTATCCTATCATAGAAATTACCGAAGAAAATAATTTTATAATTTGGGGTGTTGTAACAAATGTTATTAAAAAAGTGTAAAATAAAAAACCTCGCTTTTTAGCGAGGTTCTTAATTACACACAACTAAAAAGTTAGTTTTTAACTATTGTTAAAGGCATCTTATATACCTTTAAAGATGTATTTAATTTCTTATATACCTTTTTATAGTTAAGCTTACTTTTAATGTAGCTACAAACCTCTGGGCTTGCGCAATCTATTTCTAATATCACTACTTCTCCTTTTTTATTTATTAAAAAGTCAACAGTAGTTTTTACTTCTTCCTTAATTGTAAGATTAACTCTACCTAATAACTTTACAATTTTAGTTCTAATTTCGTCTTTTACTGGGATTTCATTGTTAGCAAATGTTGATAAACTCATCATTACTACAGTTACAAATAATACTAGCTTTCTCATTTTTTTAGTTTTTACTGATTAAAGGGTTATATTTTGTTTTTATTTTACGATGTAAAAGTACTGTAACACAAACTATTAATCACAAAACGAAATGTTATCTTAAGTTATTTTTTACGTTACACAATGCCTTACAAAGCAAATAGTTACAAAAAATTAACATTGATTAATTAATAAAATTCTTTTCATATTTTCGTTATTATAGAAGCTAGACTATTTTAATTTTAACTATTTCACATTTAATTTAAAAAAATTAATAAAACCTTTTCAAAATCTAATGTTAGTATTATGTTTATTCTTTTATAATCCTCTAAAAAAAATATAGATTTTTATATAAGTATGCCTAACGAAATAAGAAAAAAAACGATCACTATTGCTTGTTATAATGTTGAAAATCTTTTTGATACTTTGAACGACCCTTTAACACTTGATAATGAATTTACCCCTAAAGGCAAAAAGAAATGGTGCAATAGAAGATATAAACAAAAAATAAAAAAAATTAGCTCTGTAATTTCAATCATAGGCACCAATTATTCAGCATATTCTCCTGCTATTATTGGCCTAGTTGAAATAGAAAACAAAAAAGTACTCCATGATTTAGTTAGACATAATAATCTTTTAAAACAAAATTACAGCTATATTCACCATAATTCATCTGATAAAAGAGGAATCGATGTTGCATTACTATATAAAAACAGATTATTTACTCCTCTATCTTCTAAAACCTACCCTATAATTATAAATGAAGATTCTAAAACAAACGAGAAAACTAGAGATTTATTAGTTGTTGAAGGTATTCTTAATGGAGATTTAGTTCATATATTGATTAATCATTGGCCTTCAAGAAAAGATAAAAACCTAATTTCTAAACACAAACGAATTGCAGCAGCAAAGAAGGTTCAAAATATAATTAACTCAATAAAACTAAAAGATAAGGTCAATTCAAAGTTTATTATTATGGGAGATTTTAATGACGACCCGTCAAGTGAAAGTGTCGAAAAACATTTGGTTACCAAAGATTTTCATAACCCCATGAGTGAATTACACTCTAACAATAATGGAACGCTAACTTTTAATGGAAACTGGCATTTATTTGACCAAATAATAATTTCCAAAAGCTTTTTTAAAACTGAAAGTAGCTTGGCTTTTATAAAAGCAGGTATATTTAAAAAGCCTTGGATGAAAATTCATAAAGGAAAATACAAAGGAAGCCCATTCAGAACTTTTATAGGGCCATGGTATAAAGGTGGTTTTTCAGACCACTTTCCTGTTTATATAGTTCTGAGACAAAAAGAAAAAAACTCAGGAAAGCCCTGAGTTTTTTAAAAATATTTTTCCAAAAGTAAAAATCTTTACTCTACTGTAACTGATTTTGCTAAATTTCTCGGTTGATCTACATTTTTCCCTAACATCACAGCTATATGATAAGACAGCAACTGTAAAGGAATTGTAGTTAACAAAGGAGTAAAAGCCTCCTCAGTATCAGGAATCTCTATTACATGATCGGCTATTTCTTTCACTGTTACATCACCTTCAGTAACAATTGCTACAATTTTACCACTTCTAGATTTAATTTCCTGAATATTACTTACTACCTTTTCATAGTGCCCTTTGTTAGTAGCAATAACAAAAACAGGCATATTCTCATCTATTAAAGCTATAGGACCATGTTTCATTTCAGCCGCAGGATATCCTTCTGCATGAATGTATGAAATCTCTTTTAACTTTAAAGCTCCTTCAAGTGCTACAGGGAAATTAAACCCTCTTCCTAAGTACAAACAATTACTAGCCTCCATATAAACAGATGCAATATGCTTTACCAAACTATCTATTTCTAAAAGCTTTTCCACCTGAGCAGGTATTTGTTGTAACGCCTGTAAATAATTGTTTACTGCAGAAACAGACAAAGTTCCTTTAGCTTGCGCTAATTTTAAAGCTATTAAAGAAAGTACAGTAATTTGGGTTGTAAAAGCTTTAGTAGATGCAACACCAATCTCAGGACCTGCATGGGTATAAGCACCCGCATGGGTTTCTCTAGCAATAGAAGAACCAACTACATTACATACTCCAAAAACAAAAGCTCCTTTTGATTTTGCTAATTTAATAGCCGCTAAGGTATCTGCAGTCTCTCCTGATTGAGATATAGCTATTACAATATCATTTGGTGTAATAATAGGGTTTCTATACCTAAACTCAGAAGCATATTCAACTTCTACTGGTATTCTTGCCATATCTTCAAAAAGATACTCTCCTACCAATCCTGCATGCCAAGAAGTACCACAAGCAACAATAATAATTCTATTAGCATTTAAAAACTTAGGCATATTATCATCAACACCAGCCATACGAATAATTCCTTCATTAGGTAACATTCTTCCTCTATATGTATCTGTAATAGCTTTAGGTTGTTCATAAATCTCCTTTAACATAAAGTGATCATAACCTCCTTTTTCTATTTGCTCTAAACTTAATTGTAATTCTTGAATATTAGCATCTACCTCTTTATCATTATCAATCTTCCTAACCTTTATACCTTTATCCTTTTTAATAATAGCTAATTCTCCATCCTCTAAATAAATAGCATTTTTAGTAAACTCAATAAAAGGTGAAGCATCAGAAGCTACAAAAAACTCTTCATTATTCTTACCTACACCAATAGCTATTGGGCTTCCTAATCTAGCAACAACTAATTCATTTGGCTTTGTTTTATCAAATACTGCAATTGCATAAGCTCCAATAACATTTGTAAGTGCTAATTGCACCGCTTTTCCTAATTTACAGTCCTCATTTTTCTTAACCTCCTCTATTAGATTAATTAAAACTTCTGTATCGGTATCACTTTTGAACTCGTAACCTCTTCCTATTAATTCTTTTTTTATCGTATCATAATTCTCAATAATACCATTATGAACAATAACTAAGTTTCCTGATTGTGAAAAGTGAGGGTGTGAGTTTGTATCATTAGGCACCCCATGAGTAGCCCATCTAGTATGTCCAATACCAATTCTACCCTTTTTACGTTCTTCTTCTTTATTTGTTATAACCTCTAGGTCTGAGACTTTACCTTTTGTTTTAGACAAATGCATCTGACTACCATCATACATCATAATCCCAGCACTGTCGTAACCTCTGTACTCTAAACGTTTTAAACCATTAATAACTATAGGATAAGCATCTCTATAACCTATATAACCTGTAATACCACACATGTCAATTCTTTATTTTTTTTCTGAATATGAAATTTTTAGCACTGCTCTTTTTTCCCCATTTGATGACTCATTCTCATTTAACAATGTAACTCCTCTAGGGTTCCAATTGTAACCTTTTACATTAACATCCACAACTCTATTAGCTTTATTGGGATTATCTGTAGGGTTATTATAAACTTTTAAAACAAGGGGTGAAAAATTTGTAGTAGACTTATCTAATAAATCTGATATGTAGCGGGTAATTCTAAACGTATATTTTTCTGGTAAATTATCTGTTACATCTATGTTACCTCCATAGGTGCCTGATTCAAAGTAAGAATCAGAAATATGAGTAGGTTTACTATCTGTAAAACCGTGTAGTAACAATCTTTGAGGCACTATATTTTTATCTGTATTAACTGTTTGATTTATATAAAATGATAAAGTAGCATCATTTACTAACAACCCATACTCTCCTCCATTAGTATTTCTAATATTTGCCAATTCTTTTAAATCTAAATAACCGTTATTATCAGCATCTTGATCTTCATGCTTCAATAAAGTATTATTAGGGTCATTTTGTTTTAGTTTAACTAAGTTAACTCCCAAAACTTCTATTTCAACTGAAGAACCAGCAGTTCCTTGTACTGAAAAATTATCAGCAGGAACAGCTACTGTTGCAGGAGACATTTTATAAATACTATTACTAACTCCTCTTAATGGAAATGAGAATTTTGTGGGAACTGTATCTTTATAAGTCAATGCAGCATCATCCGTTTTCTTCTCTGTTCTGGTAATTGTATAGAAGAAATCCATACTGGCAGACTCGCCTGTACCAGCAAAACTTAACGGTACCGCAACACCATCAGTGCCTTCTGCTTTCACAACAATACCTTTAAAAAACTCATTAAAAACCTGTGAATTTGCAAATTCAGGATCACTAAATTTGTCCCAAAACATAGTTTTCATTTTATCTTTATCTAGTGTTATTGCTAAAAAAGGCGCTTTACTTATTAATTTCTCTTCACTCTCAAAGGTTCTACCATCGCTATAACTTCTTGTTATAGTAATCATAGTATCAACAGCCTTAGGTATAAAAGAAAAGTTTGCATCTTCACTTAACAAATCAACTTCTGTATACGAATAATCATGATTCGATAAAAAAGTATTTTGTTGTGTAGGGTTTCCTGGATCTAAAGCATTTAAAAAAGTATTATTCCTATAAACCTTAACATTAGTAGCTAAATTAGGATTACCTAACACAGAGTCTAACCTAAATTTTGGCTTACCATCACTCTCTTTACCAATACTTGTAGCCGTATAAGGTAATTTTAAAATAACTTTATCTAAAACAAAAGCCGAATCAATTTCATCCTTCTTTTCTGCTGCTTTAGTGTCACTTGTTTTTAAACTACTAGGCAAACCCAATTGACTTACAAAAGAAGCTTCCATAGTTTTATAATTACCACTTTTATAAACACCTAACCAGTATTCTGAAATAGTAGCTCCTATATTATCTGCTCTAACATTTTCAATATCTTTTGGAGTAATTTTCAACTCTAAATCTATTTGATTCGTGTTGAATTTTGTGTTTTTTACTACACCAGATCCAATATCATTAAAATCTTTTTCACATGAGCTCACTAGAGCTAAACAAAATAGGCTAATACCTATAACACCAATTTTTCTAATCATTCCTTTAATTATTCGCTTAATTCTAAAACGTTTTCTTTATAAAATTCTAAATACGCTTCTGTTAAAGTTTCTTCAGATTGAAATTCTAAAACTTTTACATCATTACCTTCTATAAAGTTTTCAATTTCTTCAGGAAGCTCTTCACTTCCCTTAACTATTGCATCTGAGTTTTCAATAGCGCTTTTTAGTATATTTATATGATTTGGTGTTTCAAATATGCTTGCTTGTGCCTCGTTAATTTTATCAAAACGAACTTTATTTGACAATTCATTATTCAATTCACCTTCAAAACCATTATTATATAGCGAAGTTACTATCTTACTTTCGTTAAACAATGGTTCTTCTTTATAAAATTCTCTTAAATAAAGTGGCAATAAAGAAGCCATCCATCCGTGAACATGAATAATATCTGGCGCCCAATTTAATTTCTTAACTGTCTCAACAACACCTTTCGCAAAGAAAATCATACGCTCATCATTGTCATTAAACAGCTTATCGTCTTCATCTGAATACACAGCTTTTCGCTTAAAATATTCATCATTATCAATAAAGTAAACTTGCATTCTTTCTTTCGGAATTGAAGCTACTTTAATGATTAAAGGCATATCCATATCATTAATGATTAGATTCATCCCTGATAAACGAATTACTTCATGCAGTTGATGCCTTCGCTCATTAATCACCCCGTAACGAGGCATAAAAATACGTGTTTGAACTCCTTTAGAATGTGCTTGTTTAGCTACATTAAATGCGGTAGACGATAATTCTGTTTCTGGTAAATATGGTATTACTTCCGAAGAAACATATAATATTCTCTTATCCTTCATTAAATCGAACTCTTTTATAAAGACGCAAAACTACGAATTTTTATGCTAAAATCGTGTTAAATTGCTAATTTTGCACACATTTCAATGATAAACCAATGAATATTTTTCATAAAAAAAAGGAAATTATAGCCTTTTTAACCCAACAAAAATCAAAAAAAAAATCTATTGGGTTTGTTCCTACTATGGGTGCTCTTCATAAAGGTCACCTATCTCTTATTGAACAAGCACAAAAGAAGAATGATATTGTTGTAGTTAGCATTTTTGTTAACCCTACACAATTTGATAACAAAGAAGATTTAGTGAAATACCCTAAAACTTTAGGGAAAGATATTGAGCTTTTAGAAAGCATTAACTGTAATATTTTATTTGCTCCTACTGTGGAAGAAATATATCAGGATAATATAACATCAGAAAAATTTGATTTTGATGGCTTAGAGGATCAAATGGAAGGGAAATTTAGAGATGGTCATTTTGATGGAGTTGGCACTATTGTGAAAACACTTTTTGAAATTGTTACTCCTGATAAAGCTTATTTTGGTAAAAAAGATTTTCAACAACTACAAATTATTAAAAAGTTAGTAGAAAAACATAATTTACCTGTAAAAATAAAAGGAAGGCCTATTTTTAGAGAAGAAGATGGTTTAGCTATGAGTTCAAGAAATGCAAGATTAACCAAAGAACATAGACAAATTGCTCCGTTTATATATAAAACCTTAAAAAAAGCTAAGAAAAAATTTGGCATGAAAAATGCTGAAGAGTTAACGCAATGGGTTGTGAAACAATTCAAAAAACAACCTTTATTAGAGTTAGAATACTTTACAATTGCAGATGAAGAAACCTTAGAAACCCCAAGAATTATTAAGCCAAACAAAAAATACCGCGCTTTTATTGCAGTTTTTGCTGGTGAAATCCGTTTAATTGATAATATTGGGTTATCATAAATTCATCTTAAAATACAATATTAATCATTAAAAAACAACTATTTTTGCCGTATGTTAGTCCAAGTTGTAAAATCTAAAATCCACCGTGTAAAAGTTACTGGTGCCGATTTAAACTATATAGGAAGTATTACCATTGATGAAGATTTAATGGATGCTGCAGGTATTATTGAAGGTGAACGTGTTCAAATTGTGAATAACAACAATGGTGAGCGTTTAGAAACTTATGCTATTCCGGGTCCAAGAGGAAGTGGAGAAATAACACTTAATGGAGCTGCTGCAAGAAGAGTTCAAAAAGGCGATATTTTAATACTAATTGTATATGCTTTTATGGAATTAGAAGAAGCTAAAAACTTCAAACCTAAACTAGTATTCCCTAACGAAGCTGATAACACATTAACTTAGTTGTGGATATAAAAAAAGTACTTAAAACAATACTACCTCTCATTTTGGGAGGTTTTTTAGTTTGGTTTTCTTTATCGAAAATTTCAATTGAAACATTGCTCCAATATTTCAAAAATGCCAATTATTGGTGGATAGCACTTGGCTTATTTTTTGGAATTTTAAGTCATCTTTCTCGTGCATATCGTTGGAAATACTTATTAGAACCTATGGGATATAAGCCAGACTTTGGAAATAGTACCATGGCTGTGCTAGTTGCCTATTTAGTTAATTATGCTGTACCAAGAGCTGGAGAGGTCTCTAGAGCAGCTGTAATGACCAACTATGAAAATATACCTTTTGAAAAAGGCTTTGGTACTATTGTAGCTGAACGAATAGCTGATTTACTAATGATGTTATTAATTATATGCATAACACTTTTTGTTCAGTTTGAGTTTATTTCCCAATTATTAACTCAAAATTTTTCTATTGAAAAAATAGCCATCCTATTACTTGTTCTTATTGTAGGTTTTTTATTGTTTTCTAGATATGTAAAAAAAGCCAAATCTGGAATAGGTTTAAAAATCAAAACTTTTATCTCAGGACTTGTAGAAGGAGCTACAAGTATTTTTAAAATGAAAAACAAATGGGCTTTTATCTTCCATACTGTTTTTATCTGGTCAATGTATGTTGCTATGTTTTGGGCAACTATTCCCGCCATAGAAAATTTAAATGTTCCTTTTGGTGCCGTATTAATTGGCTTTATAGCTGGAGGGTTTAGTATAGCTGCTACTAATGGAGGTATTGGTTTATATCCAATTGCTGTCGCTGGAGCTTTTGCTTTATTTAATATCCCTGAAGAACCTGCAAATGCTTTTGGATGGATTATGTGGACGGCACAAACCGCCATGATTATTGTATTTGGAGGGCTTGCCTTTTTATTACTTCCAATTTATAATAAAAAATAACTTATAACCTGAATTTAATTAATAGAACTACAAAGAAATATACCAAGTAGTTCGAAACCATAAATTATGTGAGTTATAACTGTTTGTTAAACCTCCTAAACGGTAATCCAAACCAAATTCTAACTTATCTTTTTTAGATAATTGATAACCTAAATAGGGTGACAACCTTATTTCTATATCCTCTTTATTGAATTGCCATAAATATTCATTCGTAAATTTAAAATACCACTCTTTAACATCTACTTTTTCACCACTTAAAGCTTTTTGCAAAGCAATCCTATATCTTGTACGAAATTGAGGCGTTTCTTTATCTTCAAAAAACTGTTCAACACCAAGTCTATGACCTATTTTTAGAGCTTCATAGTTTGTTATAATTAAATATTGCTGTGTGAGCCTATGAACAGTTTTTTCTCCTTTAAAACGTATAATGTACCCCAAATTGGCAGATTGGTTAAGATTAGTTTTTACAGAAACAATAGAAGAAATATCTAATAAGCTATGTGTAAATTGGAAATTATCCTTGTAAGCAAGCTGTCTTGCTTCTATGCTATTTACCCATTTAACTGTTGAACTGATTTTTTTAGAGAAGTTAACTTTAGGAAGCCAACCATTACTAAATGTAGTCTGTGATAAGCTTGCATTACTAATTCCTGCAAGAATTAAAAAATAGAAATACTTTTTCATTTAAAACTCTAAATTATCTGAATTTGAAGGTGTAAATTTTAGCTCTTTAATTAACTCTCCTTTATTACTTATCAAAAACTCATACTTACTATAACCATTACTAGTTTTTCCTTTTATTATAAGCTCATAATTTGTTGCTAATTGTTCTAAAATAGTAATATCATCAGATTTTATGAGTGTATTTAAAGAAGTAGTTTTTTGGGGTTTAAATTGTATTTGTGTTTTTTTAATTTTGAATTTTTTAAACTTTTTAAATAATACATTTTTAATAATTTGTTGCGTTTTTTGGCTTAAGAGTTTAAAATTAACTTTTATCTCAATATCTATTAGTTCTCCCTTCTCTGTAAATTCACAACTATGCTTTCTCCCTTTATAATATGATTTTGCTTCGTATGTTTTTCCATCTTGACTTTCTTCTGCATACCACTTAATCTTTTTTTTGTAACCTAGATTTTTAATGGTTTCAATAGATTTTAATGGAGCTTCTTCTTGTGAAACTCTATATTCTCTTTCGTATTTAACTTGACAAAAACTAAAACAAGTATATAGTAACAATGTTATGAATAGCGTATTTCGCATGTTATATTTTTTTTCAAAAGTACTATTTTTCAACTCTACATTTGTAGAATATAAAAAATATCTCTACATTTGTAGAGCAAAAATAATTATAGAGCTACAAACATGCAATTATCTAAGACAGAAGAACAAGTAATGCAATACCTATGGAAATTAGAAAAGGCTTATATGAAAAATTTGCTAGAGCTATTTCCTGATCCAAAACCAGCTACTACTACTGTTGCTACATTATTAAAAAGAATGAGAGATAAGGGTTTTGTAGATTATACGTTACATGGAAAAACGAGAGAGTATTTTCCTTTAGTTAAAAAATCTGATTACTTTTCTACACATGTTAATGGTTTGATAAAAAAGTTTTTTAACAATTCAGCAAGTCAATTTGCTTCCTTTTTTACCTCAGAAACCAATCTTTCTGTTTCAGAATTGGAAGATTTAAAAAAGTTAATTGATAGTCAAATAGAAAAACAAAAGAAATGATTTTATATTTACTCAAATCTACAACATGCCTTCTTTTATTACTGGCATTCTATTATTTTCTTTTAGAGAGAGAAAAAATGCATCAATTCAATAGATTTTATTTGTTGGGGGCTGTCGCTTTTTCTTTTTTAGCTCCATTATTTACAATCACTATCATTTCAGATAAACCTATAGAAACTAGTGTTTACACAAAAAATTTATCAGAAAGTAATTGGAAAAGTTATTTACTAATCTTTAGTTTAATAATATCAATGTTATTATTAATACGATTCATTAAAAATGCCAGTTCAATGGTAAAAATGGCAAATGAAAATGAACAGATTTCATATCAAAACACCACTTTAGTATTAGTAGAAAAACCGATACTTCCATTTACATTTTGGAACTATATATTTATCAATAAAGAAGAGTTTGAGAAAAAAAGAATAGAAAAAGAATTATTGACACATGAGTTAACACATGTTAAACAGAAACATACCATAGATATAGTTCTAATTGAAATTTTACTCATACTATTTTGGTTTAACCCCATATTTTATTTCTTAAAAAAATGTATACGATTAAATCACGAATTCCTAGCGGATAGTAAAGTGATTGATTCCCATAAAAATATTTCCGAATATCAGCATTTATTATTAAGTAAAGCTGCATGGAACAACAATTATTACTTGGCCAGTAATTTCAATTATTCATTAACAAAAAAACGTTTAGTTATGATGACTTTACAAAGTTCAAAGAACAAAGTTTTATTAAAAAAACTAGCGGTTATTCCGTTAGTGGCTGGTTTTACTTTTCTTTTTGCAGAAAGAGTTCAGGCTCAGAAAGCAAGTAAAAAAGAAATAACAGAGTTTAATGTTTTAGCTACAAAGTATAATGAGCAACCTAAAAACAAAAAGGTTGTAAAATTAACCGAGTTAAAGCGTATGGAGTGTTTATATGCTAAAATGGATGACAATCAGAAAAAAGGAGCAGTATCTTTTCCTGAGTGTCCACCACCACCAAAAGCTCCAATGGTAGCAAAAGGAGAAAAAACATGTATTCCTCCACCTGAATGTAAAAAAGAAAGTAAATAAAAATTAACTATCACGTATTTAAAACACGTATAATCAAGTTAATATTTATTACAAAACTTTCTAACAAAGTTCTCTATTAATTTAAAAAAAGTCTCATCTAATGAGGCTTTTTTTGTAACATTTATTTAAAACAATCGTTCTTATATATATGTTGAAACAGTTTTTTCTTATTTGTTCGGGAGTAGATTTAGATATTATAAAAAAATGTTCTAATGGAGAACAAAATAAATACGTTGGCATAGGTGCTACCGTTTTTTTTACTGCTTTGATGGCTTCACTTGCTGGAAGTTATGCTCTGTATACTGTTTTTGATAATATATACTCAGCTATATTTTTTGGATTTGTTTGGGGCTTATTAATTTTTAACCTTGATAGATTTATAGTTTCTACCATACGCAAAAAAGAAAACTTTCGTACAGAGTTTATTCAAGTAGTGCCACGTTTATTACTAGCAACTATTATTGCTATTGTTATTTCAAAACCTTTGGAACTAAAAATTTTTGAAAAAGAAATAAACCAAGTGTTATTAGAAGAAAAAAATGCAATGACACTTCAAAACAAGGAGCAGATATCAAAGCAATTTTCAACGGAAATTCAAGGACTTCAAACAGAAATTCAAGGGCTAAAAAATGAAATAAATGAAAAAGAAACAAGTGTTAATGCATTATATGAAACATACATTGCAGAAGCTGAAGGTAGAAAAGGAACTAAATTGTTAGGAAAAGGACCTGTTTATAAAGAAAAAAGAGAAAAACATGACAAAGCATTATTGGAATTGAATGAGTTAAAACAAAAAAATGCAGAAAAAATTAAAGAGAAAGAAAGCATAATAAAAGAATTAATAGCTAGTCAAAAACAAAAAGAGGCGGATACTCAACCTATAATTAGTAGTGTTGATGGATTAATGGCAAGAACTAAAGCTTTACAAAAGCTGCCTTGGTTACCTTCTTTTTTTATATTCCTGCTATTTCTAGCTATTGAAACTGCACCAATATTTACAAAACTTATTAGTGCCAAAAGTGAGTATGATTATAAATTTGAAGAGCAAGAAGCAGCAGTAATAACTTGGATAAAACAACAAACTTCTCAACAAGAATTGTTATTATATACAGATAAAAACATTAACAATAAGGTTTATAAAGATCTAGAAGAAGAGGAAGAACTGTACAACTACAAAAAACAAAAAGCTGAAGCATTATTAAAACTACAAGCCGATACTTTTTATAAAAAACAACAAAAAATCATATAATTTCAAAATGCTTTCAACGACGATGATGACGTCCACATAAGTCACCTAAACAGCTTAAAAACAAAAAACTACATTTTTCCATAAAACATTTTTATGTTTAAAAAATTTCATTAATTTTGCCAGCGTTATTTTTTAAACTTTAAATTGCATGAGACTTATAAAACAAACAATTGCTATTGTTTTCTCATTATTTTCAACAATTATTTTAGCACAAGAGCCAACAGATTTTTCGGCTACTTTATTTTCTGAAACTTTAAAAGAAAATGCAGATGCTATTATACGTTATAACAAGAAAACAATAGAGGTGCTAGGAGTAGATAAAATGATTGTTAAACAGAAAAGAGTAATTACTGTTTTAAACA
The DNA here is from genome assembly GCF_964036645.1 of Tenacibaculum sp. 190524A02b. Classification (NCBI taxonomy): domain Bacteria; kingdom Pseudomonadati; phylum Bacteroidota; class Flavobacteriia; order Flavobacteriales; family Flavobacteriaceae; genus Tenacibaculum; species Tenacibaculum vairaonense. The sequence goes on along the minus strand of NZ_OZ038525.1, from coordinate 3,898,984 downwards.
AGTTAGGCAAAAAGCATGTAAATGCCTATTTACATTATAATGAAGACACCAAAATTTCCAAATTAAATGCGGCTATTTATAGTAGTACAGGAAAGAGGATAGAGAAATATTCTAAAAGTGATTTTCAAGATGTAAGTGCTGTAGATGGAGGAACTTTATATTCAGACTCTAGAGTAAAGTATTTAGAATATACACCAACTTCATATCCTTATACTGTAGTTTTAGAATGGGAATATAAAAATGCATCTACGGCATTTATTCCTTCATGGTTTCCTGTAGAAAGTTATAATGTTTCTGTAGAAAAAAGTATTTATGAAATACATAACCCATTAAATATTTCTTATAGAAAAAGAGAAAAGAATTTTGATGGTTATGCTATAAAAAACACTACTAATGAGACTAGTATTAGTTATGGAATAGCTAATCAACCAGCCATCAAATATGAAGAAAGAACGATAAGTTTTAATGAATTTGTCCCTAATTTAACTATTGCATTTGACGTATTTGCTTTAAAAGGGGTAAAAGGAACTGCTAAAAACTGGAAAGAGTTTGGGAAATGGATGTATGAAAAGTTATTAAAAGGTAGAGCTATGTTGAGTCCTGCAACAGTAGCTAAAGCAAAAGACTTAATAAAAGACATTAATGACTCAAGGGAAAAAGTAAAAAAAATATATGAGTTTGTACAAAGTAAAACACGTTACATAAGTGTTCAAGTAGATATTGGCGGTTGGGAACCTATTTCTGCTAATAAAGTAGATGAAGTGAGTTATGGAGATTGTAAGGGCTTAACAAACTACACTAAGGCATTGTTAGATGCTGTAGGAATTGAATCTCATCATGTTATTATTTATGCTAAAAATAAAAGAAATATAGATAAGAACTTTACCTCAATGCAAGGAAATCATATGATTTTGAATGTGCCTAACAACGGAGAAGATATTTGGTTGGAATGTACCAGTCAAACTACACCATTTGGTTTCTTAGGTAATTTTACAGACGATAGAGATGTATTAGTAATTACTCCTGATGGTGGTGTCATTAAAAGAACACCAAAGTACAACAAGAACAATCAACAAGATATTAAAGCAACCATTACTTTAAATGAAAATGGTTCCGTTGGAGCTTCTGTAAAAAGAACTTCGTATGGTGTTCAATATAATGACAAATACCACATAGAAGGTTATACTGAAAAGGAACTAAACAAGTACTATAAATCATATGTTTGGGACTATAATAACAACCTTGAGTTATCTAATATCCAATTAAGTAATGATAAGGAAGCTATTGAATTTACAGAAGACTTGTTTGTTAATGTTAATAGTTATGCTACGGTTAATGAAACAAGTTATTTGTTTAGAGTTAACTTACTAAATAAAACAACTAACATTCCCAAACGATATAGAAACCGTAAAAGACCATTAAAAATTCATCAAAGTTTTGAAGATACAGATACGTATACGATAAAGCTTCCTAAAGGTTTTTCAACAGATTTATTACCACCAAAAAAGGAAATTAAAAACAAATTTGGAAGCTATACAGTTACCTTTAATAAAGTAGATGAAAACACTATTTCTTACAACAGAAAATTTTCTTTAAATGAAGGAGTATATCCAAAGGAAGATTATAAACCCTATAGAAAATTTATAAAAAGTGTTGCTAGATACGATAACTTAAGAATTGAACTACAAAAACAATAAAAGTTATGAAACCATTCTATTTAAAATAATTACCATACTGATTTTAGTGATTATTTTAAATGTCAAAGGTTGTTATATGATATTAAGTAAAATAAAAAACATGAAAAAACTATTAATCTGGTCTATTGTATTTATTCATACAGTAGCTATTTCCCAAGAAATTAAATTTGGAAAAGTAAGTAAAGAAGAATTAGAAGAGAAAGCACATCCTATAGAACCCAATGCAGATGCTGCTTATTTGTACAAAAAAAGAAGAACCTATTTTGAATACGATTCTAACAAAGGTTTTATGTTAATAACTGAGGTACAGGAGCGAATTAAGATTTACACCCAAGAAGGTTTTAAGTATGCTACTAAAAAAATTAATTATTACAAACCAAAATCAGGTGAACAGGAGAAAATAACAAATGTAAAAGCGTATACATTTAATTTAGTTGATGGAGAAATAACCAAACAAAAATTAAATAAAAAAGACATTTTTGATGAGCGTTTGAATAAGTATAGAGGGCAGAAGAAAATTACATTTCCTGAAATAAAAGAAGGAACTGTAATTGATTTTAAATATAAATCTACCTCTCCAAGTTATTATATTAAAACATTGTATTTTCAATATGGAATTCCAGTAAATAGACTAGAAGCTAAAGTTGAAATTCCTGAATATTACATGTTCAACAAGCGATCTAAAGGATATTATAGCGTACCTTTGAGAGAATCTGCTAAAAGAGGAACTATAAACTTTGGAGGGTATGATAGAAAAATGGATTATACGGCTAAGACATATTCTTTTACACAATCTAATATTCCGTCTGTAGATGACAGTGAACCTTATTGTGGTAACATCAATAATTATAGAGGAGGAATAGAATTTGAGTTGTCTGGCACCAGATTTCCTAATTCAATGTTTAAGAACTACTCTACATCATGGGAAGATTTAAGTAAACAAATATATAAATCGTCAAGCTTTGGTGGACAGTTAGATAAAACGAGTTATTTTAAAGATGATTTGGCTGTGGTAACAAAAGACGCAGCTAATGGTTTGGAAAAAGTTATTGCTGTCTTCAATTTTGTTAAAAGCAAAGTAAAATGGAATGAATATAATAGTAAGTATGTTGATGAAGGTGTAAAAAGAGCTTATAAAGATGGCGTAGGAAACGTGGCAGAAATTAACTTAATACTAACAGCAATGTTACGCGAAGCTGGTTTAGACGCAAATCCTGTATTAGTAAGTACAAGAAGCCACGGAATTCCACTATTTCCAACTAGCAATGGATTTAATTATGTAATAAGCAAGGTGAATTTCCCAAATCAAACGTACATTTTATTGGATGCCACTGAAAAATATGCTACACCAAATATGTTACCTGTTCGTTGTTTAAATTGGAATGGTAGAGAAATTTTAAAAGACGGAAAATCTGCATGGATAAACTTAACTCCAGAAGTACATGCTAAGAAAATAAATACATTATTTGTAAAAATAAATGATGACACAACTGTTAATGGAATGCTAAGAACTACCTTAACTAATCATGGTTCTATGTTATATAGACAAAGGAATAATGTTAAAAAAGAAGAAGATCTTATTAGTGAAATAGAAGATGACAATAATATAGAAACAGAAGGTTTCAAGATATTAAACAAAGAAGATTTAAGTAAGAACGTTGTACGTTCTTATAAGTTTGAAGGTGAAGATTTTGTTGAAGAAATTAATGGTAAATTATACATTAATCCGCTATTATTTTTAGCTGAGAAAGAAAACCCTTTTAAATCTAACGAAAGAAATTTTCCAGTTGATTTTATCATGCCATGGCAAGACAAACATACAGTAACCATAAGTATTCCTAAAGGTTATAAAGTAGAATCTGTTCCAGAAGCTTTAGGTATTGCTTTGCCTGACAACTTAGGAGTATTTAAATTTCAAATTTCACAAGCAAACGGAAAGGTAAAAGCATTATGTACGTTACAAATGAATTCAAACATAATATCACCTGAACATTATGTAACCCTCAAGGGCTTTTATAAGCAATTAGTAGCTAAACAAAATGAGAAAATAGTACTTGTAAAAAGCTAACAATTTTAAAAAGCATAAAGAAAAATACCCTATAAGTTTTTATTGGGTATTTTTCTTTTACACTGTAAAACATAGTAATATAATTTATTTCATGATTAAAATATTTTATATTTACTTCTATGCTAGCAAAAATTAACACATATACTTTACTTTATTTTATAGCTTCCATATTGTCTTTATTTTTCATAGACAATGACTCCATGACGGAGTTAATTCTAAAATTGTTTGCATTAACCTTTTTATCTTTTTTATATTTAAGTGAGACTCAAAAAATAAATTATTGGTATGTTTTAGTTTTGTTGTGCTCAATAGCTTCTGATGCCTTTTTTATTTTTGAAGATGACTTTTTAATTGTTGCTGCAGCTTTACTTTTTGTAAATAAAATTTTATACATAATAATAGCAAGAAGAGCACTGTTTCAAACCAAATTAAAAACACTTTTGTTCTACTTTACAGTCTGTTTATTAGTTTTTGTTATTTTTTATGTGATGCTTAAACCTTACGTAGAACAAATATCATACACGTTTATTCTATTAGGAGTATCTAATACCTTAGCTATTTTATTTGCATTTTTAAACTATCTGAACAAAATGAATAAAGAAAATAAACACTTCTTATTTGGAATTTTCTTAATTATATTTTGTGATATACTCATGGCATTTAATAAATTTTTAGAGTACCAAATACTTTATGTAATCATTTATACTTCTATTTATTATGTTGCTAGATATTTAATCTGTAGATCCTTGATAATAGAAAAAAGAATTAAATAAAAAAGCCTTGAACTAAAATCAAGGCAATCTAATTGAATAAATTTATGTTTAAAATGGTATTATTTTCTCATAGGACGCATAAGTCCTTCTTGTGCCACAGAAGCAACTAACTTACCATCTCTTGTATAAATATTTCCGCAAGCAAAACCACGAGCTCCAAAAGAATTAGGACTTTCTATAGAAAATAGCATCCAGTCAGTATAATCAAAATCTCTATAAAACCACATGGAATGATCCAAACTAGCCATTTGTGTATTCCCAAAGTGAGCCTTACTAGCATTAGGGTACAAACAAGCCGTTAAAATATTATAATCCGAAATATAGGTTAATAATTGTTGCTTTATAGGCAATTCTAAGCCATTTGCGTCTCCTTTTAGCTTAAACCATACATCTACAACTGGAGGTAAATCTTCTTGATCTAAAGGATTCACGATTTGAACAGGCTTAAAATCAATAGGACGTTCAATACTCAAAAAAGCTTTCATTTTTTTTGGTAAAAAAGCTCCAAATTGATCCAGCATATCTGTCCAACTAAATAACTCCTCAGGTTGCTTAATCTCTTTTTTAATTGGCATTTGATGCTCATGCCCTTCTTCTTTTTTATGAAATGAACAAGCTAAAATAAAAATAGTTTTATCGTTTTGATGTGCCGTTACTCTTCGGGTAGAAAAGCTACCACCATCTCTAATCGTTTGTACATTATAGGTTATTGGAATTTCCAAATTACCTGCTTCTAAAAAGTAAGAATGTAAGGAGTGTAAAATACGCTCTTGAGGAATGGTTCTATAAGCTGCATTTAACGCCTGTGCTAATACCTGACCTCCAAATACATTAGGGCTTCCTATGTCTTTACTTACACCGTTAAAATTACCATTACCAATATCTGTTAACGTAAGAATTTTTAGTAGTTCTTGTGTGTCTTTCATTTTGTTAGTTATGCTTTTTCTATCAAACTTTTATCTTTAAAAGGGTATTTTTGTTTAAACTCAGTAGGTTCAATTCTATTTAAAAATAGACTTAATATTTTATTTGGAATTGTTTTTTTATGGCGCAAGTAAATAGTCATTTCTTGTGGTATAGCACCAATTGAACTTTTAATTTCACTGGCAGTTCTACCAAAATTCACTACCTGAAGTTTTTTTGAAATGGCTACATCTACATAATCATACAACATACGTTGGTAAATGGCATATTGCCTATTCTTAGTATAATCAATACCAACAAAATGCGCATCTAAGGTATTTTGATTAATAATACCTGATAAAAAACCAACCAACTTACCGTTTAACCAATAGCCTTTTAAAATGTATTTATCTTGTAAATTAGCCTTTAAACTTTTATAAGTTTCACTATTAAAATCTCCTAAATTAAAACTAGCTTTATCTGCAACAGTTTTATACAATTTAGTCATAGATGGCAATAAAGTATCTATATCTTCTATAGAAATATCATCTACTTTTAAAGTATTACTTTGTTTCAAGGCCTTTTTAGCTTTCACTCGGAATTTTGTTTTCATAGCCGCTAAGTAATCCTTAAAAGCAATCCAGTCTTCATCAATAGTTAATGTCATGTTTGGATCAACTTTAAATGAATAATAGCCAGCATTGTGTAACTCATCCGTAATAAATAAAGATTCTTTAATAAAATCTTTTATCATAAAAGCGTCTACCGTATTTTTTAGCGTAGTGTGTGTATTTACAAAGTGAATCAATGCTTTCACAAACTGCTGTAAAACTGCTTTTTTGTTTTGATCTTGACGAAGAAAAATTCCATGTTCACCAGTTACAAATGTATTGCCACAAGTGAGTATTTTAAAGGGAATTTCAGGAGAAATTAACCTTAGTTTTCTACCTAAGCATTTTACTTTTTGTAAAATAGTTTCTTTTCCACTTTGAACATCATCAATAAAAAAATCAATAACTTGAATAGTAGAAAAACCAATAGCTTGTTCATCATTATTGAACAGCACAATGTAGAAAAATGTTATTTGCGGATTGTTTTTTTCAAGCGCATGTAAATATTGTGAACTAAAATAAAGATTATCACTACACTTTAACTCCTTAAAAACGGTATCGGGAATAGTAGTTACCGATGAAAAATAACGAGCATTGGGCGCATTTTTATTACAGAATAGAATATTCACTAAAGCCTTTTTGTTTTGAGTGTAAAATACTAAAAACTTTACGAATTTGCCTTCATTCTTCTTTTAATCTTCCTAATAGTAGGTGAACTTAAGTAAAAAAGATAAAAACCTGAACCAATAGTAAACAAACCTAAAACTGAAAAAACACGAAGTACCCAATTGGTAATATGATCTCTTGTTTCAAAATCCATTACATGTAACATCCATAAAAAATCAAACCTACGCCAGTTATCATTCCTTACAGAAGTTATTTTAGCTAAAGATGGATCCACATATACTTTAGTATTGGTTTCATGTGCCAAACTTACTGCATATACTGGCAACGGTTTGCCTCTATACTCATGTGTTTTGGAAATATCTTTTTCATTTAATAAAGAAATTTCTTTAATAGCAATTGGAGTTTTTAATCGGCTTTTTACAAAGGTAATCACTTCCTCTTCTGTTATTTTTTTCTGTGAAGTAATTTGTTGTGTGTCTAGTTTTAGTAATTGAAACCCATTGACTGTTTTTACACGTAAAAAACGATTGTTATTTACTTCAATACCTTCTATCTTCTCTATAGGTTGCTTAATAGTTTTTAATGCTTCTTGTATAGCAGCATTGTACTGAAAAGAAAAGGTATGTTCTGTTTTATCTAGCAAGGTTTTTCCATGAACATCTTTCATGTTATTCCAACTAAAATACAAACCGCCAACCGTCCAGAATAAAAACTGAACACCAATAAAAAAACCTAAATAACGATGTGTTTTACGAGTTGTTAAATGAAGTTTTCTAGACATTGGAAAAAGTTATTTATACTTTAATTTCATAATTATTAAAGCAAACGCAGAAATCCCTGTTACCGTATTAGCCAATATAATAGGAAGGCTATTTAAATATATACCATAAATTAACCAACAAACAATACCTGTAAAGAACATGCTATACATGGTAAGTGATAAACCTTCCGTAGATTTTGTTTTCCAAGTTTTATATACTTGAGGCACAAAAGAAGCGGTAGTTAAAAAAGCAGCCATGTAGCCTAAAAATTCTTGTAATTCCATAGGGTGTGTTTTAAAGAGGTCAAAAATAACAAAAGACTGCTTGGTTCAATCACAAAGCAGTCTTGTTTTTTATAAGTACTAGGTGTTTATCCTACAATATTAATAATTTTACCAGGCACAATAATAACTTTCTTTGGCGCACGCCCTGCAAGTTGTTGTTGTGTTTTTTCATGTGACATTACCGTTTTTTCAATCTCTTCTTTACTCATATCTAACGGTAAGTTTAATTTAAAACGCATTTTACCATTAAATGAAACAGGATATTCTTTTTCTGATTCTACTAAATGTTTTTCATCAAAAGTAGGGAATGCAGCAAAAGCGATAGATTCTTCATGTCCAAGCTTACTCCATAACTCCTCAGCTACGTGTGGTGCATACGGAGAAATTAAGATTAACAATTCCTCTAAAATAGCTTTGTTATTACATCCTTGTTTAGCTAACTCATTAACAGCAATCATAAATGTAGAAACCGACGTATTAAACGAGAAGTTTTCAATATCTTCTTCTACTTTTTTAATGGTTTTGTGTAATGTTTTTAAATTGTCTTTAGTAGGTTCTCCTTCTGAAACTTCAAAGTTTTCTCCGTTGTGGAATAATTTCCATAATTTTTTCAAGAATGAATATACCCCAGAAATACCTGAGGTTTTCCATGGTTTAAACTGCTCTAGAGGCCCTAAGAACATTTCAAACAAACGCAAACTATCTGCACCAAATTCCTCACAAATATCATCTGGGTTTACAACATTAAACCAACGTTTAGACATTTTTTCTACTTCACGTCCAACAATGTATTTTCCATCCTCAAGTTCAAACTCAGCATCTGCAAATTGAGGCTGCCAATTCTTTAATCCTTCAACATCCAATTCATCAGAAGAATTAATTAGCTTTACATCTACACGTAGTTCTTCTGTTTTATCATAATTATCTTTAAGACCTATGGATACATATTTATTAGTTCCAGAAACTCTATAAACAATAGCAGAAGTTCCTAAAATCATTCCTTGATTAATCAACTTTTTAGCAAACTCTTCTACAGGCAAGAAACCTCTGTCAAATAAGAATTTTTGCCAAAAACGAGCATATAATAAATGTCCTGTAGCATGTTCAGAACCTCCAATATATAAATCTACTTCTTTCCAATACTCAACGGCTTCTTTACTTACAAATTCACCTGTATTGGTAGCATCCATATAACGGTTAAAATACCAAGAACTTCCCGCCCATCCTGGCATAGTGTTTAGTTCTAATGGAAATACTGTTTTGCTATCAATTTTATCATTTGAAACTACTTTATTTGTAGTAGTATCCCATGCCCATTCTGTAGAGTTTCCTAAAGGTGGTTTCCCATCTTCCGTAGGTAAATACTTTTCTACTTCTGGTAATTCAATAGGTAAATGCTCAGTAGCTATCATTTGAGGCATTCCATTTTTGTAATACACTGGAAATGGCTCACCCCAATAACGTTGACGACTAAATACAGCATCACGTAAACGGTAATTTATTTTTCCATAGCCAAAACCACGTTGCTCCATTTCATAAATTACAGTTTTCATTGCTTTTTTATAATTCAAACCATTTAAGAAATCTGAATTTGCAATGACTGTTTTTTCTTTATCAGCAAAAGCCTCTTCAGAAATATCTACTCCTTCAAAAATATTAGGGATTTCTATGTTAAAATGCTTTGCAAAATCATAATCACGTTGGTCACCACAAGGTACTGCCATAACTGCTCCAGTTCCGTAACTTGCCAATACATAATCCCCAATCCAAATAGGTACTTGCTTTCCAGAAAATGGATGTAACGCATAAGCTCCTGTAAATACCCCAGAAATTGTTTTTACATCAGCCATTCTATCACGCTCAGAACGTTTTGCAGTAGCTTCTACATAAGCTTCTACAGCTTCACGTTGTGCTTCTGTAGTAATTTTTGTTACCAACTCATGTTCAGGCGCAATGGTCATAAAACTTACTCCGTATATGGTATCAGGTCGTGTAGTAAACACGTCAATATTCGCATCATGCCCATCAACTTTAAAAGATACCATTGCTCCTTGTGAACGACCAATCCAATTTGTTTGAATATCTTTTAGAGGTTGTGGCCAATCAATTCCATTTAATCCATCCAATAAACGTTGTGCATAAGCAGAAATTCGCATAGACCATTGGGTCATTTTTTTACGAACTACTGGATGTCCACCACGCTCAGATACACCATTTACTATTTCATCATTCGCTAATACAGTTCCCAATGCTGGACACCAGTTTACTTCTGTATCTGATAAATACGTTAAACGGTATTGTAATAAAATCTCTTGTTGTTCTGTTGATGAAAAACTTTTCCATTCATCCGAAGAGAATGTTTTTATGTCTTCATCACAAACAGCATTCACTGTAGCATTTCCTTCCGCTTCAAATATAGCGATTAACGTACTAATATCTTCAGCTTTATCAGTATCTTTATTATACCAAGAGTTAAATAATTGAATAAAAATCCACTGAGTCCACTTGTAATACTCAGGATTAGAAGTACGAACCTCACGAGACCAATCAAAAGAAAAACCAATTTTATCTAACTGTCCTCTATAGGTTTTAATATTTGTTTCTGTAGTGATAGCAGGATGTTGCCCTGTTTGAATAGCATACTGCTCAGCTGGTAATCCAAAACTATCATAACCTTGAGGGTGTAATACATTAAACCCTTTATGACGTTTGTATCGTGCATAAATATCACTAGCAATATACCCTAATGGATGTCCAACATGCAGTCCTGCTCCAGATGGATAAGGAAACATGTCTAATACATAATACTTAGGTTTATCAGAATTATTACTGGCTTTAAATGTTTGGTTTTTTGCCCAATACTCTTGCCATTTTTTTTCTATTTCTTGATGATTGTATTGCATGGTAACGTATTTACTCTTGTTCTTATAAAACTTTCTTTACTCACTAAGTGAGATTTAAATGAACCGACTAACCTGTCGGAATTTAAAAACAAATTCCTTAAAGTATCTCATAAACTTGTTCCGAGATAGTTGACAAGGAATTTTCATTTTAAAGCAGCAAATTTACAGTTATTGTTGTGAAGTAAAAAAATCTACTAGTATAAAAAAGACCTCTTGTAACAAGAGGTCCCTCAATAGTAATCAGTTCTTATTCTAAAAAGGTTAAAATAAGCTTGGTTTGCTGTGTTTATGCAGGTACAACGTCTGCTAAAATAACTTGTAAAGTACCACCTCTACCAGGTCTTTGTACATTACAAATTCTTTCTTTTTGCGCTGGTCCTTCTGGTAAAACAGGACAAGGCTTGTCCCCAACTAAACGAATACAATCTGTACAGTTTACTGGAAATACACCTGGATTACCCGAATTTTCTTGTAATCCTTTATTGTAAATACTATCAATAGGTGTGTTGTTTGGTCCGTAGTACCAACCTTCATCTTTACCAACTTTCATTTGAATATAGCTATTCACCCCATTTACACAACTAATATCAAAAGCTTCATCACATCCATCGTTCGGATTTAACGTAAATTCGGCAATACTAGTTCCTTGTGCACCATGATGAAAATCTGCCCCCTCTACTGGACATTGTGGTTCTATATAGAAACAAATGTTTCCACTAAAGCAATCGCCATTTGAGTCAAATTCTTGCGTGCTATTTGCCGCTAAGGTAAATTTTCCCATTAAAGCATTTACTTCAGTTAAAAATGAAAAATCGGCAACTTTTGCAGGACTAGGGCAGCACTTATTAGCAGCATTAGCAGCGGCAAACGTTACAAATACATCAACAGCTTCTTTAGTTTGGTTAGTTACAGATAGTGTAGTGTAGGTTTTGCTAGACATAGTATACGTTATTTAAGGTTATAAAAAAGTATGTGTACCAAATTTCCTTTTTATTTTATCAGAAAATGATAAAAAAACCATGAGCGTAGTATATCGTGTTATGAGTGAAAAAATGTTTGATTTGTTTTTTCTAATAAAGACTTCTCTTATTCGTATTTTTTATACGTGAGAACGTAAATCATTGTATAGTAAATGAGCCTTTGATAAGATAATTTCAAATAGCAATACTTGCCTATATATAAGAAAACGAGTAAGTTTGCCCCGTTTTAAATTAAAAATTAAATTATGAAAACAAAAATCAAAATTGCTATTATTGCAATGATAGGTATTTCTTTTAATGTTAAAGGTCAAATAGACTCAAATAATGATTTAAAAATAGAGTACAAGCATAAAATTTATAGTGGAGCTTCTAATCTTTTTAAATTTGAAATGATTCCATTTGGTATTAGTGGTCATACTCAATTTAAAAATTATTATGCAACAGGTAATTATAAGTTTTATGTATCTAACGGAACTCATGGAAGTAGTGACTTACTTGGATTGTTAATTAAAGAAAATGGTAATGTTGGAATTGGAACAGAAAATCCTTCTGCTGGACTTGAAGTTTTTAAAGGGAATACAAATAACCTAGCCTTATTACTAAAATCTTCAGGGGCTGGATGGGGATCAGGACTTCAACTACATAATACTTCGTCTAACAATAGATTTGGCATCTATTCAGGTAGCGATGGAAAATGGCACTTCACACATGAAGGTTTTGGAGATAGAATGACCATTAATTCTAATGGAAATATAGGCATTGGAAGTACTAATCCAGATGCAAAACTAAGAGTAGAAGGAAGTAAATCTTTAGCTAGATTTAAAACTGAAGATGATGGTTTTTTTGAAATACAAGCCACTAGATCCACCCCGCAAAGCGCTGGTACTAGTTTAAAATTATCCTCACAGAATCATATTATTTTAGATCCTAATGCTTTTGGAACATCAGGGAATGTTGGAATTGGAACTGAAAGTCCTAATAGCTCGCTAACTGTTGAAGGTAAAACTAATAAAAGCTTAATGGAGCTTAAAATTAAAAATGAGAGTAGTACTTGGAAAGACCAAGTTAAAGTTATTGGAGATTTAAACACTCCGTATGGACTTGCTTTTATTGGTAACGGACATCATAGAGGTGGTTTATATGCTAAAAACTTAGCTACTGGAGGAGACGGAGAAGTTACCTTATGGTCTAGAAATAATGGAAAAATAGTTTTAGATGGAAATGAGATAGAGGTAAAAGGAAATGTGGGTATTGGAACACCTACTCCATCTTCTAAATTAGAATTGATGACTGGGAATGATGGTATAAGCCTTGACGCAAATGACCACTGGATTGGTATAGGTTTTAATAGAAGTGTAAAAACTGGTCAAATATTTGACACAAATAAACCTGGGTGGCAATTTACAGCGAGAAGTGATCGATTTTCTCTAGAAGGATATAATGGTGCTTTTAGTAACTTACTAAATATTTTAAAAAATGGTAATGTTGGGATAGGAACTACAATCACAGACTCACATAAATTAGCTGTTGCAGGATCAATCGGAGCAAGAGAAATTAAAGTGCAAAAATTCCCTAACTGGTCTGATTTTGTATTTGAAAATGATTACTATTTACCTACACTGAAAGAGGTAGAAAACCACATTAATACCAAAGGGCATTTAAAAGATATCCCAAGTGCTAAAGAAGTAGCTAAGAACGGTTTCTATTTAGGTGAAATGGACGCTAAACTTTTACAAAAAATTGAAGAGTTAACCTTGTATACTATTGAACAGGAGAAACAATTAACTTCTCAAAATAAAGAAATACAACAATTAAAAGCACAAAACACTAAAATTGAGCAACTAGAAAAAGAGAACAAAGTATTAAAATCTTTATTAGAAAGAGTACAGAAATTAGAAGAAAAAGTAAATAAAAATTAAACTTTTTTAAATACTTACATGAATGCTCCGATACAAGTATCAGTAACATTCAATAATTTATTTTAGCTCCTTTTTTAAGGAGCTAATTTGCTTTTGAAACCCTTCTATTAAATACGGACTCTTATCATTCTTTTGTTCGGTTTTTAATGCCTTTTTATAATATTTTAATGCTTTCTTTTTATCGCCTTCTGTTAAATACGCTTCGGCTAAACTATCATAAACATTTGATGAACACGGATACAAAAGTGTATTCTTTTCAAAAACTGAAATCGCTTTGCTGTATTGTTTTTCTTCTAAAAAGTAATAACCTAACGTATTATAATCTTCCTCTGAAGGAATGAGTTGCTTACCATTCTTTTTAGACAACGTGTCAAAATAATCATAGAAATAATCAGGCTTTTTCTCTTCTTCAATTTTTGTCCATAAGTTCTCTGGTAAGTTTGCTTCCCAATTTTGATACAGAAAACCTAATCCTTTTCGTATTCCTATAAGAATGGATGAATTATGATCTTCTTCTAAAAATTGTTTCATCTTTAACTTTACTCCAGCATCTTTTTCTAAAAACGTACTTAATTCTTTTACACCTTTTTTCAATCCTTTGTTTTCATTTTCACCATAACCTAAAAACAACTGTTTATTTACTTGTTTTTGCTTTTCTATTTCTGACCAAACTGATTTTTTATGTATTCCCCAAATAGTAGGGCTAATAGCAATTCCATATTTTATTTTTTTATTTTTAAATAACGTATTCAATGTAAAAACGCCACCAAACGAATGTCCTATTAGTGTGTACATAACATTTGTTCTGTAGTTTTTTTCTATATAAGAAAGAAGTTCTTCGTTTACGAAATTAGAAAAATTCACATTTTTATCTTCTTTACCCTCAATCGATACTAACTCTTCATCTCTTTTTATCTGATGCACGCCAACTATGATTGATGGAGGATACACATCGTAATTATACTTAAATAAAGAAGTTACATAATCCGATAGTAGTTCGCCATCAAATACAATAATTACAGGGTAAGTTGCTTTTGAGCACTCATAACCATCAGGTAAACGAATATTTACTACTCTTTTCTCATTTAAATAACTGGAAGTAAGCTCCAACTCTTGACTAAAACAATTTGACATTGTTATTTTTATTACAAAAAGAAATAATACAACTACCAAGTAGCGGTATATGGGTTGTACGAGCATAAAGAAGTTTTTAGTTTTATTTCTTCTTCATTTTTAATTAATGAAGGGCATATATATCTATGTTCACAATCCTTACAAATTTCAACTTGATCTTTAGTAACATTCCAAAATCTATTAAAATCAGTTTGTGAAATAACGTCTTTAATCTGAACCTTATCTATATGACCATAGTTTTTATTAAATGAAGTGGCATTTTTTATATATCCTAATTTATCTATCACTACTTTCCTATTCAAGTAGTTATTATAATGAGTAGATTCACTAATAAACTGTAGACTTAAATTAAACGAATTGACATCAACTTTAAAGGTATTTTTATCTTCAATCCTCTTTGTAGAAGTTTTTAAAGCTGTCATACCATCGTTAGAAGCCTGTATTAGTTCATTTTTACTAGTATTTGTCAGCGTTAAAGTTCTAATTAAAGGACGTGAATTAATTAGTTTGGTTATATCTTTTATGTTCTCCTCAGATATTGGCATCAATACATCAATATTATTAAAGCCAAATATTTCTAACAAATCAAAAAACGTATTTAAAACTGCTATTGTTTGCTTTTTATAAAACTTAATTAACACATTCTTACAAGCTAGTTCTGACAACTCATGTAATGACTTTTGAAGATTGTAATCTCCTATATTTTCAATTTCAAGAACGGCATTGGTTATTTCTGAACTTGTTTCCCATTTTAAATCTATTTTTGGAAAATTATGACTTTGTTCAGTCAAAAAACCTAATTCATTCTCCATCAAAAAATCAAAATACTCTTTAATTACGAGGTCTGTGCTAGACGTTAATAGTTCTGGAGAATTATTTAAAACATTATATAAGTCATTTGGTATATAATACGATTCTCTTCGCTGTGTATCAATAATAATAGATCTTCTTGCTCCTTTCACTAGAATACAACAAGAGAAAAGATGAAATGTTTTTTTCATAGGTGTTTCATTTTATAAAAAATCTATCTCCTTATAATAGGGAGCTGGGCTAAATTTATTGGTTTGATAAATATCTGATTTTACATAAGTAACAATACCTTCATTACTTACTTCAAACTTATTTATCTCCATATATAGATAACTAACAGGAAAAACCTGTGCATTTTTTTTAATTGTTTCTTTCAAAATATACTAGTTTATCTGCAATAACTTTTTCTAAATTATAATTACAAGGAATTGAAGTCATAGAAAATTGTCCTACAGGGTTAATCTCTAAAAACACATACTCATTATTTGTATTATAAATTAAATCTATTGAACCACAGTTCAAATCCATTTTCTTCATAAGTTTATTAATGCTCTGCTCAACTTTTTCTGGTAAAATATAGGGTACACATCTATTAGGTTTTCTTTCATCATATTTTCTAAAATCTGTAACAGTATTCTCATTTTTTTGAGAAAAAATGGCCATACTATACATTTTTTCAAAAAAATAAAAAGTCCTAATTTCAAATTCTTTGTCTATTTTTTGCTGAAACTTAGATGGAAAAAAAGTATCAGGTACATTGTCTATATCTACCTCTTCAGTATATACACTATAAAACTGCTCATCATCTCCAAAATGGATAGATTCATCTATACCTTTGGTAATAACTGCTCCATATTCCTCTTTAAATTCTTTTAGTACTGATTTGGAGCTTGTAATTATAGTTTTGGGTATATCTAATCCACAATTTGCTGCCTCTTTTAGCATCCATAGTTTATTAGGAGTGGATGTAAAAAAACTATTAATACTATTTTTATCAGAAAGTAAAGTATATAAGTAGGTTGAAATACTTTTCTTTTCGTTCCATAAATCAGAGTTTAGTTCTCTTTTTGCTATAACCGATGCTGAAAACTCTTGCCAGTTAATTTGTTTTCCAAGATTAAAATAACCTCCTCTTCTATACCATACTCCTTTAATAGTATCAGTATCTATTTTTTGTCCTTTGTAATAAAGCACCGCACTATTAGTATCATTATTAATACATATATCTATATCAAAATTTTCATCAGTATTTATTCTAACAAAGTCAACTTTTTCTTTTATCAACCAATCTATTACATCACAGGTACTACTATCAGCCTGATCACTAAAAATCACTATCACTTTTACATTCTTATTTTATTAAAACCTTTTTCTTTACTACCTCTTTTTATATTTTTAGGTTAAAACAACATCCTTAAATGAAATAGCCAATAAAAGCTCGTAAACTTTTATTGGCCTTTCTATCTAACTTTACAGACGTTTAAAAAACTTCTGAATCTTCAAGATTCATTTTTATTTTCGGGTTTTCCTGAGAAGCTGCAGAATCCTTATCTTGAGCAGTTTCTTTTGTTTTAGTTCCTTTTGTTTTGGTTTGAGCAAAACCACCATATACTGATCTCATTTCCTTTTGATCAATAGTTTGGACTTTTCCAAAAAATTCACTTTTAATACTTTCCATAATTAAATTTTAAAAAATTAGTTAGTGTCTACTCTATTACAAGGCTTTTCGACTAACGCCTATTGTTGCAACAAATATTTTTGGTTTTTTTATGACAAAAAAGTGGAGAGAAATCCCACTCTACTAGTTAACAATTTTTCACGTTTTATACATGAAAAACATAATAACATCTACTAAAAAACTATTAACTGTTAATTTAATATCTCATTATTAAAGAACAACTAGGCGTCGTTTTATATCAACACCTAACCATTATGTCTTAAAATTTTTCACAAAAAAGAGGAAAAATCAATTTTTATATAACCTTTTTCTCTAATTACTTTGCCAAGTAATTTAATATTTCGAAGTAAAATTATAATTTTTTTTAATATTAAACAATTTGTAACTACTAAATTTAGATAAAAAATATACAGCCTTGAGAACAAACTAATAAGGTATTTTTAAAGAATATTTTATTATTTTACTATTTTTGATTACGGATATAATCTTCCTCATTATCATATACACAGCTATGTACAGTACAAAACACTATAAAATTGTTGATCGTTTTTTTCAGAAGTTAAATGCAACCGATCAGTTTTATTTTTTCAAAGGTAAAACCGTTAATCCTATCAAAATACTACGTCTTTCAGAAAGTTTTCCTTCGTTACAATTAAAGGAAGAAGATCTATTATTACTGTATTCGACAAAGAAAGATGGCAATCAGTTAGATTTTATCTTAACAACTAAAAGTATTCATACTCAAAACAATGTATTTCCTTTAGCCATAGCTTCATTAGACGATTCGGATTTTAAAGGCATATCAACCGAGCATACTTCATATATAAAAAGCTTATTAGAAGATTTACAATTACAAAAAAAACAAGAGAAGAAGAATCTTGATTATTTCACTAATAAGTTTAAAGACTTTGTAAATCAAAAAGAAAGTAATGATAAAACCTATGCAATTGATTATGAGTTTCTAGAAATTTTAAAAGAAGAAGGAGAAAAAATACAAGATCTTGTTGAGGATTTGAATCAAAACAACCATTTTTCTACTGTTATTAATACGATTGTTTCTAAGTCTGACGACGCTATAGAGTTTAAAGCAGAACATGTGGTTTTACAAGATATTATTAAAGTATATAACAAAACGTATGTTTTACACGATGCTACTAAGGAAGAAGCTACTTTAAAGGTAAAATTTTTATTAGCCTTTTTATTTGAAAAACTACAAGGAAATGATATTATTAGTAGCTTAACTATGGAACGAATTAACAAGTTTGTTACTTCTAATAGTTTTGATAAAAACATTGCCATTATTCAAAAAGCTTCTTTGTTTGATTTAGGGGAAGATTATAAAAATGAATTTTTACTTCCTATCATTCTGAAAAAACTCAATAATAAGCATTTTACCAATTCAGGTGCTTTTTTATACCGTATTGCTTCTTTAATAGCAAAAGCAGACGGGACTATTTCAGAAGATGAACAAAATGCGTTAAAAGCCATTAACAATGCTGTTCTACATCCTAAACAAAAACTACAAGGTGTAAAACAAACGGAAGTAAATGAAAATGAGACCTTACAGGATGTTTTGGACGAATTGCACGAGTTAATTGGTTTAGACAATATAAAAACGGCTGTTCAAGAGTTGGCAAATTTTTTAAAAGTGCAAAAACTCCGTGAAAAAGAAGGGTTAAAATCAGTAAACAATTCCTTGCACTCTGTTTTTATGGGACCTCCTGGAACGGGTAAAACTACCGTGGCTCGTTTGGTTTCAAAAATATACAAGCATTTGGACTATTTGGAGAAAGGGCATTTGGTAGAAACTGATAGAAGTGGAATGGTAGCAGGTTATGTGGGACAAACTGCTTTAAAGGTAGAAGAAATTGTAAACACTTCTTTAAATGGTGTTCTGTTTGTAGATGAAGCTTATGCTTTAGCCAAAGACAACAAACAGGATTTTGGTAACGAAGCTATTGAAGTACTGTTAAAAAAGATGGAAGATCACCGAAAAGAATTGGTGGTTATTGTAGCTGGATATCCTGATGAAATGAAAGCGTTTATCAATTCTAACCCAGGATTACAATCTCGTTTTAATCGTTATTTTACTTTTGATCATTACAAACCAAGTGAACTCATTGGTATTTTTGAGTTGTTTTGTAAAAAGAACGACTTTTTACTAACGGAAGATGCTAAGGAAAAACTTCATTTTATTTTTGATAAGTTTTATGAGCAAAAGGATAAAAACTTTGGAAATGCCCGTGTAGCTAGAAATTTATTTGAAAAAATTATAGAATAT
Source organism: Tenacibaculum sp. 190524A02b (assembly GCF_964036645.1). NCBI lineage: Bacteria > Pseudomonadati > Bacteroidota > Flavobacteriia > Flavobacteriales > Flavobacteriaceae > Tenacibaculum > Tenacibaculum vairaonense. The sequence continues at coordinate 3,879,555 of NZ_OZ038525.1, read as the reverse complement.
CAAGCCAACCGAATTGTAAGCATTACACCTATTACTGCGGAGGTTTTAAAAACCATTAGTGAAGAAGATATTCCACCAGTAAATCAAACCGTTGAAAAATATTTACAATTTCAAGAAAACGAAGAATAGATAATATGATGCATATTGAAAAAGTAATCTCGTATTACCAAAGTTGCTATAAACAAGAATTTAGAGATAATGATGTACTTAACTTTTTTGGAAGTAGTGTTTATAAACGATTTTTCTTTAAGAATAGTACCGCAATACTCCAAAATAATAATCACGAACTTAATTTTTCTTTAGGCGAAGAATTATATCGTTATTTAGAAATTCATAAAAAAGACAAAACGTTAATTACTTGTAGCTTTTTTATTACCGGAAAGCTTACTTTTTTAGGTAAAAAAAGAGCTATATGTGCACCGCTTATTGTAACTCCTGTTGAATTAAAATTAAACTCCAATGGTGTTTATTTTTTTGAATACAATTTTGCCGCCAATAGAGTTAATGAAGCTTTATTAAATACCATTAAACAGAATTTTAATTTAGATGATTCTTTTGTACTTGCTATAAAAGCTTTAGTAAATGAAAAGAGTTTAGAAAAAGAAGGGATTCAACACATAGCGAATACACTTGCAGAGTACATTTCTTTAAATACTCAAAAACTAGAGCTACTGCCTAACCTTACCACTAAAGAAGAGTTAAAAAAAGAGCAAAAAACAGCAGCTATACAAATTCATAACGCCATTACACTTGGTGTTATTGATAAAACCAAATCTAGCAGAAATGTGTTGTATGAAATTGATACTATTAAGGAACATCATTTGTATAATACTGCTTTAGAGGCTTTATTTTCTAGAAATAAAAACACCAATTACACCTCAGCGCTCTATAACGGTGAAGAAATTTATGTTCCTTCTAATTTAAGTGAAACTCAAAGTGCCATTATTCATGCCGCTAAATCTGAAGCACCTTTAAGTGTAGTAGTTGGTCCTCCAGGCACAGGAAAATCATATACCATTGCTTCTTTGGCCATTGATATGGTGTATAACAATAAAAGTGTATTAATTTGTTCAAAATCTGATCAAGCAGTAGATGTTGTGTATGAAAAAATCACCAATGATTTAGGTATAAAAGGCTTATCCGTACGTATAGGAAGTGGAAGAAGTTATAAAACCAGATTGAGAAAAAAGTTAGCATCAATTTTAAATTTTTCTTCTCGAAGAAATATTAACCAAGATACCATTGAATACACCAAAAGAGAACTCAAAAGAACGAATGAAAAAATTAAAGAAATTGAAGAAGAGATTACCCGAAGGGAAACTAAGGAAATAGAGAATGCTCAGTTGTTTTTAGATTATAATCCGTCTTTTTTTAAGCGAATAAAAAAGACTTATATTTCTAAAAAGATATTGAAAGAAGTTCCTTTTTGGCAGCTTATTGAGCTTTTAAACAATTACATTCAAAAAAGAAATGCTACCATTAAAAAAATAGTGATGGATAGTACTTCTTATAAAAATCAGCAAACCATTACCTACAATAGAGGTTTATTTAAAGATTTATTGGAATTAGCTAAATCTAACGATCCTGAAATTAGAAAAAAGTTATTTGAATCTATCAGCTTTAAATATTTGTTAGAGTGTTTACCTATTTGGATTTCTAAAAACACAGATGTTAGCACGGTACTGCCTTTAGAGAAGGATATTTTTGACGTGGTTATTATTGATGAAGCTTCCCAGTGTGATATTGCTACCATTATTCCTGTAATTGCAAGGGCAAAAAAAGTAATTGTTGTAGGAGATCCTAAACAACTAAAACATGTATCGTTTTTATCAGAAACTGCTATGGAAAATACGGCTACAGGTTTAGGTTTACTATATAACACTGATGTTTTAAATTATAGAAAACATAGTTTTTTAGATTATGTATTACAGCGTATAAACTCGCAAACAAACATGTTCTTTTTAGATGAACATTACAGAAGTGTGCCTAGTATTATAAAATATAGTAATGATAAGTTTTATGATAATAAACTAAAAGTAATGTCTAGTATTAACGTACATAACCAAGACGTTGCTGTTTATTGGTATGCTATTAATGGTACTAAAGATAAAAAAGGAACTAACTTACAAGAAGTTGAACAACTTTTACAAGATATATTACAAATTGTAGCTACTGAAAAAGAATTGCCTCAAAATGTAAGTACAAGCATTGGTATTTTATCACCATTTAGAGATCAGGTTACGTATTTACAAAAGAAGCTTGAAGAGTTTGATGTTATAGCGCTTAAAAAGCATAAAATTACGGTAGGTACTCCTTTTGATTTTCAAGGTGAAGAAAGAGATGAAATGTTTATTTCTTGGGTAATTGACAACAATACTACTCATAGTACTTTTCAGTATTTAAACAGGGAAGATGTATTTAACGTGGCTATTACCAGAGCTAAAAATAAACAGCATATTTATTATTCTTTTCTGCCTAAAAACTTTAGTAATACAAATTTGTTGATTGAATATTTTTCCGAATCCAAACAAGTAGATACACTTGAAAATCAATCTTATTTTATGGATGATTTTGCAAATGAAGTAGTACAAAAATTAAAAAGTTTAGGCATTGATAATCATAAAGTTCTACTTAATCATACTATAGCGGGTTATTTTTTTGATATTGTTACTTCCTATAATAACAAAACTGTATGTATTGACTTAATTGGGTATCCTGGTGAAATGGAAAAAACCTTTTCTATTCAGCAATATAAAACTTTGTTTAGAACACAAACTCCAATAATTTCTATACCTTACGCCTATTGGCTTTTGAATAAAAAGGCTTGCGTTGATTATATTTTAAAAAAACTAGGACATGATTACGGAACAAGAACTGTCTAAACAACTTAACAGAACTATAAAATCACCTATTCGTATTGCAACTCTTGCTGAAATAGGAATCAATACGAATACTTTTTTAAGTTATTTTCAGCCTTTGTTTGAAAATCTAACAGACGATTTGTATTTAGTAAAAGAAAATCAAATTGCATTTTTAAAATCTGTTTTTACAGAAGAACTAACTGCCATTCAAAAGATACATCAACCTTATTTTTATGGAGAAACAACTAGTGAAGCACTACAACCTTGGCTTAGTAGATTAACGCCACCACAACAGGAACTTTTCAAACTAAGTTCTACGGTTACTAGACAACGTAGCATTGCTACTTTTACTGTTGAAAAAAAGGGTGATGATTATACTATTGAAAGGATTACTGCTGATAGTTTTGCACAAAAAGTAGAAGACTTTAGAAGCTGGAAACGTGTTTTTACCCAAGCTACACCTGAGGCTGTAGAACATGATTTGTTTTATAGCTTATTACAAAAAGCTTTTGAATTGGTTATAGCCATTCATCCAAACATTCAAAAACTTAAAATTACTGCTCACTTTATGCGAACTATTACGCAGGGAGTAATAAAAGGTGAAAACTCTCCTGAAGGAATGCATGAAGATGGCGCACCTTATATAATTTCTGCCTTAGTGGTAAACCGAAAAAACATAACAGGTGGTGCTACTCAAATTTTTGAAAAATTGGAAGAGAATCAAGAGTTGATTTTTAATAAGGAATTAGCTCTGGGTGAGTTTGCTTTTCAAGCTGATACTGGTGAGGAAAAAACATTTGGTAATGATTTATGGCATTATGTAACGCCTATTCAACCTATTGACATTACTAAAAAAGGAATTAGAGATATTATTGGTTTTGATATTGAAATAATAGATTAGATTATTATGATTTAATCTCGTGTATTTTACTTAACTATTACTTCTTATAGTAATATAAAGACCACTCACCTAGAAATGCTTTCATTTAAACTTTTTTCAATTAATAAATAACAATCCTATTGTATCTTGCACGTGTAAACAGAGATTATTTTTAAATAACACATAAATAAGTACCCCCATATTTAGTATTTAAAACAAACCATGTCATAAAGATGTGGTTTTCTTTTTGATATATTTTAGGCTTACATTTTATATCAATTCAATTGTTTAAAAAGCTTTTTTGTTAAACAACAATAATAACGCATAAAAAAAGAAGTAATCCCCCTCAGAATTACTTCTTTTCTAAACTAACTAAACAATCTAACTAACTATACTTTATCTAAAATGAAATTTTAATTCTTAATTACATTGTAAAGATAATTTATAACCTAATTAAACATTTCTGATCTTAGTTGTAATGCTTATATCTATAGATAATTGGTAGCAAAAAATAGTTTAAATACCAACATCTACTTTTTTATTAAATTATATGCAGAACACTATTATAGTAGCTTCTTCTTATCTACTAATCATTCTCTTTTACAGTTGTTTATACAAATCCATATTTATCGTTGTTTTATAGCCTTATAAAGGCTATTCAACTACAGATACTCTCCCTTAATCGTTATTGTCAATTACCATTTATAAACCTATAGTATCTTGCATACAGAAAACAGAGATTCCCTTAAGTAACACATAGATAACAGCCGCGTATTTTCCCTTTGAAAACAAACCACATCCATTACACGATGTGGTTTTGTTTTTTAATTCATTTTTATAATCATCTACTTTGTACACGAAAATTTCTATCAAAAAAACGTGTACAAGTTTAGTTCATGCTCTTAAAAATTTTCTGAATTAATGACTCAAAATAATTGAGCATAAAAAAAGAAGTAATCCCCCCGGAAATACTTCTTTTTTTTACTAATCTAAACAATCTAACTAACTATACTTTATCTAAAATGAAATTTTAATTCTTAATTACATTGTAAAGATAATTTATAACCTAATTCAGTATTCTCATTCTTAGTTATAATGCTTGTATCTATAGATGATTGGTAGTAAAAAATAGTTTAAATACCAATATGTGTTTTTTAATTAAATTATATATAGAACACTATTTAGGAGCTTCCTTCTTATCTACTAATTATTCCCTTTTACAGTTGTTCATATAAATCCATATTCATCGTTGTTTTACAGCCTTATGAAGGCTATTCAACTAAACATACTTTCCTTTAATCGTTATTATCAATTACCATTTATAAACCTATAGTATCTTGCATACAGAAAACAGAAATTCCCTTAAGTAACACATAGATAACAGCCGCGTATTTTCCCTTTGAAAACAAACCACATCCATTACACGATGTGGTTTTGTTTTTTAATTCATTTTTATAATCATCTACTTTGTACACAAAAAATTTCTATCAAAAAAAACGTGTACACCTACTGTACACGAAAAGTTTCCGCCAAAAAAAACGTGTACAAGTGTTAGTTTATACTAATACAAGCTCTTAAAATTTTCTGAATTAATGACTCAAAATAATTAAGCATAAAAAAAGAAGTAATCCCCCCGGAAATACTTCTTTTTTAAACTAATCTAAACAATCTAACTAACTATACTTTATCTAAAATGAAATTTTAATTCTTAATTACATTGTAAAGATAATTTATAAGTTAGTTACGTAATCTTACTCTTAGTTGGAATACTTATATGTGTAGATGATTGGTAGTAAAGGATCGTTTTGAATAATGATATTATTTTTAATAATAAACTATCATTCTTTCTTTTTTCTTTTCTTTTTTCTCTTTTTGGTAGGTTTACAACTATAACAAAAATCAGAGAGTTCATTTATCTCTTTCAAAACTTTTTTATGTTCTTGTTTTAATAACTCTTCGTCTTTCCCTGCTTCTGTTGCTTTTATTACTCGTGCATTTTCAGCATTCATTTGATTTTGCAACTCGTTATATATAGGCTGAAAAAAACTTGCTCCTGAAAAGGCTTTTTTCTTTTCATAGAGTTCTTTTCTAAATCTTCTTGCGTACAACTCCATTGCATCAAATTCATACTGCCCTAATTTAACTAATCGGTTTGCAATTATAGAGTCCGGAGCTACAATAACCGCTGCATTCTTATTTAAAATTGTCTTTACCTTTTTATTAAAGTTTTTTGTAAACATAAATGCATATGAACTCATTTGAAAGCTAAAATCAATTTGAGCTCCTGAACTTATTGAATAGGTATTTAAACGATCATTTATTTCAGTTTGTGGTGAATTAAAATCATTTAAACTTAATTGATAATCAGATGACCAATTTATTATGGTTTGACTATAGCAAAGGTTTAATACAAAGAGTGTGATTATTGTAAAGGTAATTTTCATAAGCTTTTTATATAAACACAATTAATGAATAATTTTTATTGTAATTAGCTGCAAATATACATTTTAATAATAGCTATATGATTTCTAGATTTTGATTTCGCCGGTCCTCAATCTGACATATAGAGTATCTATTATTTTTTAGCATAAAAAAGGGATATCCAACCTATGAATATCCCTTTATATATTAAAGTGATTTACTTATACCTGAGCTTTTAGTTTTTTTGCTTTTTTAAATTTCTTTTTTAAGAACAAAATAATATCACGCGCATTGGCATTATCTTTTATTTCTCCTTTCAAGAAAAACTTAGCGATTTCTAATTGATCATCATTGGGATTTTGTGCAATGTGTTTGCAAACAATATCTAACTGTGTTTCATGTACAAAATTCCATGTAATAGAAATACTATCAGTTTCACAGGTTACATCATGAAACCATCCTGAAGGGAAAAAAACGATTTCTCCTGGAGATAATGTATCTTCATAATCATGTGTGATGTTTTTATAATCAGGGAATTTATCATGATCAGGATTTTTAACATCAACAAATGCTCCGTCTTTCATTACACTTGCCTCTTTACTTGGGGCAAACAAGTATATTTTCTTTTCTCCATAAAATTGACATAAAACGGCATTACTAGTAAATGGATCTTTATGAAGTCTTGTTCTTGAGCCTTTCCCTGAAATGAATAATCCTTTATATGGATAATGAAAATCAGTAATAACTCTTTCTTCTGCCTCTTTATTACTAGGAATTACCAAAGAGGTATTGGGTATAAAGTATGGATGGCTCCAAGCATTTTTTAAAGCATCAAAAACTTGATCTGACCAATAATATTCTACTTCTTTTAATTTTGTGTACCATCTCATATATTGATCAGACAAACCATCTTCTTCATTTCTGAAGAAATTAGCATCTATATATTCTTTTAAAGACTGAATATTTTGCAAATTGAATAAGTCATCATATACCTGTACTTTTTCTTCTCCAAATGCTTCTTTAAAATATTCAGGTGTAAACTTACTCATATCCCAGTTTTCCATTGCATCTGTTACAATAACTGGTTTATTACCTACTATATATTCTTGAATAAATTCTTCTTGTGTTATGTTATTAATTCTTGGTATTTTCATGTGTTTACTTTTTAATGATCACATATAACCTACATGTTTCAAATAATTATTTTCACATGTAGGTTTCATTTGGTTATTTTTTTATTCGTTCAAATTTAATTAAGAGATAGCTTCTTGTCTATTCATGATACATTCTGAGATTTTCTCAAGATGTTGTGGCTCTAAAATATCAATATGAGTTCCTGGTATAAGATGTATTGTTACTTCCTTATTTGTATAACGATTCCAATCATAATCATACGCATCATATTCAGTATTTGGTACAACCTCTTCCTTATTATCTTCAGAAGGCATATACATTGCTTTAAATAAAATAATTTTTGCGTCTAACTTCTCTTCATCTCTAATAAAATATTGATAGTTTTCATTAGTAAAGGCAACCTCAAAGAACCCTTTTATTTCTGCTTCTATGGCTTCTGCTTCAATCTCTTTAGCCAATGAGTAAACTATATCTAATTGTTCTGCTTTTGTTTTTCCTTTTAGTTTAAATATTGACTTATTAAAATCTTCACCTAATAGGTCTTCCATTTGCTCTAACAAGAATTCTCTAAATAAAGCATCTTCATCTTCCATTTCTCTAGTATGCGTATCTAAAAGAGAACTATCAAACATAATCAATTCTTCTACTTCAAAACCTTTAGCTCTTAATTGTAATGCCATTTCATAAGCCACTACTCCACCAAAAGAATATCCACCTAATCTATATGGCCCTTTAGAATCAACTTTTTGTAATTCAGTAATAAAAGTTGATGCCATTGCTTCAATAGATTCTGCAATTGGTAACTTTCCATCAACTCCTGGACATTGGAAAGCATATACTGGTTGATCTTCTCCTAATTGTTTTACTAGGTCTATGTAACAATTATAAAATCCTCCTCCAGGAGGTGCTAAGAAGATTGGTTTTTGAGTTCCTTTATCTTGTAAGGCTGCAAGTATATTGGTATCAAAAGTTTGCTTCTTCGATGATCTATTTTCTAAGAAACCTGCAATGGTTGGGTATTCAAATACGTTAACTATATTTATATTAAAGTTGAATACTTCATTGATGCGAGCTACTAGTTTTATTACTAACAAACTATGTCCGCCCAGCTCAAAGAAATCATCATGTACACCCACCTTTTCTACTCCTAATAATTCTTGCCAAATAGCTGCCAATTGTTCCTCTTCTTCATTCCTTGGCGCTACATATTCTGCACTAGATAATCCTGTAATATCAACTTCTGGCAATGCCTTCTTATCTAACTTTCCGTTGCTTGTTAATGGTAAACTTTCTAATGGTATCCATAAACTTGGAATCATATAATCTGGTAAACTAGCTTTTAATGCCAATTCTATGGCTTCTGTTTCTAATCCTTCTTCTGAAACAACATAACCTACTAATCGTTTATTACCTACTCCATCTTCTTTAGCTATTACACAGCTTCCTTGAATTCCTGACACTTCTGATAGCACATTTTCTATCTCTCCTAATTCAATACGATAACCGCGTATTTTTACCTGACTATCCTTTCTTCCTACAAACTCTATTACTCCTTCTGGTAACCAACGAACTAAATCTCCTGTTTGGTAAATCGTTTCTCCTGCTTTAAATGGGTTAGCGATAAAACGCTCTGCTGTTAGCTCTTCTCGATTTAAATAACCTTGTGAAACTCCACTTCCTGAGATATATAATTCCCCTATAGCGCCTATCGGAACTAATTCTTTACTTGAATTCAATACATAAAAACCTGTATTACTTAATGGTTTTCCAATTGGAATGGTTACTGCTTCTGATGCAATCTCGGATATTACTTGACAGGATGCATACGTAGTAGTTTCTGTTGGTCCATATACATGCAATATTTTATTTGGCCCTAAACCGGATAACATTTTACGAACCGGAGATACCGATACCTTTTCTCCTCCAAATAATAATAAGCGTAAACTTGATAATAAAGAGGCGTCATACTCTGATAATCCATTAAATAAAGCCGTTGTTATGAAGATAACACTTAACTCTTCTTTAGCTATAACCTCTGATAATGCAGATGCATCTGAGGCTACTGAACTAGGAATTAAATAAAGCGTTGCCCCATTTAATAAACTACCAAAAATCTCATAGGTACAACCATCAAATGCATAATTTGACCATTGCAATACTCGATCTGAACTATTGATAGCTATAGCACTGGATGGATTATTTATCAACGTAATGATATTCTCATCGTTGATACTTATTCCTTTAGGAACTCCTGTAGTTCCTGAAGTGTACATTACATAAGATACTGAGGTTAATGGTCGTTCTATATCTTTTTCTAAGACTTCATACCCTTTTGAGTCGTCTATATTCAATGATTCAATAGCTAATGAATCTGGAATAATTGATACTAAAGATGCTTCCTTATAAACTACATGTGTTATACTCGAATCTTCTATAATATGTGATATTCTATTGATAGGTAAAGATGGGTCTAATGGAACATAAGCGCATCCTAACTTAAGGATTCCTAACATACTTATAACCATATCAAAACTTCTATTGAATAGGATACCCACATGCATATTGGCTGCTATCCCTTTTGATGCTAAATAACAAGCTAGTTCATTAGAGCGTGCTTCTAATTCTTGATATGTTAATACAGATCCTTCAAAGGATAAAGCTACTGAATCTGGAGTTTTTGATACTTGATCTTGGAATAAATCAATTACAGATTTATCTTTTCTATACTCAAAAGTAGTCTCATTAAATACATTCAACAGTTGATTTTCTTCTTCCAATGGTAGCATAGATAAACTACCTATAGACTGACTAGCATCTCTTACAATATTACTTAACAATGTTTGATAATGAACTAACATCCTATCAATTGTTGATTGTTTGAATAATGATGTATTATACACTATTTCTAATGAATAGTTTTCATCCTCTTCAGAGATATTTAACGTTAAATCAAATTGTGAGGTTACAGCTCCAGAATCATAAGGAGCTATTACCACATTACCCATATCTACTTCTACATTTTCTTTTGATTCAACTTCTTTTGGCTCATCAGAGAAACTAGAGGTGTTTTCTAGTGAAAACATTACTTGAAATAATGGAGTTGTACTCATATCACGTGTAGTAACAACGCTATCTACCACTCTTTCAAAAGGCGCCAACTGATTATCATAACTCTTTAATGTTGTTTGTTTTATTTGAGTTAATAATTCTCTAAAACTTACATTGTCATTTACATCACTACGCAATGCTAAAGTGTTTACAAAGAATCCAATCATTCCTTCTAACTCTGATTGCGTACGATTAGCTATTGGTGTTCCTACACAAATATCTTCTTGACCACTGTAACGTGATAACAACACTTTAAAAGCAGATAATAAGAACATAAATGATGTTACTCCTTCTTTCTCACAGAATGGTCTTATTGAAGCACTTACCTTATCATCTAATTCTATAGTTATATTAGCTCCTTCTGTATTATGTACTGAAGAGCGAGCATAATCAGTAGGTAATTCTAAGGCACTTACTCCTGATAGTTTTTCTTTCCAATATGATAGTTGATTATCTAAAACTTCACCTTCTAAATATTTACGCTGCCATATAGCATAATCAGAATATTGTAAACTTAATACTGGAAGATCTACTTCTTTTCCTGATTCTAAAGAGCTATAAAACTCCATAAATTCATTAATCAAAATATTTTCAGACCAACCATCACTTGCTATATGATGAATAACAGCTGCTAATACATACTTTTCATTTCCTAAATCATACAAACAAGCTCTAAATTTATAATCAGTAGCTAAATCAAAAGGATTGGTTAAGTAAATTCCTAAATGCTCCTCTAATACGTCTTCTGATATTTCTTCTTGAACTAATGACCAAGCATCTGCCTCCATAACCTCCTGATAACCTGCTCCTCCTTCCGATAGAATATTAGTACGTAATACTTCATGGCGAGCAATAACCTTTTTGAAAGATTGTTCTAAAATTGTTGGATTCAAGCCTCCTTCTAAACGTATTACCAAAGGCATATGGTAAGCTACAGTACCTTGTAACTCATCTAGGAACCATAAACGTTCTTGACTAAATGATAATGGAATTCGTTCTGGGCGTTCTTCAACAGTTATAGCTGGAAGTAAAATTCCTGATGACAATGTAGCTACATACGCTGCTAAATCAGACATTACTGTGTACTCAAAAACATTAGCTATTTCAACTTCTTTCTTCAATATTTTACGAATCATTGAAACTAAACGAGTAGCCAACAAACTATGACCTCCTAATTCAAAGAAATCATCATGAATACCTACTTGCTCTATACCTAATAAGTCTTCCCAAATAGCAGCCATTTGTTTTTCATCTTCATTTCTAGGAGCAACATATTCTCTACTTGATAACTCTGAACTATCTGGCTCTGGCAAAGATTTTCTATCTATCTTCCCATTGGCTGTTAGTGGCATTTCATTCAACTCAACCCAAATCATTGGAACCATATAATCCGGTAAACTAGCCTTTAATGCTTCCTGAGTTCTCTCCTTATTAAAATTACCCTCAACAACGACATAACCTACTAAACGATTTGTTCCAATAGTATCTTGCTTAGCTAGTACACAACTGTTTTGAACTCCTTCTACAATTGATAAAGCATTTTCAATCTCTCCTAATTCTATACGATATCCTCGAATCTTTACCTGATCATCTGAACGTCCTACAAATTCTAATGTACCATCTGGCAACCATCTTCCTAAGTCTCCTGTCTTATATAATCTCCCTCCTTCTGAAGTAAATGGATTGGTAATAAACTTCTCCTTGGTTAATTCTTCTCGGTTTAAATAACCTCGTCCTACTCCTATTCCACTGGTCCATAATTCTCCTACAACTCCAATAGGACATAAATTATCAAACTTATCTACCACATAAACATCCATATTGGCTACTGGCTTTCCGATTGGAACTACAACTCCACTTGGAGACTCATTCATGATATGTAACGTGATATCATCTGCTGCCTCTGCTGGTCCATAAGCATTTACCACAGGTACGGATGGATATAATGAGAACCATTTATCTAATAATGATTTTGTAGCTGCTTCTCCAGTTACTAAGAAATATGCTAGATTGGATAAACCTGCTACTTCTTCTCCGCTTTCTAATAAACTTGCTACATAAGAGGGCACTAATTGTAAATGACTTATATTATTTTCTGATAATGAACTTTGGAAACCTTCTAAATCTAAAATCTCGTCTTCACTGTATATGGCTATACGACCTCCGCATAATAATCCGCTTAACAATTGCCATACGGAAATATCAAAGGTAAATGGAGCCGTAAAGGCAACTACGCTTTCATTAGTCATTTTCAACTCATCAATCATGATCAACAAGTGATTCAATAAACCTGCATGTTCAATCATGGCTCCTTTTGGTAATCCTGTACTTCCAGAAGTATAAATTACATACGCTAAATTATTAGGACTGTACGATAACTCTAATCCTTCTGATGGATATTCCGACTCTAAAACATCATCATCATCTAATGCTATTAGATTAATTGTATCTTCTTCAAATAATGACTCTAACACAAATTCATTTAAAGAATCTGTAACTACTATAGTACAGTTTGTATCTTCAATAATATAAGTGATACGATCCATTGGGAAATCTGGCTTAATAGGTACATAAGCACCACCAGATTTCAAAATAGCTACAATACCAATTAACATATCTAATCCTCTCTCTAAACAAATCCCAACCAAATCATCAGGTTGTACACCTTGCTCAACTAAATAATGTGCTAATTGATTTGAACGTTCATCTAATTCTTGATAAGTTAACTCCTCACCTTCAAATACAGCTGCAACAGCATCTGGTGATTTTTGTACCTGATCGGTAAATAAGTCTACTATTGTTTTATCTAAAGGATAATCAACCGTTGTATCATTGAAAACATTTAATAACTCTGTTTCCTCTTGCTGAGTAAGCATTGATAAATTATTAATAGGCTCCTCAATATTAACAATAATACTTCTTAACAGCTCCTGATAATGCGCTAACATTCTCTCAATAGTAGCTTCTTTAAATAAATCTGTACAATACACTATATTCAAAGAAATATTTGATTCGTCTTCGTTTACATTAAACATTAAATCAAATTGTGCTGTTGTTTCAGAATATTCATATGGTGCTATAAAGATATCCTCTAAACCTTTATTTTCAACTTCTTCTCCTTCAGTTTTTTCAGTATCATTATTATAATCAAACATCACTTGAAATAATGGAGTCATACTCACATCACGAGCAGTCACTACTCTATCCACTACTTTTTCAAAAGGAGTTAATTGATTATCATATCCTGCTAAGGTTGTTTCTTTTACTCTTTTTAATAAATCTCTAAAGCTTATATTCCCACTTAAATCACTACGCAGAGCTAATGTATTTGCAAAGAACCCAATTATTCCCTCTAACTCATATTGTGTACGGTTTGCTATAGGCGTACCCACACATATATCATCTTGTCCGCTATAGCGTGCTAACAATACTTTAAAAGATGATAGCAAAAACATAAATGATGTAACACCTTCTTGCTGATATAGTTCTTTTAATGATTTGCTTAGTTCTTCATCTAATTCTAATGATAAGTTAGCTCCTGCCATACTCTGTACAGATGGACGTATATAATCTGTAGGCAGTGCCAACGTACTTACACCTGTAAGCTTATTTTCCCAGTATGACAATTGTGCTTCTAATACTTGTCCATCTAAATATTTACGTTCCCAAATAGCATAATCTGCATATTGTAGATCCAGCTCTGTAAGAGCAACTTCTCTTTCTGATTTTAAAGCATCGTATAACTCTACAAATTCATTGGTTAAAATTTCTTCTGACCAACCATCACTAGCAATATGATGGAAAATACAAGCTAACACATATTTATTATCTCCTAAATCATATAAACAAGCTCTTAACTTATAATCACTTGATAAATTAAACGGAGTAGTTAGATTGGTATGAATCTTTGACTCTAAAGCACTTCCTTCAGTAGTAACTTCTCTATCTAAAGCCCAGTTATCTGCACTAACAACTTCTTGATATCCTATTCCTTCTTCAGAATATAAATTAGTTCGTAATACTTCATGGCGGTTAACAATTGTTTTTAAAGCTAGTTCTAATACAGCTATATCGAGTTTTCCTTCTATACGAATTATTGTTGGAATGTGATAAGCTAAGGTGCCTTCAAATTGGTCTAAAAACCATAAACGCTCCTGGCTAAAAGATAATGGAATTTGCTTTGGGCGATCTTCTGCTACAATAGCTGGTAATGATACTCCTTTAGATAACGTTTTTACATACAAACTTAAATCTTCTATTGTAGTATATTCAAATACTTCTCTAATAGCAATTTCTTTCTCTAATTCTTTACGAATTAAAGAAACCATTCGAGTAGCTAATAAGGAATGTCCGCCTAGTTCAAAGAAATCATCATGTACACCAATTTTTTCTACTCCTAATAACTCTTGCCAAATAGCTACTAATTGTGCTTCAGTTTCGTTACGTGGAGCAACATATTCTTTAGTAGATAACATCGAGCTATCAGGTTCTGGTAATACTTTTCTATTTAATTTACCATTTACAGTTAATGGCATCTCCTCTAATTGAACCCATAAGGCAGGAACCATATAGTCAGGTAAACTCTCCTTTAACTCATCTTGTATAACATCTTTATTAAATTCACCTTCTACTACTACATAACCGACTAATCGTTTACTACCTATAGCATCTTCCTTGGCCAATACACAACATTGAGTTACTGAGTCTACAGAAGATAAAATATTTTCTATCTCACCCAATTCAATTCGATAACCACGAATCTTAACTTGGTTATCTATTCTTCCAATATATTCAATGGTACCATCTGGTAACCATCTTGCCAAATCGCCTGTCCTATATAAACGACCACCTTCTTTTAATGGGCTGGCTACAAATCTTTCTGAGGTCAATGCTGCTTTATTATGATAACCTCTTGCTACCTGAACTCCGCCAATACATAACTCACCTGCCACACCTACTGGAACCAAGTTCATAGCTTCATTTAATATATGTAGACTTGTATTGGCCACAGGGCGCCCTATTAATACTTTTGATATTGGTTCATCTAAAGGAACCGCCCAGTAACTAACATCTATGGCTGCCTCTGTTGGTCCGTATAAATTATGTAACTCAACATTAGGTAATTTTTCTTTAAATAGGTTTACATGATCTACTTGTAAGGCTTCTCCACTACAAATAACTCTACGTAAACTACTACAATCTCCTGTAGCTATCTCTTCTAAGAAAACACGTAACATTGATGGTACAAAGTGAATTGTAGTAACTGTCTCTGCTTCTATTATTTCTTTTAAGTAACGTGCATCTTTATGTCCTTCTGGTTTTGCAAAAACTAATCGTGATCCACAAATTGAACTCCATAATAACTCCCATACCGAAACATCAAAACTAAAAGTAGTTTTTTGTAAAATCGTATCATCTGATTTTAGCTGATACTCTGACTGTGTCCATAACAGGCGGTTTACAATACCATTATGCTGGTTCATTACTCCTTTTGGATTACCTGTACTTCCTGAAGTATAAATTACATAAGCTAAGTTTTCTGAGGTGATAACATTACTTAGAACCTCAGATGAATAACTAGCAACCGTACTCCATTCTCTATCTAATGAAATAGCAATAATTCCTTCTCTATTTCCTAATACTTCTTGACTAACCTTATCAACTGTCAATACAATGCTCATATTGGCATCACTCAACATATAGTCTATACGATCTTGTGGATATTCAGGGTCAATTGGAACATAAGCTCCGCCTGATTTCAAAATTCCTAAAATACCTATCAACATCTCTAAACTTCGTTCTAAACAAATACCTACTAATGCATCTGGTTTTACTCCTTTAGCTCGTAAATAATGTCCTAATTGGTTTGAACGCTCATCTAACTCTTGGTAAGTTAAACTTTCATTTTCATAAACTACCGCTATTGATCCTGGTGTTTTAGCTACTTGCTCTGTAAATAAATCTACCAATGTTTTTTCTAGTGGATAATCTACAGTATTTGTATTAAAGCTTTCTAATAATTTAACTTCCTCATTTTGTGTTAGCATTGATAACTTGTATATAGTTTTATCAATATCCTTTATAATATTAACTAACAATTCTTGATAATGAGAAAGCATACGTTCTATAGTACTTCTATTAAATAATGTAGTACTATATATCATTTCTAATAGATAATCTTGATTTTCTTCCGAGATATTAAAGGTAATATCAAACTGAGAGTTAACAATATCAGATTCATATTGTGAAACTAAAAGTTCTTTTGTTTCTTCTACATCTTCGGAAGTTCCTTCCTCATTCTGTAATGTAAACATTACTTGGAATAAAGGTGTCATACTCATATCACGAGTAGTAACTACTCTATCTACAACTTTCTCAAATGGTGCTAATTGATTATCATATCCTTCTAAAGTTGTTTCTTTTACTCTTAACAACAACTCTTTAAAAGTTGGATTGTCACTTAAATCACTTCGTAATGCCAACGTGTTTACAAAGAACCCAATGATATCTTCTAATTCAGATTGCGTACGGTTTGCGATAGGTGTTCCAACACAAATATCCTCTTGACCACTATAATGACTTAACAGTACTTTAAATGCTGTCAATAAGAACATAAATGGCGTTACTCCTTCGCGTTCACATAATGGTTTTATTAAAGCACTTAGCTCTTTATTTAACCTTAAACTGACACTAGAACCTTCTGTACTTTGAGTTAATGGGCGGTTATAATCTGTAGGTAAAGCTAAAACACTTGTCCCTCTTAATTTTTGTTCCCAGTATGATAGTTGATTTTCTAAAACTTCTCCTTCAAAATATTTACGTTGCCATATTGCATAATCTGCATATTGTATATTTAACTCAGGAAGCGGAATTTCAATTTTGGAATCTAAAGCACTATAAATAGTTGTAAATTCATTAATTAAAATATCTTCTGACCAACCATCATTAGCTATATGGTGCAATACGCATGCTAGAATATATTTATTATTTCCTAAATCATATAGGCAAGCTCTTAGCTTATAATCGTTTGATAAATCAAAAGGAACTGCTATAAATTCTTTTATACTTTCCTCTATTGATTCTTCTTCTATTGTTTCCTGAGCCAAAGACCAATTATCAACAGACATTACTTCCTGATAACCATATCCTTCTTCTGATAGAATATTAGTGCGTAATACTTCATGGCGAGCAATAACCTTTTTGAAAGATTGTTCTAAAATTGTTGCATCTATTACTCCTTCCAAACGTAATACTATAGGCATGTGATACGCTAAAGTACCTTGTAATTGATCTAAAAACCATAAACGTTCTTGACTAAATGACAATGGAATACGCAAAGGTCTTTCTGATGCTACTATTGTTGGTAACATTGCTCCCTTAGGTTGCGCAGATATATGAGCTCCTAATGAAGAAATGGTAGTATATTGAAAAACATCTCTGATAGAAATTTCTACTTTCAATATTGTACGAATCATCGAAACTAAACGAGTAGCCAACAAACTATGACCTCCTAACTCAAAGAAATCATCATATACTCCTACTTTATTTACTCCTAATAAAGTTTCCCATATTTTCACCAATTTTTCTTCAACGTCATTGCTAGGTGCTACATATTCTCTACTTGACAACTCTGATAGATCTGGTTCTGGTAAAGATTTTCGGTCTATCTTACCATTGGCTGTTAATGGCATTTCATCCAACTCAACCCATATAGATGGAACCATGTAATCTGGTAAGCTAGTCTTTAATGTCTCTTGAATATTCGCTTTACTAAACCCATCTTCTAAAACTATATAACCTACTAAACGGTTTGTACCAATGGTATCTTGCTTAGCTAGTACACAACTGTTTTGAACTCCTTCTACAATTGATAAAGCATTTTCAATCTCTCCTAATTCTATACGATATCCTCGAATCTTTACCTGATCATCTGAGCGTCCTACAAATTCTAATGTACCATCTGGTAACCATCTTCCTAAATCACCTGTCTTATACAATCTCCCTCCTTCAGAAATAAATGGATTGGTAATAAACTTCTCCTTGGTTAATTCTTCTCGGTTTAAATAACCTCGTCCTACTCCTATTCCACTTGTCCATAATTCTCCTACAACTCCAATAGGACATAAGTTATCAAACTTATCTACCACATAAACATCCATATTGGCTACTGGCTTTCCGATTGGAACTACAACTCCGCTTGGAGACTCATTCATGATATGTAACGTGATATCATCTGCCGCCTCGGCTGGTCCATAAGCATTTACCACAGGTACGGATGGATATAATGAGAACCATTTATCTAATAATGATTTTGTAGCTGCTTCTCCAGTTACTAAGAAATATGCTAGATTGGATAAACCTACTACTTCTTCTCCGCTTTCTAATAAACTTGCTACATAAGATGGTACTAATTGTAAATGACTTATATTATTTTCTGATAATGAGCTTTGGAAAGCTTCTAAATCTAAAATCTCGTCTTCACTGTATATGGCTATACGACCTCCGCATAATAATCCGCTTAACAATTGCCATACGGAAATATCAAAGGTAAATGGGGCTGTAAAGGCAACTACGCTTTCATTAGTCATTTTCAACTCATCAATCATGATCAATGAGTGATTTAATAATCCTGCATGTTCAATCATAGCTCCTTTTGGTAATCCTGTACTTCCGGAAGTATAAATTACATACGCTAAATCAGTAGCTTTGTGTGACAACTCTAATGCTGTAACTGGATACGCTGAATTTGATACTGCTTCTTCTAAGACAACTAAGTTAACCGTACCTGTTAAAGAAGATAAAACTTCTTTACTTGTGGTGTTTGTTACTAATAAAGAACAGCCTGTATCCTCTAAAAGATAAGCAATACGATCCTTTGGAAAATCTGGTTTGATAGGTACATAAGCTCCTCCTGATTTTAATATTGCTAAAACACCAATGAGCATATCCAATCCTCGATCTATACAAATTCCTACAAGATCATCTGCTTGTACTCCTTGCTCTACTAAATAATGAGCCAACTGGTTAGAACGCTCATCTAATTCTTTATAGGTTAACTCTTCTCCTTTAAAAGTTGCGGCAACTGCTTTTGGTGATTTTTGAACTTGAGCTACAAATAAATCAACCACTGTTTTATCTAGTGGATAATCAACCTTATTCTCATTGAAAACTTCTAATAATTCTGTTTCTTCTTCCTGAGTAAGCATTGATAAATTTCCTATTGATTTTTCAGTATCTTTTACAATACTCAACAACAACTCTTTATAATGCTTTAGCATTCGTACAATAGTGTCCTCTTTAAATAAAGCAGTACAATACCCTATATTAAGCAACATATTTTTCTCCTCTTCAAAGACACTCAACGTTAAATCAAATTGAGCAGTAGTTTCAGGGTTTTCATACTGAGAAATTGAAAGCTCCTCTTCTTCATTTGCCTTTACTTGCTCTTCACCTGATTCCTCTTCATTATTCTGATAATCAAACATTACTTGGAATAACGGTGTCATACTCATATCTCTATCAGTTACCACGCGATCCACTACCTTTTCAAAAGGTGCTAACTGGTGGTCATAAGCTCCTAAGGTGGTTTCCTTTACTCTTGCTAATACTTCTTTAAAACTTGGATTATCGCTTAAATCACTACGAAGTGCCAAAGTATTTACAAAGAACCCTATCATTCCCTCTAACTCAAACTGTGTTCTATTTGCAATAGGTGTACCTACACAAATATCATTTTGCTCACTATAACGTGATAACATCAATTTGAAAGCGGATAACATGAACATAAATGGCGTTACTGCTTCTTGTTTGCATAGGGAGTTTATAGTTGTTGTTAACTCTTCGCCTAATTCTAAAACTAAGTTTTTTCCTTCATTGTTTTGTATAGCGGGACGAGCATAGTCTAATGGTAGCGACAATGTACTAACTCCTGTTAGTTTTTCTTCCCAATAAGACAGCTGGTTTTCTAAAACTTCTCCATCAAAATATTTTCGTTGCCAAATAGCATAATCTACATATTGTAAACTTAACTCTGGAAGTATTGCTTCTTTACCTTCCTGTAAAGCGCTATATACTTCCATAAATTCATTCATTAAAATTCCTCCCGAAACACCATCACTTGAAATATGATGTAACACACAAGCCAATACATATTTGTTCTCTCCTAAATCATATAAGCAAGAACGTAACATGTAGTCTTTAGATAAATTAAATGGTGTGCTAATAAAACTACCTATCTCTTTTTCTAAATCTGCTTCTTCAGAAGTAACAACTTTCTGCAATGACCATTCATGAGATGGGATTGTTTTTTGATATCCTACTCCTTCTTGCTCATAAATAACGGTACGTAGTATTTGGTGTCGATCTATAATTGTACGTAACGATTCTTCAACAGCTTTTATATCTAGATTTCCATGTAGGCGTAGTACAATTGGAATATGATATTCTATACTATTTCCTTGTAATTGATCTAAGAACCATAAACGTTCTTGGCTAAATGATAATGGTAAATTTCCTTCTTTATCTTGTATAATTACAACTGGTAAAGTTGTTCCTCTTGAGCAAGTTAGTAAATGTAACCCTAAACTAGCAATAGTGGTATACTCAAAAATATCTCGGATAGCAACCTCAATTTCTAACTCTTTACGAATCATTGAAACCAATCTTGTTGCTAACAAACTATGCCCTCCTAACTCAAAGAAATTATCATATACTCCTATACGTTCAATTCCTAATAACTCTTGCCAAATAACAACCAATTGTTCTTCAGTTTGATTTCTTGGTGCTATATATTCTCTAGTTGAGAAATCAATTCCTTCAGGTGCTGGCAATAGCTTTCTTGCTATCTTCCCATTACTTGTAATTGGCATTTCCTCCAATTCTACCCATAAGGTAGGGATCATATATTCTGGAATGTGTAATTTAAGTGCTTCTTGTAATTTTTCTTTATCAAAAACTTCTTCTGAAACTACATAACCTACTAAACGTTTATTAGCTCCTTCTCCTTTAGCTAATACACAAGATTGATGCACCGATGTCAATGAAGCTAAAGCACTTTCTACTTCTCCCAATTCTATACGATATCCACGTATTTTAACCTGATTATCTTTTCTACCTATAAACTCCAAATTTCCATCAGGCAACCATTTAGCTAAATCTCCAGTTTTATATACTTTTTCTCCTTCTTTAAAAGGACTATCGATAAACTTTTCTTTAGTTAGGTTTTCCTTATTTAAATACCCTCTAGCAACTCCAATTCCTCCAA
Organism: Tenacibaculum sp. 190524A02b; assembly: GCF_964036645.1. NCBI lineage: Bacteria > Pseudomonadati > Bacteroidota > Flavobacteriia > Flavobacteriales > Flavobacteriaceae > Tenacibaculum > Tenacibaculum vairaonense. The sequence goes on along the minus strand of NZ_OZ038525.1, from coordinate 3,857,888 downwards.
CACATAACTCACCCACAACGCCTAGTGGTAATAGGTTATTGGCTTCACTTAAAATGCAAATCTGTGTATTATCAATAGGTTTTCCTATAGGTACTATGTCTTTTATTTCCCCATTAAAAGTTGTTGCACATATACTTGTTTCTGTTGGACCGTAAGCATTTACATACTTATATTCAGCTGAAAAATCCTTTGCTACTCCTAATGGAATGGCTTCACCTGCTGTAACTAATGTTTGTAAGCCTACTAAATCTTCAACTTCTAATAATTGTAAAAAAGCAGGTGGTAAAGTAGCAAACGTAATATTGTTTTGTTGAACAAACTCTTTGAAAAATGCTATATCTGACTTTCTATTTTCTTCAATAATGCATAAGCTAGATCCGCTTAAAAGTGCTATTCCTATCTCCCAAATAGAGGCATCAAATGATGGACTTGCAAACTGTAAACAGTTATCTTTAGAATCAATAGAAAAAGCCTCTATTTGAGACAAAATTGTATTAATGATACTACGATGCTCAATCATTACCCCTTTGGGTTTCCCTGTACTTCCTGAAGTATAAATTATATACGCTAAATCACTTGATTTCACCTCAACATCAAGTGTATCAACAGAGTATCTTGAATTATTTTCTTTAAATGAATTTATGACTACTTCATCTATGACAAAAATACTTCCACTATCTTTAATAATGTATTCTTTTCTTTCCTCTGGATACGCTAAATCAATCGGCACATAAGTTCCTCCTGTTTTTAAAACTGCTAATAATGATATTATTAACCACTCGTTTCGTTCTAAGGTTACTCCTATTGGATTCTCACTATTAATCTTATAATTGGTTATTAAATAATGAGCTAATTGATTAGAAAGTTCATCTAATTTTTTATAGGTAAGTTTCTCTTTATTATAAATTAAAGCTATTGCTTCTGGAGTGGCTTTAACTTGGTTTTTAAATAAATCTATTAATGTTTTATCTTGCGGATAAGCAACAGTGTTATTATTGAAAACCTCTAATAATTGAGCTTCTTCTTCTTGAGTTAATATAGATAGGCTATCAACAGTAATTCCTTTGTTTAATCCTTCTAAAAGTTGCGTTAATATCACTTCCATATAAGAAAGTATACGCTCTGGATTAATACTAGGATCCATTTGTGCAGTCATTCCAAAATCCTCACCCAAGTCATCTATAGATAATGAAAATGGATAATTTGTACGCTCATGATTCCCTATAAGTTCTACACCTGGGTCAATTGAAGTATTTTCTTCTAGCTCATTTTCTTCGGTTTCAGAAGAAACAAAAGAGTGACGATAATTTAATAATGAACTAAATAATGATACTTCATTTGAAATACCTGATAATCCATGAACTCTTGATAATGGTGTTTGTTCATACGGTAATAACTCCCCTAATCTTAATTTTACTTGATGTAAATATTCTACAACAGTTCCTTCTATATTGAATACTAAAGGTAATGTATTTATGAATAATCCTAATGAATCTGCTGCTCCTAATGCACCTTGCAATCTTCCAGAGAATAAAGACCCAAACAGTGCTTGTTTCCTGTTACTACTCATCCCCACTACAATTCCATACGCTGCATGGAATAAAACTGCAGGAGTCATTCCCAAGTCAGTACAAACACTTCGTATTTCTTTACTTAATTTTTCTGGCAACATAATACTTGCTTCTATAATTTCAGTACCATTACCTCGAATGTCAGATAAATTAAACGGATACGTTGGCTCTTCAATATCTCCTAATAATTCCGTAAAATAAGTTTCACTATCATTAGTTGATTGTTGGTGTAACGTATGACCTATAAAATCTCTGTATAAAACAGGATCTGGAAGTGTATTTTTCTCACCTAATAAATAGGTAGTTATTTCTTCCATTATTTTCTCCAAACCAACATGATCCATTATTAAGTGATGATTGTTAATTAATAAATAATAACTATCATTATCTGGATCATCAGAGTACTTTAATTCCAATAAAGGAGCTTTTGAAACATCCATCCACTGTTTTCCTGATTCAACTATTTCTTGTAGTTGAGACGGTATATCTCTAGAGGAGTCTGTTTTTATTTCTTCTATTGACAATGGTGCTTCATGCAATACTACCTGAACTGCTTCAGGTAATCCTTCATTTAAAATACAGGTGCGTAAAACATCATGGCGGTTTACTACAAATTGTAAAGCTTCTATAAAATCAGCTCTTTTTTCTTTCTCTGTAAACAGTAATAAATTAGGTAATATATATGGATCTCCTTCATTTTTATCACTCATTAAATAATGAAAATAAATTCCTTCTTGTAATGGTGATAATGGATATATATCTTGAATATTTGAAATTCCACTTGGAATAGCATTTACAACCTTATCTATCTCTTCCTGAGAAAAGTTTAACAAAGGAACCATCTCTGGAGTAATACGATCTATTCCCTTAGTAATACCATTTGCTGGAACTTGATAAGCTGTACCTGCCGACAATAGTTTGTCACTAATAGCTGCAATAGTAGGTTTTACAAAAATATCCTTAACCTCAATATGGTAACCTTCTTTTTGAATACGAGCTATTAATTGAATAATTAATAAACTATGTCCTCCTAATTCAAAGAAATCATCATAAACTCCAACTCTTTCTACTCCTAATAGCTCTTGCCATATAGCCACTAATTTTTCTTCTACTTCTGTACGAGGTGCAACATATTCCTGCGTAGACAACATAGAAATATCTGGTTCTGGCAGTCCTTTTCTATCTAGCTTTCCATTACTTGTTAAAGGCATTGCTTTTAGTTCAACCCATAGCTTTGGAACCATATAATCTGGTAAACTTGTAGTTAATTCTTCCTCTATAAGTTCTTTATTAAAAACTCCTTCTGGAACTACATACCCTACTAAACGTTTATTACCATTAGTATCTTCTTTAGCTAACACACAACTTTGGCTTACTATAGCTAATCCTGATAAAGCTTCCTCTATTTCTCCTAATTCAATACGGTAACCTCTAATCTTTATCTGATTATCTTTTCTACCTATAAACTCAATAGTACCATTTGGTAACCATCTGGCTAAATCTCCTGTTTTATAGATTCTATCTCCTTCTTTAAATGGATTAGCAACAAACTTTTCTCTTGTTAATTCGCCATTATTTAAATATCCTCTTCCTACTCCATTTCCTCCAATACATAATTCACCTACTGCTCCAATAGGTAATAATTGATCTTCACTGTTTAAAATATAAACCTGTGTATTATGAATAGGTTTTCCAATAGGTGGTTTTAACATCGAAGTGTCACATGGTGCAACTTGACAACTTGTAGCTACTACAGTAGTTTCCGTAGGGCCGTAGTTATTATAAATTCTAAGATCTGTAGCCTTCGTTAATTTTAAAGTATCACCTCCAGTTAAAATGGTAATGTTAGGCAAAGAAATGTCTTCCTCTACAAAACGTTCACATAATAATGTTGGAATGTAAGCATGTGTTATAACATTCTCATTTAAGAAACTTGTAAATAAGTTCAGATCATAACGAATGTTATCTGAAACTGGATATAAACTTGCTCCTGTGAGTAAGTATGGATAAATTTCCCAAACACTTGCATCAAAACCAATACCTGCAAATAGAGTTCCTTTACTTGATGAGGTTACTGAATATTCTGATTGATGCCAGAAACATAAATGGACTAAATTTTTATGTTCAATAAGTACTCCTTTAGGTTTCCCTGTACTTCCTGAAGTATAAATTACATAGGCTACATCAGAAGGATCAATTGTAATTGCTGGTAAGTTTTCTGGGTACTCTGATTGTGTTTCTGCAAATTCCTTAATAAAATCAGTATCAATAAGAAGTTTGCTTTCACTATTACTAAAAATATATTCTTTTCGATCTTCTGGATAAGCTGGATCAATAGGAACATATGCTGCTCCTGTTTTTAAAATTGCTAAATATGAAACAATTAACCAATCACTTCGATCTAAAACTACTCCAACTAAATTTCCTTCCTTAAGATTATGATTTTCTACTAAATAGTGAGCTAATTGATTAGAACGGAAGTCTAAATCTTTATAACTTAACTCTTCACCTTCATATACAACTGCTGTAGCTTCTGGTGTATTTTTTACTTGTTCTAAAAATAAATCTACAACCGTTTTATTTTCTGGATAAACTACTGAAGTTTCATTGAAAGTTGTTACTAATTTTGTTTCCTCTTCTTTTTTTAGCATTGATAAGTTACCAATAGGCTGTGTAGCATCTTTTACAATACTTCTCAGTAACTCTTGATAATGACTTAATAATGTTTCAATAGTAGCTTTATTAAATAAAGCTGTGCTATATATCATTTCTAATGAGATACCTTGAGAATTTTCTGTCGCGTTTAATGTCATATCAAACATGGCACTAACCGTATCAAACTCATATTCAGAAATAGCAAGGTTTTCTGAAACATTCTCCGTTTCATTTGACTCTTCTACAGTATCATTTCCTCCAGTGTTTTGTAATGCAAACATTACCTGGAACAGAGGAGTCATACTCATATCACGAGTAGTTACTACTTTATCTACAATCTTTTCAAAAGGTACTAGTTGGTAGTCATATCCTTCTAAAGTAGTTTCCTTTACTTGTTGTAATACATCTGTAAATTTAGGGTTCCCACTTAAATCATCACGAAGTGCCAAAGTATTCACAAAGAACCCAATCATTCCTTCTAGTTCTGACTGTGTACGATTTGCAATAGGAGTTCCTACACAAATATCTTCTTGTCCGCTATAACGAGATAATAATACTTTAAAAGCAGATAATAACACCATGAAAAGTGTTACTCCTTCTTTCTCGCACAAAGCATTAAGCAATTGAGTTAATTCCTTATCTAACCCAAAAGAGACGTAATCTCCTGCTGTACTCTGTTCAGAAGGTCTAGGGTAATCTGTTGGTAAGGATAAATTATTTACATCTTTTAATTTTTCTTCCCAATATGAAAGTTGAAAGTTTAAAACTTCTCCTTCTAAATACTTACGTTGCCATACTGCATAATCCGAATATTGTAGGCTTAATTCAGGTAAGTTTGCTTCTTTACCAGCTTGCAATGCATCGTACATTACTGTAAACTCATTCATCAAAATATCTTCAGACCAACCATCACTCGCAATATGATGAAATACAGCTGCTAAAACATATTTTTCACTTCCTAAATCATACAAACAAGCTCTTAATTTATAATCAGTAGATAAGTCAAAAGGAGTAGTTAAATACATACTCAAATGTTCTTCTAACATATCTTCTGATACCTTTTCCTTAGCTAATGTCCATTTTTCCGAACTTATAATTTCTTGATAACCAACACCTCCTTCTGATAAAATATTAGTACGTAATATTTCATGACGTGAAACAACACTTCTAAAAGCTTGTTCTAAAATTTCTACTTCTAATTCACCTTCAAAGCGAAGTACAAAAGGCATATGATATGCCTCTGTTCCTTGTAGTTGGTCCACAAACCATAAACGTTCCTGGCCAAAAGATAATGGAATCTTAGTAATTGTTTCTCTATCATAAGGAGTTACCTTTTTTAAGGCACTTGTTTTATTTTTAGATCTAAGATTCTCAATATATTTAATTATATGTGGTTTATATTCTTTTATTTTTTGAAGTAACTCAGAATTAATAGGAGCCACAGACTTTACCGTTAAGGAATCTCCTTTAACGCCTATTTTTACACCTTGCTGTTTTGCTTCTTTTAGGATGTTTAAAATTTCTGTATTCATTACTTAAAATTAGATTTCAATAGTTTCTATATAGTTTTCTTGGTCAATTTCATCATTATCATCGAGGTATGATTTAAAAATCTCGACAAGTGACGCTTGTTCTTCTACTGTGGTTTGTTCAAATATTTCTCGAATAGATACTTCTGTAGCTAACCTTGTTCGAATCATAGATACTAAACGGGTAGCTAATAAACTATGACCTCCTAATTCAAAGAAATCATCATAAATACCTATTCGTTCTATTCCTAATAATTCTTGCCAAATGGCTACAAGTTCTTCTTCTGTTTCATTACTAGGCGCAACATATTCTTTACTAGATAATTCAGAAAGATCTGGTTCTGGCAGTGATTTTTTGTCTATTTTACCATTTGGTGTTAATGGCAACTCTTCTAACACTACCCATAATTGAGGAATCATATATTCCGGTAGGCTTTCTTTTATACCTTCTTGTATTTTTTCTTTTTCAGCTTCCTCTTCTACTACTAGGTAGGCAACCAATCTATTAATTCCTGACGGGTCTTTCTTAGCTAATACGCAACATTGGCTTATAGACTCTAAAGATGTTAAGGTATTTTCTATTTCACCTAATTCAATACGATATCCTCTAATCTTTACCTGATCATCTGTACGTCCTACAAATTCTAAAGTTCCATCTGACAACCATCTTCCTAAATCACCTGTTTTATACAAACGATCACCTTTTGTAGTAAATGGGTTGTTTATAAATTTCTCTTGGGTTAATTCTTCTCTATTTAAATATCCTCTTCCAACTCCTATTCCACTAGTCCATAGTTCTCCTACTACTCCTACTGGACACAGGTTTTCATATCTATCAACAACGTACACATCCATATTAGCTACTGGTTTTCCTATTGGAACGATATTTCCGCTTGGAGCTTCATCCATAATATGCAATGTAATATCATCAGCAGCTTCTGCTGGTCCATATGCATTTACTACTGGGACTGATGGATACAAAGTGAACCACTTATCTAATAATGATTTTGTGGCCGCTTCTCCCGTTACTAAGAAATAAGATAAGTTTGACAACCCTTGTGATATAGTACCGCTTTCTAATAAACTAGTAACATAAGAAGGTACTAATTGAAGGTGACTGATTTGATTTTCTGACAACGAAGATTGGAAGCCTTCTAAATTTAAAATTTCATCTTCGCTATAGATTGCTATACGTCCTCCACATAATAATCCACTTAGCATTTGCCATACAGAAATATCAAAGGTAAATGGAGCTGTAAAAGCTACTGTACTATCACTTGTCATGTTTAATTCATCAACCATGATTAACAAGTGATTTAATAATCCTGCATGCTCAATCATAGCTCCTTTTGGTAATCCTGTACTTCCTGATGTATAAATCACATAGGCCAAATCATTAGCTTTAATTGATACATCTACCGTAGTAATTGGATAACCAGAGCTTAAAATTGCATCATCTAATACAATGGTATTAACAGTATCAGGTATTGATGTTAAGATGGTTTTGGTTGAAATATTTGTAACTAATAAAGAACAACCTGTATCCTCTAAAAGATACGTAATACGCTCTTTAGGAAAATCTGGTTTGATAGGAACATAAGCCGCTCCTGATTTTAAAATTGCCATAACACCGATTAACATATCTAACCCTCTGTCTAAGCAAATTCCTACTAAATCATCTGGTTTTACTCCTTCTGCTACTAAATAATGCCCCAGCTGATTAGAACGTTCATCTAACTGTTTATAGGTTAATTCTTCGCCTTTAAATACTGCTGCAATAGCTTCTGGAGATTTTTGTACCTGCTCAGAAAATAAATCTACGACTGTTTTTTCTAAAGGATAATCTACTTCAATTCCATTAAAAACATCAAATAATTGCGTTTCTTCTTCCTTAGTAAGCAGTGATAAGTTGTTTATTGGCTGTTCAATATCTTGAAGTATACTTTTCAGTAATTCTTGATAATGATTCAACATACGTACAATTGTAGCTTCTTTAAATAAATCTGTACAGTATCCTATAGTAATTGGCGTGTATTCACCTTCTTCTGAAATACTAAACATTAAATCAAACTGAGCAGTAGTTTCAGAGTTTTCATATTCAGAAATCTCAACGCCTTCCACTTCTACATCTTCTCCTCCTGAATATACCTCATTATGATAATCAAACATTACTTGGAACAAAGGAGTCATATTGGTATCTCTATTAGTTACCACTTTATCTACTACCTTTTCAAAAGGTGCTAATTGATTATTATAACCTTCAAGTGTTGTTTTTTTAACTCTATCTAAAACTTCTTTAAAGCTAGGGTTGCCACTTAAATCACTTCGCAATGCCAATGTATTCACAAAGAAACCTATCATTTCTTCCAGTTCTACCTGAGTACGATTAGCTATAGGTGTTCCTACACAAATATCGTCCTGCCCACTGTAACGTGATAATAAAACTTTAAAAGCGGAAAGGAAAAACATAAATGAAGTTACTCCTTCTTGTTTACATAAAACTTTTAATTGAGCACTCAATTCTTGATCTAGTAGTAATGAAGTTGTTGCTCCTGCACTACTTTGTTCAGTTGGTCTTACATAATCTAATGGTAATGCTAATGTATCTACACCTGTTAGCTTCTCTTTCCAGTAATCAAGCTGTGTTCCTAGAACTTCTCCTTCTAAATATTTACGTTGCCAAATAGCATAATCTATATATTGTAGACTTAACTCTGGAAGTATAGCTTCTTTTCCTGACTGGAAAGCGCTGTACAACTGCATAAATTCATTCATCAAAATACCTCCAGATACACCATCACTAGCAATGTGATGTACTACACAAGCTAATACATATTTATTTTCTTTCAGTTTGAATAAACAAGCTCTAAACATATAATCACTTGATAGATCAAAAGGAATTGCTAAATACGTTTTTATGCTTTTTTCAATGGTATCTTCGTTTACTTCTTCTTGAGTTAATGACCAATTCTCTGCATTAATAACCTTTTGGTATCCTACTCCATTTTCAGAAATAAGCTTGGTACGTAGAACTTCATGACGAGTAACAATTGTTTGTAATACACGTTCTAAGATTGGAACTTCAACAGCTCCTTCTAAACAAATTATTGTAGGAATGTGATAGGCTAACGTTCCTTCAAACTGATCCAAAAACCATAAACGTTCCTGACTGAAAGATAAAGGAATATTATCAGGACGATTTTCAACCTCAACCGCTGGTAATATAGCTCCTTTGGTTTGTGTTTCTAAATATTTTCCTAAATCTGATATTGTTGAATACTCAAAAATGTCTGCTATTTCAATTTCTATTAATAATTCTTTACGAATTGCAGAAACTAAACGTGTTGCAAGTAAACTATGTCCTCCTAATTCAAAGAAATTATCATAAATACCTATTTGTTCAATACCTAATAATTCTTTCCAAATTACAACTAACTCCTCTTCTGTTTCATTAGTTGGTGCTACATACTCTTTATTTGATAAATCAGAACTATCTGGTTCAGGCAACGATTTTTTATCTAATTTACCATTACTTGTTAATGGTATTTTGTCTAATGCAACCCATAATTGAGGTACCATATAATCTGGTAAGCTTACTTTTAGTTGTGTTTGAATTTCTTCTTTATCAAATTTACCCTCAGCCACAACATAAGCTACTAAACGTTTATTTCCACTAACATCTTCTTTTGCTAATACTCTACATTCTTGAATATTTACTAATGAAACTATCACGGTTTCAATTTCTCCAAGTTCAATACGATATCCTCTTATTTTTACCTGAGTATCTATCCTGCCTATAAACTCTATATTTCCATCAGGTAACCAACGAGCTAAATCTCCCGTTCTATAAATAACCTCTCCTTCTTTAAATGGATTTGCTATAAATTTTTCCTTAGTTAATTCCTCCTTATTTAAGTATCCTTTAGAAACTCCCGTTCCTGAAATACACAATTCTCCAATTGCACCTACTGGTACTAATTGTTGATTTGGGTTTAAAACATAAAATTGAGTATTACTCAAAGGACTTCCTATTGGAATTGTTTTTATGCTTTCTGGTATTTCAGAAATCACATAACTTGAAGCATAAGTAGTAGTCTCGGTTGGACCATATACATGTAGTATTTTATTTGGCCCTAATTCTGCTAACATTTTTCTAGTTGATGATACTGATACCATTTCACCTCCAAACAACAACAATCTTAAACTAGCTAATAATGATGGCTCATACTCTGCCATAGAATTGAACAGTGCGGTTGTAATGAATATAACACTTAATCCTTGTTCATGTACTACTTGAGTTAAAGCTTGTCCGTTTGAAGCTACCGAACTTTCTATTAAATGAAGTGAAGCTCCACTTAATAGTGAACCATAAATTTCATATGTTGAACCATCAAAGGCATAATTAGACCATTGTAATACTTTATCTGAACTTGTAATAGAAATAGTACTTGATGGATTATTAACAAGTGTAAGTATGTTTCTATCACTAATTGGAATTCCTTTTGGCTTACCTGTTGTTCCTGAAGTATACATAACATATGCAGTAGAATCAAGATTTCTATCTAATTTCTTTTCAGAAGATTCATATGAGTATGATTCTTCAATATTCAAGAAAAATATAAAATCTGAAACTGATAAACTTGATAGTAAAGATTCTTCTTTATATACTAAGAAAAATGCTCCAGAATCTCCTAGGATATGTGACAATCTATTAGAAGGCAATGATGGATCTAAAGGAATATAAGTACTTCCTAATTTTAAGATTCCTAGCATACTAATAACCATGTCAAAACTTCTATTAAAAAGTATGGCTACTCGAGAATCTTTTACAACTCCAACAGACTCTAAATAATGTGCTAACTGATTAGATTGTTCATCTAACTCTTTATATGTTAACACCTCACTCCCAAAAGATAAAGCAACTGCATCTGGAGTTTGTTCAACCTGTTTTTTAAATAAATCTACAATTGTTTTATCCTCTGGATAATCATATGTAGTGTCATTAAAAACTTCAACTAACTCTAACTCTTCTTTTTCGCTTAGTATTGATAAACTACTTATAGCTACCGTACTATCTTTTACAATACTACTTAATAGTTCTTTATATTGTAGCAACATGTTGTTGATAGTGGTTTTATCAAATAAAGCGGTACGATACCCTAAATCTAATGTTATATTTGTACCATCTTCGTCAACATGTAATGTAAGGTCGTATTTTGAAACTTTTGATCCAACCTCATCATAAGCTGACATTGTAAACTCATTTTCTTCTACTAATTCCTCCTCTACTTTTTCTTCAATAATTTCTGGAATATTCTGTAAAACAAACATTACCTGGAATAAAGGAGTAATACTTCTATCACGAGTTTTTACTACTTTATCTACTACTTTTTCAAAAGGTGCTAACTGATTATCATAACCTTCTAACGTAGTTTCTTTTACTCTTGCCAATAACTCTCTAAAACTTGGATCTCCGCTTAAATCACTACGTAATGCCAACGTATTTACAAAGAAACCAATCATACCTTCTAACTCTAATTGTGTACGATTTGCTACTGGCGTTCCGATACAGATATCATCTTGATTACTATAACGAGCCAATAACACATTGAAGGCTGACAATAGTACCATGAATAAAGTAGTGTCCTCTTCTTGGCATAATTTTTTTAGTGAACTTGTTAATTCTTCATCCAACTCTAAGACAATACTATCTCCTGTTGTGTCTTGTACAGCAGGGCGAACATAATCCAACGGTAATTCTAATGTACTTATATCTGTTAACTGATTTTCCCAATATGATAATTGAGCTTCTAGTACTTCTCCTTCTATATATTTACGTTGCCATATAGCATAATCCGCATATTGTAAACTCAATTCTGGTAAAGAGGTTTCTTTACCTAATTTTAAAGTATTATATAACTCTGTAAACTCATTCATTAAAATATCTTCAGACCAACCATCACTAGCAATATGATGGAAAACAGCAGCTAACACATATTTCTCATTACCTAGATCATATAAACGTACACGTAATTTATAATCATTTGACAAATCAAAAGGAGTAGAAAGATATTCTTCTAGAGCTTCCCTTAATTGATCTTCTGAAACTTTTTCTTTGACTAAACACCAATTGTCAACACTCATGATCTCTTGGTAACCAATACCTTCATCTGACAAAATATTGGTACGTAATACCTCATGACGCGCTACAATTGTTTTAAAAGTTTCTTCTAATATTAAAGGGTTAATTTCACCTTCTAAACGGAATACAAAAGGCATTAAATAATCTGCACTGCCTTGAAATTGATCTAAGAACCATAAACGTTCTTGACTAAATGATAATGGTATTTGAACAGGTCTTTCTTCTGCAATTATTGTTGGTAATAAAACCCCTTTTGACTGAGCTGATAAGTAATCCGCCAACGTAGAAACAACTGTATATTCAAAAATATCTCTAATAGAAACTTCAACCTCTAGCTCTTTACGAATTTTAGAAACTAAACGAGTTGCTAATAAACTATGACCTCCTAACTTAAAGAAATCATCATGAATACCTATCTCATTTACTTTTAGTAATTCTTGCCAAATAGTAACTAATTGTTTTTCTATTTCATTTCTTGGAGCTACATATATAACTGAATTCCCACTACTTAATGTATCTTCATTTTCTTCTAAGTACTTTTTAAGTAGTTTTTTACCATCTACTTTATCACTTAAGTTCACAGGAAATTCTGATACTAAAGTATAATGTGTAGGATGCATATATGCTGGTAAAGACGCTCTACATAACTCTAATAACTCTTCTAAAATCTCATTATATGCCTCATTATTATTTGTTAATTCATGATCTTTAGGAATCATAAACGCAATGACATAAGCCTGATTGTCTTTGTCTTTATGTACTAATGCATGTGCATTCTCTATAGCTTCATGATTACGTAATACAATTGCTATTTCATCTAGTTCTACTCTGTGTCCTCGAATTTTAACTTGATGATCCTCTCTTCCTATAAACTCTATATTACCATCAGGTAACCATCTACCTAAATCTCCTGTTTTATACATGACATCACCATATAATTCAGGATAAGGATTTTTTATAAAGCTCTGTGCTGTTCTTTCTGGTAATCCTAAATAACCTGCTCCGACTCCATCTCCAACTACTCCTATTTCTCCAGCAATACCTATAGGACATAAATTTCCTTCTTTATTAAAAATTGCTACAGACATATTAGGTATTGGTCTACCAATTGGTACTCGTAAACGATTGGTTGGTATTTTTTCCTTGATTTCATATTGAACTACATCATCTGAAGCTTCGCAAGGTCCATACGCGTTTAATAAACGAATAGATGGATATAAATCTCTTAAAGTATTTACCATAGCAACCGGTATTGCTTCTCCAACTAACATTATCCAATGTAAATTAGTTAATGAAACAGGTTGTTCTTGCTCTTGAATATGTAACAAAAGTCCGTTCATATAAGTTGGTACAAACTCTATTACATTTACTTCACGGTTTACCAATAGTGCTAATACTTTATCATAGTCTAATAAATCAAATTTATCTATTATTACACAAGCTCCTCCTTTTAATATAGGTCCTAAAATTTGCCATACAGAAATATCTGAACCAATTCCTGCGCTTTGTAAAAAGCGGAAATTATCTTCTAATTCCATTTCTTTATATTCTGCTAACAAATGATTTAAAGCTCCTTTATGGTGAGTGATTGCTCCTTTAGGTGTTCCTGTTGATCCAGAAGTAAATAACACATATGCCCAGCTATCCATTTTATTTACATTTTCTGGATTTGTTATTGCTTGAACATCTATAAAATCTTTATCTCTTATTAAAATAGTTTCTGAAGTTACTTCTGTTGAGCCTTCATCTAATAATAACGCTACTTTAATATTTGGCGAACTTAATTCCTGGAATAATTCGGCTGTTGTTATTAAATATGGAAAGATCCCATCTGATAACATTACTTCTATTCTAGATGCTGGATTTTGAGTATCAAAAGGAGTATAAGAAGCTCCCGCCTTCATAATGCCTAACATTCCAGCTATTAATAGTGGTGTTCTTTCATCATAAATACCCACACAATCTCCAGGAGAAACTCCACTTTCTAATAATGTATGTGCTATTTTATTCGCATAGATGTTTAGCTGCTTAAAAGTCCATTCAACATCATTATGTATAACAGCAATTTGATCTTCATTTTTTGCTACTATTTCTTCAAAAAATACATTAATAGGCACTGTATTTTCTAAATTTTCAGTTTTTGGATTAAAATACAATCCTTCAGCTGTACAGTCTTTACCTAATAATAAATCCTCTTCATGCTTGGTAAGTATAGATAAATTACTAATTGGCAATGTTATATCATTTACAATATTTTTTAGTAATTCTTGATAATGCGCTAGCATTCTTACTATTGTAGATTCATTAAATAATGCTGAGCAATAGCTAATAGCTAAAGAAATGTTATTTTCTACTTCTGATACATTGAATGTTAAATCAAACTGTGCTGTAGTTTCAGTATGCTCATATCCTGAGATTACAAAATCGTCTATTTCTGCAACTTCTTCGTTTAAATTACTAGAATCATCTCCTTCATTTTGGTAATCAAACATTATCTGAAACAAAGGAGTTGTACTCATATCACGAGTAGTAACTATCTTATCTACAACTTTTTCAAAAGGAGCTAATTGATTGTCATAAGCTTCTAAAGTAGTTTCTTTTACTCTTTCTAATACTTCTTTAAAACTTGGATTTCCACTTAAATCACTACGTAATGCCAATGTGTTTACAAAGAAACCAATCATACTCTCAAGTTCAGATTGTGTACGATTAGCAATAGAAGTTCCCACACAAATATCATCTTGCCCACTATAAAGAGATAATAATACTTTGAAGGTAGATAACATAAACATAAATGGTGTTACTCCTTGTTCTTGACATAATGTATTTACAGAATCTACTAGCACTTGATCTAATAGTAATGAAACTTCTGAGCCTTCCTTACTTTGGATTGAAGGACGAATATAATCTGTTGGTAAATTTAAAGTGCTTACTCCTGTTAATTTTTCTTTCCAATATAATAATTGACTATCTAATTTTTCTCCTTCTAGATACTTTTTCTGCCAAATAGCATAATCTGAATATTGTAAACTTAATATTGGAAGATTTACTGTTTTTTGTTGTTTTAACGCACGATATAACTCTACAAACTCATTTGTTAAGATTCCTGATGACCAACCATCACTAGCAATATGATGAAAAACACATGCTAATACATATTGATTATTACCCAAATCATATATACAAGAACGTAGCATATAATCTTTAGATAAATCAAATGGTTTATTTATAAAGTTTGTAATTTCTTTTTCTAAATCCACTTCTTCAGAAGTAACAACTTTATGTAATGACCAAGCTTCCGCTGATATTACCTGTTGATAGCCTACACCTTCTTTTTCATAAATTACTGTGCGTAATATTTCATGACGATTCACTATGGCTTGTAAAGCATTTTCTAATATTTCTATGTTTAAATCTCCTTCTAAACGAATTACCGTAGGAATGTGATATTCTTCACTGCTTCCTTGTAATTGATCTAAAAACCATAACCTTTCTTGACTAAACGATAATGGTATGTTTTCTTCTTTTTCTTGAATAGTTATTGATGGTAAAGAAGTCCCTTTTGAATAAGTTAGTACTTGTAAACTTAGATTTGCTATTGTTGGGTATTGGAATATATCTCTAATAGCAATTTCTATATTTAATTCCGTTCTTATTTTCGAAACCAAACGTGTTGCTAACAAACTATGTCCGCCCAGCTCAAAGAAATCATCATGTACGCCCACCTTTTCTACTCCTAATAATTCTTGCCAAATAGCTGCCAATTGTTCCTCTTCTTCATTCCTTGGCGCTACATATTCTGCACTAGATAATCCTGTAATATCAACTTCTGGTAATGACTTCTTATCTAACTTTCCGTTGCTTGTTAATGGTAAACTTTCTAATGGTATCCATAAACTTGGAATCATATAATCTGGTAAACTAGCTTTTAATGCCAATTCTATGGCTTCTGTTTCTAATCCTTCTTCTGAAACAACATAACCTACTAATCGTTTATTACCTACTCCATCTTCTTTAGCTATTACACAGCTTCCTTGAATTCCTGACACTTCTGATAGCACATTTTCTATCTCTCCTAATTCAATACGATAACCGCGTATTTTTACCTGACTATCCTTTCTTCCTACAAACTCTATTACTCCTTCTGGTAACCAACGAACTAAATCTCCTGTTTGGTAGATCCTTTCTCCTTCTTTAAATGGATTACTTATAAAACGTTCTGCTGTTAGCTCTTCTCGATTTAAATAACCTTGTGAAACTCCACTTCCTGAGATATATAATTCCCCTATAGCACCGATTGGAACTAATTCTTTACTTGAATTCAATACATAAAAACCTGTATTACTTAATGGTTTTCCAATTGGAATGGTTACTGCTTCTGATGGAATCTCGGATATTACTTGACAGGATGCATACGTAGTAGTCTCCGTTGGCCCATATACATGCAATATTTTATTTGGCCCTAAACCTGATAACATTTTACGAACTGGAGATACCGATACCTTTTCTCCTCCAAATAATAATAAGCGTAAACTTGATAATAAAGAAGCGTCATAGTCTGATAATCCATTAAATAAAGCCGTTGTTATGAAGATAACACTTAACTCTTCTTTAGCTATAACCTTTGATAATGCAGATGCATCTGAGGCAACCTCTTTAGGTATTAAATAAAGCGTTGCTCCATTTAATAAACTACCAAAAATCTCATAGGTACAACCATCAAATGCATAATTTGACCATTGCAATACTCGATCTGAACTATTGATAGCTATAGCACTGGATGGATTATTTACCAACGTAATGATATTCTCATCGTTGATACTTATTCCTTTAGGAACTCCGGTAGTTCCTGAAGTGTACATTACATAAGATACTGAGGTTAATGGTCGTTCAATATCTTTTTCTAAGACTTCATATCCTTTTGAGTCGTCTATATTCAATGATTCAATAGCTAACGAATCTGGAATAATTGATATTAAAGATGCTTCCTTATAAACTACATGCGTTATACTCGAATCTTCTATAATATGTGATATTCTATTGATAGGTAAAGATGGATCTAATGGGACGTAAGCGCATCCTAACTTAAGGATTCCTAACATACTTATAACCATATCAAAACTTCTATTGAATAGGATACCCACATGCATATTGGCTGCTATCCCTTTTGATGCTAAATAACAAGCTAGTTCATTAGAGCGTGCTTCTAATTCTTGATATGTTAATACAGATCCTTCAAAGGATAAAGCTACTGAATCTGGTGTTTTTGATACTTGATCTTGGAATAAATCAATTACAGATTTATCTTTTCTATACTCAAAAGAAGTATCATTAAATACATTCAACAGTTGGTTTTCTTCTTCCAATGGTAGCATAGATAAACTACCTATAGACTGACTAGCATCTCTTACAATATTACTTAACAATGTTTGATAATGAACTAACATCCTATCAATTGTTGATTGTTTGAATAAATCTGTACAATATTCTACACTTAAAGAAAATACTAAATCATCTTCCGAAATATTCATTGTCAGATCGAATTTAGACGAAATGGTATCAAAATCATATTCTGAAATTTCAACATTTCCTAAATCAAATCCTACCTCTTCTTTTTGTGACATTACAGATGTATTCTGTAAAGCAAACATTACCTGAAATAAAGGAGTTGTGCTCATATCACGTGTAGTAATAACGCTATCCACTACTCTTTCAAAAGGTACTAATTGATTATCATATCCTTTTAAAGTTGTCCTTTTTACTTCCTGCAATAAGTTTCTAAAACTTGGATTACTACTTAAATCACTTCTAAGTGCTAAGGTATTTACAAAGAAACCAATCATACCTTCCAAGTCTGATTGTGTACGGTTAGCTATTGGTGTTCCCACACAAATATCATCCTGACCACTATAATGAGACAACAATACTTTAAAGGCAGATAGGAAAAACATAAATGGTGTAACTCCTTCTTTCTGACATAAAATTTTGATTGCCTTTGTTTGTGCTTCGTTTAAATCTAAATAAGCACTGTCTCCTTTTAAACTTTGTATAACAGGACGCGTATAATCAGTTGGTAGTTCTAAAGTACTTACGTCTGATAATTTTTCTTTCCAATATGACAATTGGTTATCTAAAACTTCTCCTTCTAAATATTTACGTTGCCATATTGCGTAATCTGAATACTGTAAATTTAATGTAGGAAGACCAACTTCTTTTCCTGATTGTAAAGAGCTGTATAGTTCTAAAAATTCACTAACTAAAATATCTTCTGACCAACCATCACTTGCAATATGATGAAATACACATGCCAATACATATTTACTATCTCCTAAACTATATAAACATGAACGTAACATATAGTCATTGCTTAAATTAAACGGAGTGTTTATATAAGATTGTAAATTATCAATTAACTCTTCTTCAGATATAACCTCTTGTTTATTCAACAACCAATTATCAGCACTAATAACTTTTTGGTATCCTACTCCTTCTTCAGATACAATATTAGTACGCAATACTTCATGACGCCTAACTATTGTTTTTAAAGCTTCTTCTAAAATAGCTGTATTCAATTCTTTTTCTAAACGAATTACTATAGGAATATGATATTCACTTGTTCCTTGTAACTCATCTAAAAACCATAAACGTTCTTGACTAAACGATAATGGAATTCGTTCTGGGCGCTCTTCAACAGTTATAGCTGGAAGTAAAATTCCTGATGACAATGTAGCTACATACGCTGCTAAGTCAGACATTTTTGTATACTCAAAAACACTAGCTATTTCAAGTTCTTTCTTTAATCTTTTACGAATCATTGAAACTAAACGAGTAGCCAACAAACTATGTCCTCCTAACTCAAAGAAATCATCATACATTCCTACCTTTTCTACTCCTAGTAAATCTTGCCAAATAATTGCTAATTGCTCCTCTACTTCATTTCTTGGTGCCACATATTCTCTACTTGATAACTCTGATAGATCTGGTTCTGGTAAAGATTTTCGGTCTATCTTACCATTAGCTGTTAATGGCATTTCATCCAACTCAACCCAAATAGATGGAACCATGTAATCTGGTAAACTAGTCTTTAATGTCTCTTGAATATTCGCTTTACTAAACCCATCTTCTAAAACTATATAACCTACTAAACGGTTTGTACCAATGGTATCTTGCTTAGCTAGTACACAACTGTTTTGAACTCCTTCTACAATTGATAAAGCATTTTCAATCTCTCCTAATTCTATACGATATCCTCGAATCTTTACCTGATCATCTGAACGTCCTACAAATTCTAATGTACCATCTGGCAACCATCTTCCTAAGTCTCCTGTCTTATATAATCTCCCTCCTTCTGAAGTAAATGGATTGGTAATAAACTTCTCCTTGGTTAATTCTTCTCTGTTCAAATAACCTCGTCCTACTCCTATTCCACTTGTCCATAATTCTCCTACAACTCCAATAGGACATAAGTTATCAAACTTATCTACCACATATAAATCCATATTGGCTACTGGCTTTCCGATTGGAACTACAACTCCACTTGGAGACTCATTCATGATATGTAACGTGATATCATCTGCCGCCTCGGCTGGTCCATAAGCATTTACCACAGGTACGGATGGATATAATGAGAACCATTTATCTAATAATGATTTTGTAGCTGCTTCTCCAGTTACTAAGAAATATGCTAGATTGGACAAACCTGCTACTTCTTCTCCGCTTTCTAATAAACTTGCTACATAAGAAGGCACTAATTGTAAATGACTTATGTTATTTTCTGATAATGAGCTTTGGAAACCTTCTAAATCTAAAATCTCGTCTTCACTGTATATGGCTATACGACCTCCGCATAATAATCCGCTTAACAATTGCCATACGGAAATATCAAAGGTAAATGGGGCTGTAAAGGCAACTACGCTTTCATTAGTCATTTTCAACTCATCAATCATGATCAATGAGTGATTTAATAATCCTGCATGTTCAATCATAGCTCCTTTTGGTAATCCTGTACTTCCAGAGGTATAAATTACATACGCTAAATCAGTAGCTTTGTGTGACAACTCTAATGCTGTAACTGGATACGCTGAATTTGATACTGCTTCTTCTAAGACAACTAAATTAACCGTGTCTGTTAGAGTAGATAAAACTTCTTTACTTGTGGTGTTTGTTACTAATAAAGAACAGCCTGTATCCTCTAAAAGATAAGCAATACGATCTTTTGGAAAATCTGGTTTGATAGGTACATAGGCTCCTCCTGATTTTAATATTGCTAAAACACCAATGAGCATATCCAATCCTCGATCTATACAAATTCCTACGAGACCATCTGCTTGTACTCCTTGCTCTACTAAATAATGAGCCAACTGGTTAGAACGCTCATCTAATTCTTTATAGGTTAACTCTTCTCCTTTAAAAGTTGCGGCAACTGCTTTTGGTGATTTTTGAACTTGAGCTACAAATAAATCAACCACTGTTTTATCTAGTGGATAATCAACCGTATTCTCATTAAAAACTTCTAATAATTCTGTTTCTTCTTCCTGAGTAAGCATTGATAAATCTCCTATTGACTTTTCAGTATTACTTACCACGCTTACTAATAACTCTTGGTAATGAGATAACATACGTTTAATAGTAGCTTCTTTGAATAAGTCTGTACAATAACTCAAACTTAATGTTATTGCTACATCATCTTCAGAAACATCCATTGTCAAATCAAATTGCGCAGGAACTTCTGAGCTTTCATATCCTGATACAGCAAGATCTTCAATACCAACGTCTCCACTTTCTTCTTCTAAAATTGATGTTTCATTATGGTAATCAAACATCACTTGAAATAATGGTGTCATACTCATATCTCGAGTAGTCACCACTTTATCTACTACCTTTTCAAAAGGTGTTTGTTGATATTTATAACCTTCTAAAGTTGTTGTTTTTACTTTTGCTAATACTTCTTTAAAGCTTGGGTTTCCACTTAAATCACTACGCAAGGCTAAAGTATTTACAAAGAAGCCGATCATTCCTTCTAATTCAGATTGTGTACGATTGGCTATAGGTGTACCTACACAAATATCTTCTTGATTACTGTAACGAGCTAATAATACTTTAAAAACTGACAACAACAACATAGACATTGTAACACCTTCTTGTTGACATAAGTCTCTTAGTGAACCACTTAATTTCTCACTTAAATTTTTTGATATGCTTGCTCCTGAACTACTTTGAATTGAAGGGCGAACATAATCTAAAGGTAATGACAATGTACTTACACCTGCTAACTTTTGTTCCCAATAAGTCAAATGAGCTTCTAAAACTTTACCTTCAAAATATTTACGTTGCCAAATTGCGTAGTCAACATATTGTAAATTTAATTCTGGAAGCATCGCTTCTCTACCAGATTGCAATGCACTATATAATTCTATAAATTCACTGGTCAAAATATTTCCTGACCAGCCGTCACTTGCTATATGATGAAAAACACATGCTAATACGTACTTATTATCTCCTAAATCATATAAACACGCTCTTAATTTATAATCTTTGGATAAATTGAAAGGAGTATTTAAATAGCTTTGTAAAGCAGATGTTATAGCCTCTTCATTTGAAACTATTTCTTTATCTAAACTCCAATTATCTTCACTAACAATTTCTTGATACCCTATTCCTTCTTCTGACAAAATATTAGTACGTAATATTTCATGACGAGCGACAATTGTTTTTAAAGCTACCTCTAATAAATCGACATTAAGTGTTCCCTCTAAACAAATTACTGTAGGAATATGATATTCTTGACTACTGCCTTGTAACTGATCTAAAAACCATAATCTTTCTTGGTTAAAAGATAAAGGTATACGTGTAAAAGCACCTCTATCATAAGGCTCTATTTTTATATCAGATGATTTAAGAGTACTATCTTTTTGATGTTTTTCGAGATAACTAATTAATACTTCTTTTTGATTTTTAATCTTTTGAAGTAAATCCGAATCAATACTAGTTTTCTTCGTTTTTATACTTAAACCACCATTTTCTAAAACTAACTTAATACCTTCCTTTTCGGATATTTTTAATATCTCTAAAATTTCTAAGTTCATTGATTCTTTTATATATTAATTGTTGTTACATACTCATCTTCATTCTCTATTTTATTAAGAGAAATAACACCGATGTAATTTGCTAATTGCTCAATACAGTCAAATTCGAAAATATCTACGATTTCAACTTCTATTTCTAATTCTTTATTTATCATTGAAACTAAACGAGTAGCTAATAGAGAATGACCTCCTAACTCAAAGAAATTATCATGTACCCCTATTTTTTCTACTCCTAATAGTTTTTGCCAAATAGTTACCAATTGTTCTTCTATTTCATTTCTTGGCGCTATATATGTTCTTGTTGACAACATAGTTCCATCTGGCTCTGGTAATGCTTTTCTGTCTAACTTACCATTGACAGTTAATGGCATCTCCTCTAACTCAATCCATAAAGTAGGAACCATATAATCTGGTAATACTTCCTTTAACTCTAACTGAAGCGCTTCTTTATCTAAATCTAAAGCCTCTTCTAAAACAACATACCCAACTAAACGTTTACTGCCAATACTATCTTCCTTGGCTAAAACACAACTCTGAGTGACCATAGATAAGTTCGATAAGGCATTCTCTATCTCTCCTAACTCTATACGATATCCACGTATCTTTACCTGATTATCCTTTCTACCTACATACTCTATATTACCATCTGGTAACCATTTCGCTAAATCACCTGTCCTATATAATCTCTCTCCTTCCTTGAATGGATTCGATATAAACTTTTCCTCTGTTAACGCTGCTTTATTATAATAACCTCTTGCTACCTGAACTCCGCCAATACATAACTCACCTGCCACTCCTAATGGAACCAAATTCATAGAATCATTTAAAACATACAAACTTGTATTAGCCACTGGACGACCTATTAATACTTTTGATATTGGTTCTTCTAATGGAACTGACCAGTAACTAACATCAATGGCGGCCTCAGTTGGTCCATATAAATTATGCAACTCTACATTAGGTAATTTCTCTTTAAATAAGTTTACATGATCTACTTGTAAAGCTTCTCCACTACATATAACTCGACGTAAACTACTACAATCTCCTGTACTTATCTCTTCTAAGAAAACACGTAACATTGACGGAACAAAGTGCATGGTCGTTATATTTTGTTCCTCTATTATTTCTTTTAAATAACGGGCATCTTTATGTCCTTCTGGTTTTGAAAAGACTAATCGTGATCCGCAAATTGAACCCCATAATAATTCCCATACAGAAACATCAAAACTAAAAGTAGTTTTCTGTAAAATAGTGTCATCTGACTGTAACTGATACTCTGACTGCGTCCATAATAAACGATTCACAATACCATTATGCTGATTCATTACTCCTTTAGGCTTTCCAGTACTTCCTGATGTATAAATCACATACGCTAAATTTTCTGATGTGATTACTTTATTTAACCTCTCTGATGAATAAGTTGTAATGATTGTTTCCCATTCTGTATCTAATGAAATAGTAGTAATTCCTGCTCGGTTTGCTAATACTTCTTCACTTACCTTTTCACTTGTTAGTACCATATTTATGTTGGCATCAATCAACATATAATCAATACGATCTTGGGGATATTCTGGATCAATTGGAACATAAGCGCCGCCTGATTTTAGAATTCCTAAAATTCCCACTAACATTTCTACACTACGTTCTAAACAGATTCCTACTAAAGTATCTGGCTCCACTCCTTGTGCTTGTAAATAGTGACCTAATTGATTGGAACGCTTGTCTAATTCCTGATAAGTTAAACTTTCATTTTCATAAACTACAGCTATAGCTTCTGGGGTTTTGGCTACCTGTTCTGTAAATAAATCTACCAACGTTTTTTCTAAATCATAAGCTACATCTGTTCCATTAAAATCTTCTAGTAATTGAACTTCCTCTTGATTAGGTAGTATCGCCAAATTATCAATAGATACTATTTTTTCACTTTTGAAACCTTCAACTAATTCAATTAATGTTTTTTGCATTAACTCCAGAATACGGTCTGGACCAATACTTACATCAATTTGAGCTGTTAATCCAAAAGCAATTCCAAAATCATCTACATTTAATGTGAATGGATAGTTCGTTCGTTCATCAACACCTAACATTTCTACTCCCAAATCAATAGTAGTTTCATCTTCTTGATCAGGTGATATAGAAGAATGGCGGAAGTTTAATAACGCACTAAATAAAGGCATTTCATTAGAAATACCACTCCAGCCTTGAATATTTGATAAAGGAGTTTGTTCATAAGGCAATAATTCACCTAATCTTCTTTTTACTTGATTTATGTATTCAGATAAACTCCCTTTTAATTCTATAAAAAACGGTAATGTATTTATAAATAACCCTAATGAGTTAGACGCTCCTAATGAGCCTTGTAAACGTCCAGAGAATAATGATCCGAAAATAGCATAGTCTTTATTACTACATTTTCCAATAACTAAACCATACGCAGCGTGGAATAAAACTGCTGGACTAACTCCTAATTCAATACTAACATTACGTATTTTTGTGCTTAATTCATCTTGTAAAATGATTGTGTTTTCCTTAATATCATTAACATTTCCTCTGGTATCAGATAATTCAAACGGATATGTAGGTTCATTAAGACTTCCTAATAGTTTTTTGAAATAAGATTCACCGTCATTAGTGGTTTGTAAATGTAAGATATGGCCTATAAAATCTCTGTATAAAACAGGCTTAGGTAAACTTGATTCTTTTCCTGATAAATACACTTCAATTTCTGCGGTAATTCTTTCTAATCCAAAATGATCTAATATTAGATGATGTTGATTAATAATTAAATAATATTTATTGTTTTCAGAATCATCAATTGATTTTAAATCTAATAAAGGTGCTTTAGATACTTCCATCCATTGTTTACCTGGAATTGTTAATGTTTTCAATTCTGATAGAATATCTTTCGAAGAATCAATTATTAATTCTTCTACAACCAATTGGGCTTCTCTAAGTACTACTTGAACAGCATTTGGAAGTCCTTTACTTAGAACGCAAGTACGTAATACATCATGACGATTTACTACAAATTGTAACGCTTCTATAAAAGACGTTCTTTTTTCGTTATTAGCAAACGATAATAAATTAGGCAGAACATATATATCTCCTTCCTGTTTATTACTCATTAAATGATGGAAATACATTCCTTCTTGCAAAGGTGACAAAGGATATATATCTTGAATATTGGAAACACCTCCATGAACACTCTCTGCAATTTTATCTAAATCTTCTTGTTGAAAGTCTAATAAAGGAACCATTGAAGGAACGATACGATCTGCATCTGCTGTAATTCCATTTTCTGGCACTTCATAAATTAGTGAAGATGATGATAATTTCTCTTTGATATCAGCTATATTAGGGCTTGAAAAAATATCTTTTACTGTTATGTAAAAACCTATTTTTTGTAAACGAGAAATTAATTGTACAACTAGTAAACTATGCCCTCCTAGTTCAAAGAAATCGTCATGAACACCAATCTTTTCTATACCCAATAGTTCTTGCCAAATAATTACTAATTTCTCTTCTGTCTCATTACGCGGAGCAACATATTCTTTTGTAGATAACATTGATCCATCTAGCTCTGGTAATGCTTTTCTGTCTAACTTACCATTGACAGTTAATGGCATCTCCTCTAACTCAATCCATAAAGTAGGAACCATATAGTCTGGCAATACTTCCTTTAACTCTAACTGAAGCGCTTCTTTATCTAAAGCTCCTTCTAAAACTACATAACCAACTAAACGTTTACTGCCAATACTATCTTCCTTGGCTAAAACACAACTCTGAGTGACCATAGATAAGTTCGATAAGGCATTCTCTATCTCTCCTAACTCTATACGATATCCACGTATTTTTACCTGATTATCCTTTCTACCTACATACTCTATATTCCCATCTGGTAACCATTTCGCTAAATCACCTGTCCTATATAATCTCTCTCCTTCCTTGAATGGATTCGATATAAACTTTTCCTCTGTTAACGCTGCTTTATTATAATAACCTCTTGCTACCTGAACTCCGCCAATACATAACTCACCTGCCACTCCTAATGGAACCAAATTCATAGAATCATTTAAAACATACAAACTTGTATTAGCCACTGGACGACCTATTAATACTTTTGATATTGGTTCTTCTAATGGAACTGACCAGTAACTAACATCAATGGCGGCCTCGGTTGGTCCATATAAATTATGCAACTCTACACTAGGTAATTTCTCTTTAAATAAGTTTACATGATCTACTTGTAAAGCTTCTCCACTACATATAACTCGACGTAAACTACTACAATCTCCTGTACTTATCTCTTCTAAGAAAACACGTAACATTGACGGAACAAAGTGAATTGTAGTGACTGTCTCTGATTCTATTATTTCTTTTAAGTAACGGGCATCTTTATGTCCTTCTGGTTTTGAAAAGACTAATCGTGATCCGCAAATTGAACTCCATAATAATTCCCATACAGAAACATCAAAACTAAAAGTAGTTTTCTGTAAAATAGTGTCATCTGACTGTAACTGATACTCTGACTGCGTCCATAATAAACGATTCACAATACCATTATGCTGATTCATTACTCCTTTAGGCTTTCCGGTACTTCCTGATGTATAAATCACATACGCTAAATTTTCTGCTGTGATTATTTTATTTAACCTCTCTGATGAATAAGTTCTAATGATTGTTTCCCATTCTGTATCTAATGAAATGGTAGTAATTCCTTCTCGGTTTGCTAATACTTCTTCACTTACCTTTTCACTTGTTAGTACCATATTTATGTTGGCATCAATCAACATATAATCAATACGATCTTGGGGATATTCTGGATCAATTGGAACATAAGCGCCGCCTGATTTTAGAATTCCTAAAATTCCTACTAACATTTCTATACTACGTTCTAAACAGATTCCTACTAAAGTATCTGGCTCCACTCCTTGTGCTTGTAAATAGTGACCTAATTGATTGGAACGCTTGTCTAATTCCTGATAAGTTAAACTTTCATTTTCATAAACTACAGCTATAGCTTTTGGAGTTTTGGCTACCTGTTCTGTAAATAAATCTACCAACGTTTTTTCTAAATCATAAGCTACATCAGTTGCATTGAAATCTTCTAATAATTGAACACTCTCCGCTTCTGTTAAGATTGGTAAATCATCTATTGGTTTTTCAACATCATTTACAATGCTTGTCAACAAGTTTTTATAATGTTCAAGCATCTGTAAAATCGTAGTTTCTTTAAATAAAGCTGTACAATAATCTACATTTAGTGATATATTAAGACCGTTTTCACTTGCATTCAGTACCAAATCAAATTGTGTTGTTGTTTCTGAATGTTCATATTCTGAAATTTCAACTTCGCCTAAATCAAAGCCTGAGTCTTTTATCTCAGATACTACAGGTGTATTTTGTAATGCAAACATTACTTGAAATAAAGGACTTACACTCATATCCCTAGTAGTCATCACTTTATCTACAACTTTTTCAAAAGGAGCTAACTGATGATCATATCCTTCTAAAGTAGTTTGCTTTACTTGATTCAATAATTCCTTAAAACTAGGATTATTACTTAAATCGCTACGTAATGCTAACGTATTCACAAAGAAACCAATCATTCCTTCCAATTCTGATTGAGTACGATTTGCAATAGGCGTTCCTACACAAATATCATTTTGACCACTATAACGAGATAACAATACTTTAAACGCTGATAACAACAACATGAATAAAGTTACTCCTTCTTCCTTACATAACTCTTTAATAGATGTTGTTAACTCTTCATCAAAGATTAAAAAAGTATTTGCTCCTTCTATACTTTGCACAGAAGGTCTAGTATAATCTGTGGGCAACTCTAATGTACTAACCCCTGTTAACTTTTCTTTCCAATAAGACAATTGATTTTCTAAAACTTCACCTTCTAAATATTTACGTTGCCATATTGCATAATCTGGATATTGCAAGCTTAATTCAGGCAATCTAGCTTCTCTACCTGATTGTAAAGAACTATACAACTCCATAAACTCACTTATTAAAATATTTTCTGACCAAGCATCACTTGAAATATGATGGAAAACACAAGCTAAAACATGTTTATCATTTCCTACATCATATAGTTTTGAACGTAGCATGTAATCTTGAGATAAATCAAAAGGTTTTCCTAGAAAGTCTCCTATATTATCAACCAATAATTCCTCTTCAATTATTTCCTTCTCTAAAAACCAACCACTTGAAGGTATAACTTTTTGATAACCTATTCCATCTTGAGGTATAATGTTTGTTCTTAATACTTCGTGACGAGCTACAATTGTTTTTAATGATTGTTCCAATAATGCTACATCCAATAATCCTTCTAATGAAATTATTGTAGGAATATGATATGCTTGTGTACCTTCCAATTTATCTATGAACCATAAACGCTCTTGACTGAAGGATAGTGGAATATTTTCTGGACGATCTTGAGTAATAATAGCGGGTAGCATTATCCCTTTAGATTGCGTTGAAATATGTGTTGCTAAATCTGATATAGTAGCATGCTCAAATACACTTTGAATAGAAATTTCTATTCCTTGTACTTTACGAATCATAGAAACCAAACGTGTTGCTAATAAACTATGGCCTCCTAATTCAAAGAAATTATCATGTATTCCTATTTTTTCTATTCCCAATAAGTTTTGCCAAATAGCAACTAACTGCTCCTCCGTTTTATTTCTAGGAGCCACAAATTCCTTACTTGATAATATAATTCCATCAAATTCAGGTAATCCTTTTCTATCTAACTTACCATTACTCGTTAAAGGCATTTCATCTAAGGAAATCCAGAAACTAGGAATCATATAGTCTGGTAAAAACTCTTTTAACTCTTCTTGAACCAACTCTTTATCAAACGTTTCTTCACTAACTACATAACCAATCAAACGTTTGGCTCCTGTAGCATCTTCTTTAGCTAAAACACACGAATGACTTATTGAAGTTAAACTAGATAAAGCGTTCTCTATCTCACCTAACTCAATTCGGTAGCCTCGGATTTTTACCTGAGCATCTTTTCTTCCTATAAATTCAATTGTCCCATCAGGTAACCATTTTGCTAAGTCACCTGTTTTGTATAATCTATCTCCTATCTTAAATGGATTCTGTATGAAATTCTGTTTGGTTAGTTCTTCATTGTTTAAGTAACCTCTTCCAACTCCTGAGCCGCCAACTAACAACTCACCTGCAACACCTACTGGTACTAAATTCAAGTCTGAATCTACGATATAAACGTAACTGTTTTTAATAGGATAGCCTATAGGTAATGTACTTGTTGACTTTTCAATAGTATAAGTGGTCGAAAATGTTGTATTCTCGGTTGGTCCATATCCATTAATAATCTTCAAATTCGGATACAAACCTTTTAACTTGTTAGTATAATTAAATAGCACAGTATCTCCTCCAACTAACAAGTATTTTAACGTCTCAAAAACACTTGTATCTTCTTCTACTACTTGATGAAACCATGAAGCTGTCATCCATAAAGTATTCACCTTCTTGGCCTCTATTAATTCTTTGAAAGTAGTAGTATTTAATAAAGTTTCTGTACTGGTTAATACTAATTCTCCTCCATTTAATAAAGTTCCCCAATATTCTATGGTAGTCGCATCAAATGAGATGGATCCTGTAGATAACCAAACCGTATCACTATTTAATGAAATATAATCACAACTGGTACATAAACTAACTACATTTTTATGTTCTATTTGAACTCCTTTTGGACGTCCTGTACTTCCTGAGGTATAAATTACATAGGCTAAATTAGAAGGAGTAATTGTTGTTGCAGAACTTTCTATTGAATATTGAGCAATTGTACTCCATTCCTCATCCAATGTTAGTGTTGTTAAACCTTCTATTTCATTTAATATTTTACTACTAGACGTACTACTTAATACTAGGTTAATCTTTGCATCTTCTAGCATGTAGTTTATTCTGTCTTGTGGATATTCTGGATCTATAGGTACATACGCACTACCTGACTTTAAAATTCCCAAAATACCTACAATCATTTCTAAACTGCGCCCGATACAAATCCCTACAAAAGCCTCTTCGCATACTCCTTGAGATTCTAAATAATGAGCTAATTGATTAGAGCGTTCATCTAAATCTTTATAACTTAATACTTCTCCTTCATAAACTATGGCGGTAGCTTCCGGTGTTTTTTGAGCTTGTATTTCAAATAAATCTACAATTGTCTTTTCTTCTGGGTATGCAAGTTCAGTAGCATTGAAGTCTTCTAATAATTGACTAATTTCTGCTTCAGATAAAACAGTTAAATTACTAACAGGTGATTTTTCTTCTTTTAAGGCTTCTAATAACTCAACTAATACTCCTTGCATATAAGAAAGTACCTTTTCCGACTCAATACTTTCATCTGCTTGAACTGTTAAACCAAAAACAACTCCAAAGTCATCTACACTTAACGTAAGTGGATAATTGGTACGTTCATCACTACCTATAATTTCAACACCTAAATCAATAGTTGACTCTTCTTCCTCTTCCAATGAAATAGGAGAATGACGAAAGTTTAATAAAGCACTAAACAAAGGTATTTCATTAGAAATTCCACTCCAACTTTGAATGTTTGATAATGGTGTTTGTTCATGAGGCAATAACTCTCCTAATCTTTTTTTAACTTCATTTATATACTCAGATACGCTTCCTTTCAACTCTACAAAAAATGGTAGGGTATTTATAAACAACCCTAACGAATCTGCGGCTCCTAAAGAGCCTTGTAAGCGTCCTGAAAACAAGGAACCAAATAGTGCATAATTTTTATTACTACATTTACCTACAACAATTCCGTATGCTGCGTGAAATAAAATAGCAGGACTTACACCTAATCCTACACTAATATCACGAATTTTTTTACTTAATTCTTCTGATAGAACACTATTAGATTCTTTAATCTTTTTTCCGTTTCCTCTAATATTTGACTGTTCAAATGGATACGTTGGCTCATCAATACTTCCCAATAGATTTTTAAAATAAGAGGCACTATCATTTGTAGTTTGCAAATGCAATATATGCCCTATAAAATCTCTATATAAGACAGGTTCTGGAAGATTGGATTCGTTTCCTGACAAATACAGTATAATTTCTGATGTAATTTTTTCTAATCCAACATGATCTAGTACTAAATGATGTTGGTTAATAATTAAATAGTAATTATCATTAGCTAAATCGTCTGCTGACTGTAACGCTAACAAAGGAGCTTTAGAAACATCCATCCATTGATTTCCAGGAGTTGTTAATAATTTCAACTCAGACAAAATATCTTTAGAATTATCTATGACTAATTCTTCTACTGATAATGTAGCTTCTCTAAGTACCACTTGAACTGCTTGTGGTAATCCTTCATTCACAATACAAGTACGCAAAATGTCATGACGATTTACTACCAATTGTAATGCTTCTATAAAATTAGCTCGCTTTTCTTTATTGGTAAAAGCTAGTAAATTGGGTAAAACATAAGGATCTCCTTGTGCTTTAGTACTCATTAAATGGTGAAAATAAATTCCTTCTTGTAAAGGTGATAATGGATACATATCCTGAATATTGGAAACTCCTCCCTCAACACTAGCTACAACTTTATCAATATCTTCTTGCTCGAAATCTAATAATGGAACCATTGATGGTACAATACTCTCTGTATCTACAGTGATACCATTCGCTGGTACTTGATAAATAGACGATGAATTCGATACCTTTTCACTTATACTTGCTATGTTAGGATTCGAAAAAATATCTTTTACTGTGATATGATAATCTATCTTCTGTAAACGCGATATTAACTGAACTACCAATAAACTATGTCCTCCTAATTCAAAGAAATCATCATAGATTCCTACTTTTTCTACTCCTAATAAGTCTTGCCAAATAACTACTAACTCCTCTTCTGTCTCATTTCTTGGGGCAACATACTCTTTAGTAGACAAGATAGCTCCATCTATATCTGGTAAGGATTTTCTGTCTAATTTACCGTTACTCGTTAATGGCATTTCTTCCAACTCAACCCAAAAACTAGGAATCATATAGTCTGGTAAAAATGCTTTTAAATCTTCTTGAAGGGCTTCTTTATCAAATTCCTCTTCGCTAACCACATAACCTACTAAACGTTTGTTCCCTGCAGTATCTTCTTTGACTAAAATACAAGAATGGCTTACAGATGCTAAACTAGATAATGCATTCTCTATCTCTCCTAACTCGATTCGATAACCTCTTATCTTGACCTGAGCATCTTTCCTGCCTACAAATTCTAAATTCCCATCTGGTAACCATCTTACCAAATCTCCTGTCTTGTAGATTCTCTCTCCTTCCTTAAATGGACTGACAATAAACTTCTCTTGAGTTAACTCTTCATTGTTTAAGTAACCTCGGCCTACTCCTGAACCTCCTACTAATAATTCGCCTACAACTCCTAATGGTACTAAATTCAAGTCTGCATCTGTTACATAAGCTGTACTGTTCTTGATGGGTGATCCAATAGGTAATGAACTATTGCTTGTCTCAATAGTATATGTGGTTGAGAATGTAGTATTCTCAGTTGGTCCATAACCATTGATAATGGTCAAATCTGGGTACAACTCTTTTAACTTATTCGTGTAATTAAATAGTACTACATCTCCTCCTACTAATAAGTATTTTAACCTTTTAAAAATACTTGCATCTTCTTCTACTACTTGATGAAACCATGAAGCCGTCATCCATAATGTATTCACCTTCTTGGCTTCTATTATTTCTTTGAAGTTTGTAGTATTTAATAAGGTATCTGTACTGGTTAATACTAATTCTCCTCCATTTAATAAGGTTCCCCAGTACTCTATAGTAGTCGCATCAAAGGATATAGAGCCTGTTGACAACCAGACAGTATCATTATTTAAAGAAATATAATCACAACTGGTACATAAACTAACTACGTTTTTATGCTCTATCTGAACACCTTTTGGACGTCCTGTACTTCCTGAGGTATAAATTACATAGGCTAAATTAGAAGGTGTTATAATTGTGGTTAAACTTTCTTTTGAATGTTCAGCTATTCTATTCCATTCTTCATCTAAAGTGATTGTGGTTAATTCCTCAATATCAGACAAAATACGATTACTTGAAGTGTTACTTAATACCAAGTTGATATTGGCATCTGCTAACATGTAATTAACGCGATCTTGTGGGTATTCTGGATCAATAGGAACATAAGCGCCTCCAGACTTTAAAATACCCAAGATGCCTACCAACATTTCTAGACTACGTCCGATACAAATTCCTACAAAGGTATCTGTTGTTACACCTTGTTCTTGTAAATAATGAGCTAATTGATTAGATCGTTCGTCTAATTCTTGATAACTGAATGCTTCTCCTTCATAAACTATTGCTGTTCCATTTGGTGTCTTTTCTGCTTGTTCTTCAAATAAGTCGACAATCGTTTTTTCTGATGGATATATTAATTCTGTAGCATTGAAGTCTTTTAATAATTGGTTCTTTTCCGACGCTTGCAACATTGGTATATCACCAATAGGTTGTGTAACATCATTTACAATACCTTTTAATAATTCTTGATAATGCGATAGCATTTGTTCAATAGTTCCATCTTTAAACAAAGCTGTACAATATTCTAGATTTATAGCAATACCAAAATCATTTTCTGATATGTCTATTGTAAGGTCAAACTTAGAAGTAACAGTATCAAAACTATATCCTGAAATTTCAAGATTTCCTAACCCGAATACTTCTGTTTCATCCCCTTGTGATATTGCAGATGTATTTTGTAAAACAAACATTACCTGAAATAAAGGAGACCTACTTACATCACGAGTAGTAAGTACCTGATCAACCACCTTTTCAAAAGGCACTAATTGGTTATCATATCCTTCTAAAGTTGTAGTTTTTACTTGATTTAATAATTCTTTAAATGTTGGATTCCCACTTAAATCACTACGTAATGTTAACGTGTTTACAAAAAATCCAATCATACCTTCCAAATCTGATTGTGTACGATTGGCCACTGGAGTTCCTACACAAATATCTTCTTGACCACTATAACGTGATAATAATACTTTGAAAGCAGATAATAAGAACATAAATAAAGTAACACCTTCTTTCTGACATAAAGATTGTAACGAATCTGTCAATTTTTTATCTAATAAAACGGATGTGTTTGCTCCAGCATTACTAGGAACAGAAGGTCTTATGTAATCTAATGGTAAGGTTAAAGTACTTATGTTTTTAAGTTTTTCTCTCCAGTAAGACAATTGATTATCTAACACTTGCCCTTCTACATGTTTGCGTTGCCATATTGCATAATCGGCATATTGTAAATTTAATTCTGGAAGGTTTGCTTCTTTACCTGATTCTAAAGAAGTATAAAATTCCATAAACTCATTTATCAAAATATCTTCAGACCAACCATCACTAGCTATATGGTGAAAAACACAAGCCAATACATACTTTTCATTTCCTAGGTCATATAAACATGAACGCAATTTATAATCAGAAGATAAGTCAAAAGGAATGCTAAGATAATTTTGTATACTGGTAGCTAAATTTTCTTCATTTTCTACCTCTACTTGATCTAATGCCCAATTATCTGATTTAATAATTTTTTGATAGCCCAAACCTTCTTCTAATAGAATATTCGTGCGTAATACCTCATGACGCTCAATAATTGACTTTAATGCTTGTTCTAGCGTGTCTATTTTTAAGGTTCCTTCTAAACGAATAACAGTAGGCATATGATACTCAGTGCTTCCTTGTAATTCATCTAAAAACCATAACCTTTCCTGATTAAACGATAATGGAATATGACTTAAGTTTTCTTTATCATAAGGAATTATTTTTTCTAATAATTCATCTGTAGAGTCTTCATCTTCATAAGCCTTTAAATGATCTATTATCTGTTTTTTATTAGACTTTATTTCTATAATTATTTCTGGATTAATTTCAGTATCTGACTGTATACTTAGTGAGTCATTTTTTAAAACTAATTTTATCCCTTCCTCATCAAGTCTGTGGAAAAAACGTATTATATCCATGTTTGGTTAAATTTATATCTCAATGTTTATACTGTATTCCTTTTTATCTTCCTTAAGCGTACGCTCTTTATAATCCAAATAAGAGGCTATTTCTTCTATTGTTGTGAATCTGAAAATATTTCGAATTGACACTTCTATTTCCATTTCTTTTCTTATTGTGGAAACTAGACGAGTTGCTAATAAACTATGCCCTCCTAATTCAAAGAAATTATCATGAACTCCTATTCTTTCTACTCCTAATAAATTTTGCCAGATTTTCACTAATCTTTCTTCTGTTTCTGTGCGTGGAGCTACATATTCAGCAGTTGCTAAATCTGATAAATCTGGTTCAGGCAAAGCTTTCCTATCTATTTTTCCATTGGCTGTTAATGGCATGCTATCCAATTCAACCCAAATCATTGGAACCATATAATCTGGTAAACGATCTCCTAACTTTTCTTGAACAAATTCTTTATCTAATTTCTCACCTGTAACTACATAACCTACTAAGCGATTAATACCACTTACATCTTTTTTGGCTAAGACACAACTATTATGAATACCTTCTACAACTGATAAAGCATTTTCTATCTCACCTAATTCAATACGATATCCTCGAATCTTTACCTGATGATCTGTACGACCAACAAATTCCAACGTTCCATCTGGTAACCATCTTCCTAAATCACCTGTCTTATATAATCGTCCTCCTTCTGAGGTAAATGGGTTATTAATAAACTTTTCTTTAGTTAGTTCCTCTCTATTTAAGTATCCTCTTCCAACTCCTATTCCACTAGTCCATAATTCTCCTACAACACCTACTGGACATAAGTTTTCAAATCTATCTACAACATATACATCCATATTTGCTACTGGTTTTCCAATAGGAACTACAAGACCTTTTGGTGATTCCTTCATTATATGTAACGTTATATCATCTGCTGCCTCTGCTGGTCCATAGGCATTTACCACCGGTACGGATGGATATAATGAGAACCATTTATCTAATAACGATTTTGTGGCTGCTTCTCCAGTTACTAAAAAGTACTCTAAGTTTGACAAGCCTTCTACTACTTCTCCACTTTCTAATAAACTTGCTACATAAGAAGGTACTAATTGAAGATGGCTTATTTGGTGGGCTGATAATGAAGATTGGAACGTTTCAATATCTAAAATTTCCTCTTCACTATATATTTTAATACATCCTCCACTCAATAAACCACTTAATAACTGCCACACTGAAATATCAAAGGTAAACGGAGCAGTAAAAGCAACTACACTATCTTTAGTCATCTTCAAATCATCAATCATAATTAATAAATGATTTAATAATCCAGCGTGTTCAATCATGGCTCCTTTTGGTAACCCTGTACTTCCTGAAGTATAAATTACATATGCTAAACTAGTTGCTTTATATGTTAACCCTAATCCTGTTATTGGGTAATTCGAAATAATAGATGCATCATCTAATACAATTAGATTTGTATTTTTTAAGGTATTTAAAACTACTTGACTTTCTTTATTTGTTACTAATAAAGAACATTTAGTGTCTTCAACAATATGTGAAATACGATCTATTGGAAAGTCTGGTTTAATTGGAACATAGGCACTTCCAGACTTTAGAATTCCTAAAACCCCAACTAACATATCTAATCCTCTATCTAAACAAATTCCTACTAAATCATCTGGTTGCACTCCTTTGGCAACTAAATAATGTGCTATCTGATTAGATTTCTCGTCTAATTCTTTATAAGTAAGTTTTTTCCCTTCAAATGTAGCTGCAATAGCATTCGGTGATTTTTCTAATTGATTTGTAAATAAATCAACAACTGTTTTATCTAATGGATAATCTACTGTTGTATTATTAAATGTTTCTAATAGTTGACTTTCTTCTCTAGGTAAAATAGCTAATTTATTAACTACTAATTGTTCTTTAGTTTTTAAGCCTTTTAATAATTCTACTAACGTTTCTTCCATATAGGTAAGTAGTCGATTGGGCTCAACATCTCCATCAATCTGAGCTACCATTCCAAAGTCAGTACCATAATCATCTATGTCTAATGTAAATGGATAATTAGTACGTTCATGTCCTCCTATAAGGGTAATTCCTAAATCAACTGTAATTCCATCTTCTTCTGAATTGGCTGAAACTGGTGCTGAAGAATGACGGTAATTTAATAAGGCACTAAATAATGGCATATCATTAGAGATTCCACTCCATCCTTGAACATTTGATAAAGAAGTTTGCTCATATGGTAGTAACTCACCTAATCTTTTCTTTACATTATTTAGGTATTCTACTATGGTTCCATTTAGCTCCAGTATAACTGGTAATGTATTAATAAACAAACCTAATGAATCTGCTGCTGCCAAAGATGCTTGTAAACGACCCGAAAATAAAGATCCAAAAATTGCATAATCTCTATTACTACACTTTGCTACTACAATTCCATATGCTGCATGGAACATGACAGCAGGGCTAATTCCTAATGTAACGGAAACGTTACGTATTTCTTTACTTAAATCTTCTGGTAAAATAATAGAAGACTCTTTAACACCATTTCCATTACCTCTGATATCTGATAATTCAAATGGATACGTTGGTTCATCAATTCCTCCAAACAATCCTTTGAAATAGGTTTCACTATTGTTAGTTGACTGAAGGTGTATTGCATGACCTATAAAATTCCTATATAAAACTGGAACTGGAAGATTTTCTACCTGTCCTGATACATACATTTCTATCTCTGAAATAATTTTCTCCAATCCTACGTGATCTATTGCTAAATGATGTTGATTAATTATTAAGTAATAATTATCATTATCTAAATCATCTATAGATTTTAATTCTAACAAAGGAGCCTTTGAAACATCCATCCACAAATTAACAGGAATTGTTAGTTTTTCTAGTTCTGCTAAAATATCTAAAGATGGATCTAACTCTAATTTTTCTATATGTAATGGTGCTTCTCTAAGTACTACTTGAACAGCATGCGGTAATCCTTCACTTAAAATACAGGTACGCAAAACATCATGACGGTTAACTACAAACTGTAAAGCTTCAATGAAAACGTTTCTTTTTGTTTTATCTTTAAATGATAATAGATTTGGTAAAATATAAGGATCTCCCTGTTCTTTATCACTCATTAAATAATGGAAATATATTCCTTCTTGTAATGATGATAATGGATACATATCCTGAATATTAGAAACACCTCCAGGAATATTTTCTACCACTCTTTCTATATCTTCTTGCTCAAAATTTAACAAAGGAATCATTGACGGAATAATACGATCTACACCAGATACAATACCATTATCAGGTACTTCATATACTGATGATGATGATGCTAATTTTTCACTAATCCCTGCTACTGTAGCATCAGAAAAAATATCTTTTACCTCTATGTGGAAACCTAATTTTTGCAAACGAGCAATTAATTGCACTACTAGTAAACTATGACCTCCTAATTCAAAGAAATCATCATATACTCCTATCTTTTCTACTGCTAATAAATCTTGCCAAACAATTATTAATTGTGCTTCAGTCTCATTCCTTGGTGCTACATATTCTTTAGTTGACAACATGGCTCCATCAGGGGCTGGTAAAGATTTTCTATCTAGTTTACCACTTGCTGTTAATGGCATTTTTTCTAATTCAACCCAAATCATTGGAACCATATAATCTGGCAAGCTTTCTTTTAGTTTCTCTTGTATTGTTTCTTTATTAAATACTTCTTCAGTTACTACATAACCTATTAATTGTTTATTACCACTAACATCTTCCTTAGCTAAAACACAACTATTTAATACATAATCTACTTCCGCTAATACAGTTTCTATTTCTCCCAATTCTATTCGATAACCACGAACTTTTACTTGATTATCTTTTCTTCCAACATATTCAATAGAACCATCGGGTAACCATTTAGCTAAATCGCCAGTTTTGTATATACGATCTCCTTCTTTAAATGGATTGTTAATAAACTTTTCTTCTGTAAGATCTACTCTGTTTAAATATCCTCTAGCAACTCCTTTTCCACCTACATATAATTCTCCTACTACTCCTATTGGTAATAATTCATTTGATTCATCTAAAATATAAATTTGGGTATTAGAAATAGGTTTTCCTATTGTTTGAACTCCATTTATTAAACGCTTAGTGAAAGTACTATAAGTAGTAGCTTCTGATGGACCATATAAATCATATACCGTTTTTACTGAACTCTCTTGATAAATACGATTTACTAGGCTAGGTGCTAATGGTTCTCCTGCTAAATTAATAGTATGTACTGTATCTGGAATGGTGCCTGATTCTAGTAAACTTAATAAAACACTAGGAACTGTATTAATTAATGAAACTGAGATTTCTTGAGTTTCTAATACTGAAAGTAAATTATCAACTAAATAAAGTTTAGAACCTGAACATAACGATGTAAAAATCTCAAAAACTGATAAATCAAAGTTGATTGAAGTACTTGCTAAAACTCCTAATTCAAGGCTATCTTCAAAGTTAGATAAAGACCAATTAACTAAATTAAACATATTACCATGCTCAATCATCACTCCTTTTGGTTTCCCTGTACTTCCTGAAGTATAAATAATATATGCTAAATTACTAGGAGTTGAAACTTTACCTATTTTTTGTGTAGAAAAACCTGAAATAATTTCCCAATCCCTATCTATTAATACAACATTAATTTCTGGTGTATTAACTAGTACATCTTGACTAATTGTACTACTTAATACCAAATCAATTCCTGTATCTTCAATCATATAATCAATACGATCCTTTGGATAATTAGGATCAATAGGTACATAAGCACCTCCTGATTTTAAAACTCCTAAAATACTTACAATCATTTCTAAACTTCGTTCTAAGCAAATACCTACTAAAGTATCTACCTTTACTTTTTGATCTCTTAAGTAATTAGCTAATTGATTTGATTTTTCATCTAAATTTCTATATGTTAATTCTTTTCCCTTATAAACGACTGCAATAGCATTTGGAGAGTGTTTAACTTGATTTGAAAATAAATCTAGAATCGTTTCATCTAATGGATAAGTAACTTCTGTGTTATTAAAAGTTTCTAATAGTTGTTTTTTCTCTTCGTTTTTTAATATTGTTAGCTCATTAATAGGCTGTGTAACATCTTCTATAATACTACTTAACAACTCTTTATAATGTACTAACATTCGATTCATTGTAGCTTGATTAAATATTGCTGTACAATAATCTATATGTAAAGAAAAGTTTGAGTCATTCTCTGATACACTCATTGTAAGATCAAACTTTGATGTAACACCATCAAACTCATATGGTGAAATATTAAGTCTTCCTAAATTTAATTCATCATTACCTTCTGAAATTGTAGGTGTATTTTGTAACGTAAACATTACCTGAAATAAAGGAGTCATACTCATATCACGAGTAGTAACTACTCTATCTACTATTCTTTCAAATGGTACTAACTGATGATCATATCCTTCTAATGTTGTTTGCTTTACTTGATTTAATAAATCTCTAAAGTTTGGATTTCCACTTAAATCACTACGAAGTGCTAAGGTATTTACAAAGAAACCAATCATACCTTCCAAGTCTGATTGTGTACGGTTAGCAATAGGTGTTCCTACACAAATATCTTTTTGACCACTATAGCGAGATAATAAAACTTTAAATGTTGTTAATAGAAACATGAATGGTGTTACTCCTTCTTCCTTGCATAATTTTTTAACTGACGTTGTTAAGTTTTCATCCAAATCTAAAAAAGTACTGGCACCTTCCATACTTTGTATAGCTGGACGCGTATAATCTAAAGGTAGTTCTAAAGTACTTGTTCCACCTAATTTCTTTTCCCAATAAGACAATTGAGTATTTAAAAATTCATCATTCAAGTATTTACGTTGCCATATTGCGTAATCTGAATATTGTAAGTTTAATGCTTGTAGGTTGGCTTGTTTTCCTGATTGTAAAGAGCTGTAAAGCTCTAAAAATTCACTTATTAAAATATTTTCCGACCAACCATCACTTGCAATATGGTGAAATACACATGCTAATACATATTTCTCATTTCCTAAG
This sequence comes from Tenacibaculum sp. 190524A02b, assembly GCF_964036645.1. Lineage (NCBI taxonomy): Bacteria > Pseudomonadati > Bacteroidota > Flavobacteriia > Flavobacteriales > Flavobacteriaceae > Tenacibaculum > Tenacibaculum vairaonense. The sequence continues at coordinate 3,816,799 of NZ_OZ038525.1, read as the reverse complement.
TTGTATAAACAAACTCTTAATTTATAGTCATTTGATAAATCAAAAGGAGTTGTTAAATACGAATCTAAACTTTCTTCTAATTTACTTTCTGATATTGTTTCTTGAGCCAAAGACCAATTGTCAACATTTACAATTTCTTGATACCCTAGACCTTCTTCTAATAATATGTTTGTGCGTAATACTTCATGGCGAGCTATAATAGTTTTAAAGGAACCTTCTAATGCCTTTGTATTTAATGCTCCTTCTAAACTAATTACAATAGGCATATGATAAGCTAATGTACCTTGTAATTGATCTAAAAACCACAAACGTTCCTGACTGAATGACAATGGAATATACCCATCAAATTCTTCAACAGTTATCGCTGGAAGTAATATTTCTTTAGACTGTAATGAAACATGAGCTGCTAATGAACCAATTGTAGTAAACTGGAAAATATTCCGAATAGAAACTTCTACCTTTAGTATTCTACGAATTGTTGAAACTAAACGAGTAGCCAACAAACTATGTCCGCCTAACGCAAAGAAATCATCATATATTCCTACCTTTTCTACTCCTAGTAAATCTTGCCAAATAATGGCTAATTGCTCCTCTACTTCATTTCTTGGTGCCACATATTCTCTACTTGATAACTCTGATAGATCTGGTTCTGGTAAAGATTTTCGGTCTATCTTACCATTAGCTGTTAATGGCATTTCATCCAACTCAACCCAAATAGATGGAACCATGTAATCTGGTAAGCTAGTCTTTAATGTCTCTTGAATATTCGCTTTACTAAACCCATCTTCTAAAACTATATAACCTACTAAACGGTTTGTTCCAATGGTATCTTGCTTAGCTAGTACACAACTGTTTTGAACTCCTTCTACAATTGATAAAGCATTTTCAATCTCTCCTAATTCTATACGATATCCTCGAATCTTTACCTGATCATCTGAACGTCCTACAAATTCTAATGTACCATCTGGCAACCATCTTCCTAAATCTCCTGTCTTATATAATCTCCCTCCTTCTGAAGTAAATGGATTGGTAATAAACTTCTCCTTGGTTAATTCTTCTCTGTTTAAATAACCTCGTCCTACTCCTATTCCACTTGTCCATAATTCTCCTACAACTCCAATAGGACATAAGTTATCAAACTTATCTACCACATATAAATCCATATTGGCTACTGGCTTTCCGATTGGAACTACAACTCCACTTGGAGACTCATTCATGATATGTAACGTGATATCATCTGCCGCCTCTGCTGGTCCATAAGCATTTACCACAGGTACGGATGGATATAATGAGAACCATTTATCTAATAATGATTTTGTAGCCGCTTCTCCAGTTACTAAGAAATATGCTAGATTGGATAAACCTACTACTTCTTCTCCGCTTTCTAATAAACTTGCTACATAAGAAGGCACTAATTGTAAATGACTTATGTTATTTTCTGATAATGAACTTTGAAAACCTTCTAAATCTAAAATCTCGTCTTCACTGTATATGGCTATACGACCTCCGCATAATAATCCGCTTAACAATTGCCATACGGAAATATCAAAGGTAAATGGGGCTGTAAAGGCAACTACGCTTTCATTAGTCATCTTCAACTCATCAATCATGATCAATGAGTGATTTAATAATCCTGCATGTTCAATCATCGCTCCTTTTGGTAATCCTGTACTTCCAGAAGTATAAATTACATATGCTAAATTATTAGGACTGTACGATAACTCTAATGAAGTAGTAGGATGGTTCAATACTGAAATATCATCCAATACAATTAAGCTAAGACTATCTGATAAAGAAGTTACCACCTCTTTACTTAATGTATTGGTGACTAAAAATGAACAATCTGTATCTTCAAGAAGGTACATAATGCGATCTTTTGGGAAATCTGGCTTTATAGGTACATAAGCTCCTCCTGATTTCAAAATAGCTACAATGCCAATTAGCATATCTAACCCTCGATCTATACAAATTCCTACGAGATCATCTGCTTGTACTCCTTGCTCTACTAAATAATGAGCCAACTGGTTAGAACGCTCATCTAATTCTTTATAGGTTAACTCTTCTCCTTTAAAAGTTGCGGCAACTGCTTTTGGTGATTTTTGAACTTGAGCTACAAATAAATCAACCACTGTTTTTTCTAATGGATAATCAACCGTATTCTCATTAAAAACTTCTAATAATTCTGTTTCTTCTTCCTGAGTAAGCATTGATAAGTTCCCTATAAGCTCCTCAGTATTACTTACCACGCTTACTAATAACTCTTGGTAATGAGATAACATACGCTTAATAGTAGCTTCTTTGAATAAGTCTGTACAATAATTTAAACCTAATGTAATTACTGTTTCACCTTCAGACACATCCAATGTTAAGTCAAACTGTGCTGGAATTTCTGAATATTCATAACCAGATATATCAAGATCTTTTATTGCTTCATTTTTACCTTTTCTACTCCCTTCTATAACTGAAGTCTCATTATGATAATCAAACATCACCTGAAATAACGGTGTCATACTCATATCTCGAGTAGTCACCACTTTATCTACTACTTTTTCAAAAGGTGTTAATTGATAATCATAACCTTCTAATGTAGTTTCTTTTACTCTTTTTAATACCTCTTTAAAACTTGGGTTTCCACTTAAATCACTACGAAGTGCTAAGGTATTTACAAAAAAGCCGATCATTCCTTCTAACTCTGACTGTGTGCGATTGGCTATAGGCGTACCTACACAAACATCTTCTTGGTTACTATAACGAGCTAATAATACTTTAAAAACTGACAACATGAACATGAATACGGTAACACCTTCTTCTTGACATAAAGCTTTTAAGGATAAACTTAGCTCCTTATCTAAGGAGATAGATATATTAGCTCCTTCATTACTTTGAATTGAAGGACGAGCATAATCTAAAGGTAATGACAATGTACTAACGCCTGTTAATTTTTCTTTCCAGTAGGTTAATTGATTTTCTAAAATATCTCCCTCTAAATATTTACGCTGCCAAATTGCATAATCAACATATTGTAAATTTAATTCTGGAAGCATTGTTTCTCTACCAGATTGCAACGCACTATATATTTCTATAAATTCACTGGTTAAAATATTTCCTGACCAGCCATCACTTGCTATATGATGAAAAACACATGCTAATACATACTTTTCATTTCCTAAATCATATAAACAAGAACGTAACATATAATCTTTAGATAAATCAAACGGTAAACTAATAAAGCTTCCTATTTCTTTTTCTAAATGTGTGTGCTCAGTAATAATTGTCTTATTTAATGACCAATTATTTGGCGATATTATCTTTTGATAACCAACTCCTTCTTCTTCATAAATAACCGTATGTAATATTTCATGACGAGCAACAATTGTTTTTAAAGCTTCTTCTAATAAAACAATATTCAGTGTTCCCTCTAAACGGATTACTGTAGGAATATGATATTCTTGGCTACTTCCTTGTAATTGATCTAAAAACCATAAACGTTCTTGGCTAAATGACAAAGGTGTATGTTTAGGTCTGTTTTCAATAACTACTGATGGAAGTAATACTCTTTTAGATTGAGTTAGTATTTGCAAACCTAAATCTGATATGGTAATATATTCAAATACTTCTCGAATAGTAATTTCGATTTGCAATCTTTTACGAATCATAGATACCAACCTAGTAGCTAATAAAGAATGACCTCCTAATTCAAAGAAACTATCATAGACTCCTATTTGTTCTATTCCTAACAACTCTTGCCAAATGATTACTAACTGCTCTTCTGTTTCATTCCTTGGCGCTACATACTCTTTAGTTGATAGCATAGAACTATCTGGGTCAGGTAGAGATTTTCTATCCAACTTACCATTATTAGTTAATGGCATCACCTCCAAATCAACCCACAAATTAGGCACCATATAATCTGGTAAAACTTCCTTTAATTGTGACTGAACAGTTTCTTTATCAAAAGAATCTTCTACAACTACATATCCTACTAAACGTTTATTCCCGTTTGCATCTTCCTTAGCTAATACACAAGATTGATGAATAGTTTCTAAATTTGATAAAGCGTTCTCTATTTCTCCTAATTCAATACGATATCCTCTTATTTTTACTTGATCATCTTTCCTTCCTACAAACTCTATATTACCCTCTGACAACCATCTTCCTAAATCACCTGTTTTATATATTTTTTCACCAATTTTAAACGGATTATCAATAAACTTTTCTTTGGTTAATTCTTCTCTATTTAAATAACCTGGTGATAACCCAATTCCTCCAATACACAACTCACCTACAACTCCTTTTGGAACTAATTGATTATATGAATCTAATATATAGATAGACATATTAGCCATTGGAATCCCAATTGGGAAATTGGTTATAGATGAATGATCCTCCAATGTATTGAAAATATTAACTGTACAACCTACAGTAGCTTCTGTAGGGCCATATTCATTAATAATTGTTGCCGATATATTTAAATCTTTAAATATTGATAAGTGATTCGGTTGTAAAGATTCTCCTCCTAATACGTATCTATATGATAAAGTTTCAGATGATTGCTCTAAAACTGACGATAATAATTCTAAATGTGATGGTGTTAACTTTATAAAATCATACGGAGCATATTTCCATAAATTTTCATCTTTAAAAATATCCAAACCTTCACCACTACTAATAACCAAATGTTTACCATTTACTAAAGGTGTAAATATTTCTGTCATAGAAGCATCAAAAGACATTGAAAGATGCATATATCCTCCTGAAATTCCTTCACCTATATATGTGTTACTACTAGTAGTTATATAATTGATTAAACTCTTATGGCGAATTGGAACTCCTTTTGGTTTCCCAGTACTTCCTGAGGTATAAATTACATACGCCAAGTTATTTGACGATATTTTTTCAATTTTAGTTGTAGAAAAACTTGAAATAGTATCCCAATCAGTATCTAACGAGATTACTGTGATTTCTTCTCGATTTCCTAACACTTCTTGACTTACCTTATTACTAGTTAGCACTAAGTTTATGTTGGCATCATTTAACATGTAATCAATGCGCTCTTTCGGATAATTAGGATCAATTGGCACATAAGCACTTCCTGATTTTAAAATCCCTATAATACCTATTAGCATTTCTAAACTGCGGTCTAGGCAAAGTCCTACTAAATTTGTTTTTACTCCTTGTTCTATTAAATATTGAGCTAGTTGATTGGAACGTTGATCTAACTCTTTATAACTTAACTTTTCTTCTTTATAAACTAATGCAATTGCTTCTGGTTTATTTTTAACTTGTTCTTCGAACAAATCCAAAACTGTTTGATTTAATGGATATTCAACTTCAGTATCATTAAAATCTTTTAATAATTGTGTTTCTTCTTGCTCAGATAAAATAGTTAATGCTGTTACAGGTATTTTTTCTTCAGATTGCAAACCTCTTAATAATTCCTGCAAAGCTTTTTGCATATAGGCTAACACTTTATTAACATCTATACTATCATCAATTTGAGCAGTTAACCCAAAATCAACTCCATAATCATCAACATTTACTGCAAATGGATAATTAGTACGTTCACGATCTTCTATAATAGTAATTCCTAAATCAACGGTATTTTCTTCTGAGTTTTCTGGAATTGAAGAATGACGAAAATTTAATAAAGTACTGAATAAAGGTATTTCATTAGAAATACTACTCCAACCTTTAATATCTGATAATGAAGATTGTTCATAAGACAATAATTCTTGTAATCCATTTTTAACATTAGTTACATATTCAGAAACATCACCTTTCAATTCTATATAAAATGGCAAAGTATTGATAAATAATCCTAACGAATCTGCAGCTCCTAAAGACCCTTGTAACCTTCCTGAAAATAAAGAACCAAATAATGCATAATCTCTATTACTGCTTTTACTTATAACTATTCCATAAGCTGCATGAAATAAAACTGCTGGACTAATACCTAAATTTGTACTAACCTCTCGAATTTTTTTACTTAAATCCTTTGCTAAAACAATATTAGATTCTTTTATTTCACTACCATTCCCTCGTACATCTGACAATTCAAATGGGTAAGTAGGTTCATCAACTGTACCTAATAGCTTTTTAAAATAAGATGCACTATCATTCGTTTCTTGTAAATGTAAGGTATGGCCTATAAAATCTCTATATAAAGCTGGTGTTGGTAAAAATGATCCTTTTCCTGATAAATATTGCTCTACCTCAGATACAACTTTTTCTAAACCTACATGATCTAATACCAAATGATGTTGGTTTATTATTAAGTAATAAGTTCCATTTTTTAAATCATCTATTGATTTGAGTGTTAATAAAGGCGCTTTAGACACATCCATCCATTGACTTTCTGAAGATGCTAATGCTTTTAACTCTGATAGAATATCTAAAGATGAATCTAACACTAATTCTTCTACTGATAATGGAGCTTCCCTAAGTACTACCTGAACTGCTCTTGGTAAATCTTCACTTATAACACAAGTACGCAATACATCATGACGATTTACTACAAACTGTAAAGCCTTTATAAAATCAACCTGTTTTTCTTTATTGGTAAATGATAATAAACTTGGTAAAACATATGGATCTCCTTCATTTTCATTACTCATTAAATGATGGAAATACATTCCTTCTTGTAATGGTGATAATGGATACATATCCTGAATATTTGATACGCCTCCTTGAACTTGAGAAACAATTTTATCTATATCTTCTTGATCAAAATCTAACAACGGAACCATTGTTGGTACAATACGATCTGTATCTATTTCTATTCCATTTGCTGGTACTTGATAAACTGACGTACCTGAGGCTAATCTTTCGCTTATTTCTGAAATAGTAGCATTTGAAAAAATATCTTTTACTCCTACGTTTAAATCTAGCTTTTGCAAACGTGATATTAACTGAACAACTAATAAACTATGACCTCCTAATTCAAAGAAATTATCATAAACTCCTACCTGTTCTACTCCTAATAAATCCTGCCATATAGCTACTAAAATCTCTTCTGTCTCATTCCTTGGCCCTACATATTCTTTACTAGATAACAAAGTAATATCCGGATCTGGTAATCTTTTTCTATCTAACTTACCACTTGATGTTAATGGCATCTCCTCCAATTCAACCCATAGCATTGGAACCATATACTCTGGTAAACTTGCCTTTAACTCTCTTTGAACCGTTTCTTTATCAAATGAATCTCCTTCTACAACTACATAACCTACTAATCTCTTGGTACCTGATATATCTTCCTTGGCTAATACACAACTACTTTGAATTGTACTTAATCCTGATAAGGCACTCTCTATCTCTCCCAATTCGATTCGATAACCTCGTACTTTAACCTGATCATCCTTTCTTCCTACATACTCTAAAGTTCCATCAGCTAACCATTTCGCTAAATCACCTGTTTTATAGATTCTTTCTCCTGCTCGAAATGGATTATCTATAAATTTATCTTGGGTTAATTCTTCTCTGTTTAAATAACCTCTTGTTACTCCTTTACCGCCTACACATAACTCACCTACAACTCCTTTGGGTAACAACTCATTTGATTCACTTAAAATATAAATCTGTGTGTTAGATATAGGCTTTCCAATAGTTTGAACTCCTTGTAAACTTCGTTTGATAAACGTACTATAGGTAGTGGCTTCTGATGGTCCGTATAAATCATAAACCGCTTCTACTGAACTTTCCTTATAAATACGATCTACCAAACTTGGTAATAAGGCCTCTCCTGCTAAATTAATCGTCTTTACCGTATCTGGAATTGAACCCGATTCTAATAAACCTAATAATACACTTGGAACGGTGTTTATCAAGGAAACTGAAGCCTCTGAATTCTCTACTAAAGACAGTAAGTTGTCTACTAAATGTAGGGTTGAACCACATGATAAAGTGGTGAATATCTCAAAAATAGAAAGATCAAAGTTTATCGAAGTACTTCCTAACATTCCTACTTCTAAAGAATCCTTGAAGTTAGTTATTGCCCAATTTACTAAGTTGAACATATTACCATGTTCTATTAATACGCCTTTTGGCTTACCTGTACTTCCTGAGGTGTAAATTACATAGGCCAAATCACTTGTTGACATTGATTTGTAACTCAGTCCTCGAGTTGAATAATCTGAAATAGCATCCCAATCACTGTCTACTAATACAATCTTTATTCCTGACTTAGCCTCTAAAATAGAGCGATTGGATTCATTACTTAGTACTAAGCTAGTAGCTGTATCTTCTATTATAAAATCAATGCGTTCTTTTGGATACGATGGATCAATAGGTACATAAGCTCCGCCTGATTTCAAGATTCCTAGTATTCCTACAATCATATCCAAACTACGATCCATACAAATACCAACTAATGTATCTGACACTACTCCTTCTTCTCGTAAATAACGAGCTAATTGGTTAGAACGTTTGTCTAATTCTTGATAACTAAGTTGCTCTCCTTGATAAACTACAGCTATACTTTTAGCGGAACTCTTAACCTGTGTTGAAAATAAATCTAAAAAAGTAATATCTGATGGATAGCTTACTGAGGTATCATTAAATACTTCTAATAATTCTTGTACTTCTGACTCTGGTAAAACATTTAAATCTGACACTTGAGACGCGTCTGCTTTTAACCCTTCCAATAATGCTCTCAGGGTTGCTTCCATATAAGATAATACTCGATCTGATCCTACACTGGATTCAACCTGAGCGGTTAATCCAAAGTCTACTCCATAATCATCTACATTTAATGTAAGCGGATAATTGGTACGTTCCTCACTGCCTATTACTGTGATCCCTAAATCAACAGCATCTGCTGGTACTTCTTCTAAAACACTTGATGAGTGACGGAAATTTAATAAGGCACTAAATAAAGATACCTCATTTGAAATTCCACTCCAACCTTGAACAGATGACAATGGTGTTTGCTCATATGATAATAACGTTCCTAGTCTGTTTTTTATCTCTGACACATAATCCGAAACACTTCCTTTAAGTTCTGCTAAAAATGGTAAGGTATTGATAAATAAACCTAATGAATCTGCAGCTCCTAAAGAACCTTGTAAGCGACCTGAAAATAATGAGCCGAAAATTGCATATTCCTTATTACTGCATTTTCCTATTACCAATCCATAAGCGGCATGGAATAAAACAGCTGGACTCATCCCTAAATTGGTACTAATCTCTCGAACCTCTTTGCTTAAACTAGATGCTAAAACTATGCGAGACTCCTCTATATCATTTCCATTTCCTCGAATATCTGATAAACCAAATGGATATGTTGGCTCATCAATATCTCCTAATAATTCCTTGAAATAAGTAGCACTATCATTGATAGATTGTTCATGTAAAGTATGACCTATAAAGTCTCTATATAAAACTGGTGTTGGTAAAATAGATTCTTGACCTAATAAATAGGCCTCTACTTCTGAGATAATTTTTTCCATTCCAACATGATCCAATACCAAATGATGTTGATTAACCACCAAATAATAATTACTATTCTTTGAGTCATCTGCTGATTTCAATTCCAATAAAGGTGCTTTGGAAACATCCATCCATTGGTTCCCTACCGTACACATTTCTTGAAGTTCTGATAATACATTTATCGAACTATCAATAACTAAGGTTTCTACTGATAATATTGCTTCTCTGAGTACAACCTGAACCGCACTTGATAAACCTTCACTTAAAACACAGGTACGTAATACATCATGACGGTTCACTACAAACTGTAATGCTTCTATAAAGTTAGCTCGCTTTTCTTTATCGGTAAATGATAAAATGTTTGGTAAAACATAAGGATCTCCTTGTGCTTTAGTACTCATTAAATGGTGAAAATAAATTCCTTCTTGTAAAGGTGATAATGGATACATATCCTGAATATTAGATACTCCTCCCTTAACACTAGCTACAACCTTATCTATATCCTCTTGTCCAAAATCTAATAATGGAACCATTGCTGGTACAATACGCTCTGTATCTGTAGTGATACCATTCGCTGGTACTTGATAAATAGACGATGAATTCGATACCTTTTCACTTATACTTGCTATGTTAGGATTCGAAAAAATATCTTTTACTGTGATATGATAATCTATCTTCTGTAAACGTGATATTAACTGAACTACCAATAAACTATGCCCTCCTAATTCAAAGAAATCATCATAGATTCCTACTTTTTCTACTCCTAATAAGTCTTGCCAAATAACTACTAAATCCTCTTCTGTCTCATTTCTTGGGGCAACATACTCTTTAGTAGACAAGATAGCTCCATCTATCTCTGGTAAGGATTTTCTATCTAATTTACCGTTACTCGTTAATGGCATTTCTTCCAACTCAACCCAAAAACTAGGAATCATATAGTCTGGTAAAAATGCTTTTAAATCTTCTTGAAGGGCTTCTTTATCAAATTCCTCTTCACTAACTACATAACCTACCAATCGTTTATTACCTGTACCATCTTCTTTCACTAAAACACAAGAATGGCTTACAGATGCTAAACTAGATAATGCATTCTCTATCTCTCCTAACTCGATTCGATAACCTCTTATCTTGACCTGAGCATCTTTCCTGCCTACAAATTCTAAATTCCCGTCTGGTAACCATCTTACCAAATCTCCTGTCTTGTAGATTCTCTCTCCTTCCTTAAATGGACTGACAATAAACTTCTCTTGAGTTAACTCTTCATTGTTTAAGTAACCTCGGCCTACTCCTGAACCTCCTACTAATAATTCGCCTACAACTCCTAATGGTACTAAATTCAAGTCTGCATCTGTTACATAAGCTGTACTGTTCTTGATGGGTGATCCAATAGGTAATGAACTATTGCTTGTCTCAATAGTATATGTGGTTGAGAATGTAGTATTCTCAGTTGGTCCATAACCATTGATAATGGTCAAATCTGGATACAACTCTTTTAACTTGTTCGTGTAATTAAATAGTACTACATCTCCTCCTACTAATAAGTATTTTAACCTTTTAAAAATACTTGCATCTTCTTCTACTACTTGATGAAACCATGAAGCCGTCATCCATAATGTATTCACCTTCTTGGCTTCTATTATTTCTTTGAAGCTTGTAGTATTTAATAAGGTATCTGTACTGGTTAATACTAATTCTCCTCCATTTAATAAGGTTCCCCAGTACTCTATAGTAGTCGCATCAAAGGATATAGAGCCTGTTGACAACCATACGGTATCACTATTTAAAGAAATGTAATCACAACTGGTACATAAACTAACTACGTTTTTATGTTCTATTTGAACACCTTTTGGGCGCCCTGTACTTCCTGAGGTATAAATTACATAGGCTAAATTGGAAGGTGTTATAGTAGTGGCTAAACTTTCTTTTGAATATTGGGCTATTCTATTCCATTCTTCATCTAAAGTGATTGTGGTTAACTCCTCAATATCAGATAAAATACGGTTACTTGAAGTGTTACTTAATACCAAATTAATATTGGCATCTGCTAACATGTAATTAACGCGATCTTGTGGGTATTCTGGATCAATAGGAACATAAGCGCCTCCAGACTTTAAAATACCCAAGATGCCTACCAACATTTCTAGACTACGTCCGATACAAATTCCTACAAAGGTATCTGTTGTTACACCTTGTTCTTGTAAATAATGAGCTAATTGATTAGATCGTTCGTCTAATTCTTGATAACTGAATGCTTCTCCTTCATAAACTATTGCTGTTCCATTTGGTGTCTTTTCTGCTTGTTCTTCAAATAAGTCGACAATCGTTTTTTCTGATGGATATATTAATTCTGTAGCATTGAAGTCTTTTAATAATTGGTTCTTTTCTGACGCTTGCAACATTGGTATATCACCAATAGATTGTGTAACATCATTTACAATACCTTTTAATAGTTCTTGATAATGTGATAGCATTTGTTCAATAGTTCCCTTTTTAAACAAAGCTGTATTATACTCAACTCCTATAGAAAATTTTGAATTACCCTCAGAGATACTCATTGTTAAGTCAAACTTAGACGTAACAATATCAAATTCGTACCCTGAAATTTCTACACCTCCTAAATCTAAAGCTTCTCCTTCTTCTCCTTCCATATCAGGAGTGTTTTGTAATACAAACATTACCTGAAATAAAGGAGAAATACTCATATCTCGAGTTGTAATTACGCTATCTACAATTTTCTCAAAAGGAGCTAATTGGTTATCATATCCCTCTAGAGTTGTAGTTTTCACTTTATTTAACAACTCTTTAAAGCTTAGGTTTCCACTTAAATCACTACGTAAAGCCAATGTATTTACAAAAAATCCAATCATACCTTCTAAGTCTGACTGGGTACGGTTGGCTATAGGAGTTCCTACGCAAATATCTTCTTGACCACTATAACGAGATAACAATATTTTAAAAACTGTCAATAATAACATAAATGGTGTAACACCTTCTTGTTGACATAAAGCTTTTAAAGATTTGCTTAATTTTTCATCTAAATCTAAAGAAGTATTAGCACCTTCGCTACTGGGTACTGAAGGACGAACGGCATCTAACGGTAATTCTAATGTACCAACACCTTTTAATTTATTTTCCCAATATGATAATTGATTATCTAAAACTTCCCCCTCTATATATTCACGTTGCCAAACTGCATAATCAGCATATTGTAAATTTAAATTAGGTAGTGTTATTTCTTTTCCAGCTTGTAAAGCACTATATAATGTTGCAAATTCGTTTCTTAAAATACCTTCAGACCAACCATCACTAGCAATATGATGTAATACACAAGCTAACACATATTTTTTATTTCCTAAGTTGTATAAACATGAACGTAGCATGAAGTCCTTAGATAAATCAAAAGGCACATTAATGAATTTGTTAATTTCATTTTCTACGTTTATCTCTGAAGAAATGGTTATTTTATCTAAAAGCCAATTAGTTGATGAAATTGTCTTTTGATAACCAATTCCTTCTTCTTGATAAATAATTGTACGCAATATTTCATGACGATCAACAATTATGCGTAACGTTTCTTCTACTGCATTTATATCTAAATCACCTTCTAACTCTAAAACAACTGGAATATGATAGGCTTGTGTGCCATCAAGCTGATCTAGAAACCATAACCTATCTTGATTGAAAGATAAAGGAACTTTTTTGATAAGTTCTCTATCAAATGGTTGAATTGCATCCTCATCAAGCCCTTTATGATTCTCAAACTCAAACTTTTTAAAATGCTCAATAATAAGTTCTTTATTAAGCTTTATATCTAAAAGCAAAGAATCATCAATATGTTCATTTTCTGACTTTAATACTAAAGAACCTTCTTCTAACTCTAGCTTAACACCTTTGCTTTGTGCCTTTTGTATAATACTTAATGCCTTATTCATTATATTTTTACTATTTTTTTATAGACTACGTCTGTATTTTCTTGTTTTTTGATCTTCCTATGCTCTAAATAAGTACCTAACTCTTCTATGTTTACAAATTTGAATATGTCTTTAATCATAATATCAAATTCAAACTTTTTACGAATTATGGATACTAAGCGAGTGGCTAATAAACTATGTCCTCCTAATTCAAAGAAATTGTCATAAACTCCTATTTTTTCTACACCTAATAACTCTTGCCAAATAGCTACTAATTGTTGTTCTGTTTCATTTCTTGGAGCAACGTATTCTCGTGTTGACAGCATTTCTCCATCTGGATCTGGTAAGGCTTTTCTATTTAATTTACCATTATTAGTTAAAGGCATTTCTTCCAATTCAACCCATAAATTAGGAATCATATAATCTGGTAAGCTTGTCTTTAACTGAAGTTGAATAGCTTCCTTATCAAATGTTTCTTCGCTAACTACATATCCAACTAAACGCTTATCTCCACTTGTATCTTCTTTAGCTAACACACAACATTGACTAACAGTTGGTAGCTTTGATAAAACATTTTCAATTTCACCTAATTCTATTCGATAACCACGAATTTTTACTTGATCATCTTTTCTACCTACATATTCTATATTTCCATCTGGTAGCCATTTTCCTAAATCTCCAGTTTTATATATTTTATCATCTTCCTTAAATGGATTCTCTATAAATTTCTCTTGGGTAAGTTTTTCTCTATTTAAATAACCAGATGATAATCCCACACCTCCAATACATAATTCTCCAACAACACCTTTTGGTACTAATTGATTCGAATCATTTAAAATATACAGTTGCATGTTTGGCATTGGAGTTCCTATTGGAAAACTATTTACAAATGAATGCTTATCTAATGCATTAAAAGTATAGGTAGTACAACCTACTGTTGCCTCTGTTGGGCCATATTCATTGATTATTGTTGATGAAATATTTAAGTCTTTGAAAGCTGATAGATGACTTGGTTGAAGCGCTTCTCCTCCTAAAACATATTTATGAGATAAAATGCTATTATCTTCTTCCAAAACAGATGATAATAATTCTAAATGTGATGGTGTTAATTTTATAAAGTCATATGGTGCATGCTTCCATAAGTTTTTATCTTTAAAAATATCTAAACCTTCACCACTACTAATTACTAAAAGTTTACCGTTTACTAAAGGTGTAAATATTTCTGTCATAGATGCGTCAAAAGACATGGAAAGGTGCATATATCCTCCTGAAACTCCTTCACCTATATAAGAGTTACTACTACTTGTTATATAATTTATTAAACTTTTATGGCGAATTGGAACTCCTTTCGGCTTTCCTGTACTTCCTGAAGTATAAATTACATACGCCAAATTGTTTGGTGATATATATTTAGCTTTATCTGTAACTGAAGTTGAAATTGCATTCCAATCATTATCTAATAAAATGATTGTTATATCTGATTGTTCTCCTAAAACTTCTTTGCTTACAATTGTATTACTTAATACCAAGTTAATGCTTGCATCGTTCAACATGTAATTAATACGATCTTGTGGATACTTAGGGTCAATAGGTACATAAGCACTTCCTGACTTTAGAACTCCTAGAATACCCACTAGCATTTCTAAACTACGATCTAAACAAATACCTACAAAATCATTTTCTCCAACTCCTTTGTTTATCAAATATTGAGCTAATTGATTAGATCTATTATCTAATTCTCTATAAGTCAATTGCTCTTCTTTATAAACTACTGCAATAGCTTCAGGTGTTTTTGCTATTTGTTCTTCTAGTAAATCTAAAACCGTTTTATTTTTAGGATATTCAACTATATTATCATTGAAGGTTTCTAATAATTTTACCTCTTCTGTTCTAGATATAATAGTTAAATTTTCAACATTCAATTCTTTTTCTGATGTTAAGCCTTCTAATATTTGAACTAAAGCTTCTTGCATATAAACAAGTATACGATCTGCTCCAATACTTCTTTCTATTTGGGCTTTTAAACCAAAATCAACTCCGTAATCATCAACACTAAATGTGAATGGGTAATTGGTACGCTCGTGACTATCAATAAGTGTAATTCCTAAATCAACAGTAGTTTCATCTTCTTCTGAGTTAGATGAAATTGAAGAGTGTCTATAATTTAATAAAGCACTAAATAAAGGTATTTCGTTAGAAATATTACTCCATGTTTGGATACTTGATAATGGTGTTTGCTCATAAGACAATAGTTCTTCTAAACCTTTTTTCACTTTTGAAACGTATTCTGAAACGTTTCCTTTTAACTCTACAAATATTGGAAGTGTGTTTATAAATAACCCTAATGAATCTGCTGCTCCTAAAGTTCCTTGTAAACGTCCTAAAAATAAAGAACCAAAAATGGCATAGTCCTTATTACTACATTTTCCTACAACGAGTCCATAAGCCGCATGGAATAAAGTAGCAGGACTCATTCCTAAACTAGTACTAATTTTTCGAAGCTTTTTACTTAATTCTTTTGGTAAAAGTACTTTCGACTCTTCTATATCAACTCCGCCTCCTGTAGTATTTGATAATTCAAATGGGTAAGTAGGTTCATCAATATCACCTAATAAATTCTTGAAATAGGCAGCGCTATCATTAATAGATTGAGAATGTAACGTATGCCCTATAAAATCTCTATATAAAGCTGGTACTGGAAGATTTGATCCTTTTCCTGATGCGTGTATTTCTACTTCTAAAATAATTTTCTCTAGTCCTACATGATCTAATACTAAATGGTGCGCTAAGAAAATTAAATAATAGCAATCATTATCTAGATCCTCTGCCAACTTTAACCTTATTAAAGATCCCTTAGAAACATCCATCCATTGGTTTTCAGGAGAGACTAAAGTTTTTAACTCTGATACTATATCTTTAGAACTATCGATTACCAACTCTTCTACTGGTAGTTTAGCTTCTCTAAGTACAACCTGAACTGCACTTGGTAAATCTTTACTTAAAACACAGGTACGTAAAACATCATGACGATTTACTACAGATTGTAAGGCATTTATAAATAGCTCTCGCTTTTCTTTATCTTTGAAAGACAGTAAACTTGGTAAAATATAAGGGTCTCCTGCTTCTTTATCACTCATTAAATGATGGAAATACATTCCTTCTTGTAAAGGTGATAATGGATACATATCCTGAATATTAGATACTCCTCCCTTAACACTAGCTACAACCTTATCTATATCCTCTTGTCCAAAATCTAATAATGGAACCATTGCTGGTACAATACGTTCTGTATCTGTAGTTATACCATTCGCTGGTACTTGATAAATAGACGATGAATTCGATACCTTTTCACTTATACTTGCTATGTTAGGATTCGAAAAAATATCTTTTACGGTAATATGATAATCTATCTTCTGTAAACGTGATATTAACTGAACTACCAATAAACTATGCCCTCCTAATTCAAAGAAATCATCATAGATTCCTACTTTTTCTACTCCTAATAAGTCTTGCCAAATAACTACTAACTCCTCTTCTGTCTCATTTCTTGGGGCAACATACTCTTTAGTAGACAAGATAGCTCCATCTATATCTGGTAAGGATTTTCTGTCTAATTTACCATTACTCGTTAATGGCATTTCTTCCAACTCAACCCAAAAACTAGGAATCATATAGTCTGGTAAAAATGCTTTTAAATCTTCTTGAAGGGCTTCTTTATCAAATTCCTCTTCGCTAACCACATAACCTACTAAACGTTTATTCCCTGCGGTATCTTCTTTGACTAAAACACAAGAATGGCTTACTGATGCTAAACTAGATAATGCATTCTCTATCTCTCCTAACTCGATTCGATAACCTCTTATCTTGACCTGAGCATCTTTCCTGCCTACAAATTCTAAATTCCCATCTGGTAACCATCTTACCAAATCTCCTGTCTTGTAGATTCTCTCTCCTTCCTTAAATGGACTGACAATAAACTTCTCTTGAGTTAACTCTTCATTGTTTAAGTAACCTCGGCCTACTCCTGAACCTCCTACTAATAATTCGCCTACAACTCCTAATGGTACTAAATTCAAGTCTGCATCTGTTACATAAGCTGTACTGTTCTTGATGGGTGATCCGATAGGTAATGAACTATTACTTGTTTCAATAGTATATGTGGTTGAGAATGTAGTATTCTCAGTTGGTCCATAACCATTGATAATGGTCAAATCTGGATACAACTCTTTTAACTTGTTCGTGTAATTAAATAGTACTACATCTCCTCCTACTAATAAGTATTTTAACCTTTTAAAAATACTTGCATCTTCTTCTACTACTTGATGAAACCATGAAGCCGTCATCCATAATGTATTCACCTTCTTGGTTTCTATTATTTCTTTGAAGCTTGTAGTATTTAATAAGGTATCTGTACTGGTTAATACTAATTCTCCTCCATTTAATAAGGTTCCCCAGTACTCTATAGTAGTCGCATCAAAGGATATAGAACCTGTTGACAACCATACGGTATCACTATTTAAAGAAATGTAATCACAACTGGTACATAAACTAACTACGTTTTTATGTTCTATCTGAACACCTTTTGGACGTCCTGTACTTCCTGAGGTATAAATTACATAGGCTAAATTAGAAGGTGTTATAATTGTGGTTAAACTTTCTTTTGAATGTTCAGCTATTCTATTCCATTCTTCATCTAAAGTGATTGTGGTTAATTCCTCAATATCAGACAAAATACGATTACTTGAAGTGTTACTTAATACCAAGTTGATATTGGCATCTGCTAACATGTAATTAACGCGATCTTGTGGGTATTCTGGATCAATAGGAACATAAGCGCCTCCAGACTTTAAAATACCCAAGATGCCTACCAACATTTCTAGACTACGTCCGATACAAATTCCTACAAAGGTATCTGTTGTTACACCTTGTTCTTGTAAATAATGAGCTAATTGATTAGATCGTTCGTCTAATTCTTGATAACTGAATGCTTCTCCTTCATAAACTATTGCTGTTCCATTTGGTGTCTTTTCTGCTTGTTCTTCAAATAAGTCGACAATCGTTTTTTCTGATGGATATATTAATTCTGTAGCATTGAAGTCTTTTAATAATTGGTTCTTTTCCGACGCTTGCAACATTGGTATATCACCAATAGGTTGTGTAACATCATTTACAATACCTTTTAATAATTCTTGATAATGCGATAGCATTTGTTCAATAGTTCCCTCTTTAAACAAAGCTGTACAATATTCTAAATTTAATGTAATACCAGTAGCATTCTCTGATGCGTCTAGGGTTAAATCAAATTTTGAAGTGACGGTATCAAATTGATAGCCTGAAATATCAAGCGCTTCTATATCTGATGACTTATCTTTTGATAAAATATCAGTTGCATTTTGTAATACAAACAATACTTGAAACAAAGGAGTTATACTATTATCTCGTGTAGTAATTACGCTGTCTACAATTTTCTCAAAAGGAGCTAATTGATTATCATATCCTTCTAAGGTTGTTGTTTTTACTTGATTTAACAACTCTTTAAAACTTATTCCGCCGCTTAAATCGCTTCGTAATGCCAATGTATTTACAAAGAATCCAATCATACCTTCTAAATCTGACTGAGTACGATTGGCTACTGGTGAACCTACACAAATGTCTTCTTGACCACTGTAACGTGACAATAATACTTTAAAGGCTGATAATAACACCATGAATAAAGTAACCTCTTCTTCTTTACATAAAGTTTTAAGTAAATTTGTTAGCTCTACATCAATATTTACTGAAACTCTAGCTCCTTCTGTACTCTGTATTGAAGGTCGAGTATAATCTAAAGGTAATTCTAATGTACTTACACCTGTTAACTTTTCTTCCCAATAAGTTAATTGATTTTCTAAAACTTCTCCTTCTAAATATTTACGTTGCCAAATAGCATAATCGGCATATTGTAAATTTAATTCTGGTAAGTTAGCCTTATTACCTGAACTTAAAGAGCTATATAACTCTGTAAACTCGCTAATTAAAATATTTTCTGACCATCCGTCACTAGCTATATGATGAAAAACACAAGCTAATACATACTTTTCATTTCCTAAATCATATAAACATGATCGTAACATGTAATCTTTAGATAAGTCAAATGGATGATTTATAAAATTGCTTGTTTCTTTATCTAAGTTTGCTTCTTCTGATGTAATGACCTTCTGTAGTGACCAGTTATCTGGAGAAATTACTTTTTGATAACCAATTCCTTCTTCTTGATAAAGAACTGTACGCAATACTTCATGACGAGAAACAATGGTTTTTAAAGCTTGTTCCAATACAGCTATATCTAATCTTCCTTCTAGACTAATTATTGTAGGTATATGATATGCTATAGTTCCTTCTAATTGATCTAGAAACCATAAACGGTCTTGACTAAATGATAAAGGAATATGTTTTGGTCGATCTTCAGCAATAATAGCTGGAAGTAATGCTCTTTTATGTTGATTTGAGATATTTAATGCTAAATCTATAATAGTTGGCGATTGAAATACCTCTTGAATGGTAACCTCTTTTTGTAATTCTTTACGAATCATAGAAACCAATCGGGTTGCTAATAAAGAATGGCCTCCTAATTCAAAGAAATTATCATAAACACCTACTTGTTCTATATTTAATAACTCTTTCCAAATTGTTGCTAATTGTTTCTCAACTTGATTTCTTGGCGCTACATATTTTCTACTTGATAATTCTGTACTATCAGGTTCAGGTAATGACTTTCTATCTAACTTGCCATTGGCCGTTAAAGGCATTTCTTTTAACACAATCCAAATCATAGGAATCATATAATCTGGTAAACTACCTTTTAATTTTTCTTGTGTTAATTCTTTATTGAATTCTCCTTCTGTAACTATATATCCTACTAGACGTTTATTACCATTAACATCTTCTTTGGCTAATACACAAGATTGATAAATGGTTTCTAGATTTGATAATGCATTTTCTATTTCTCCTAATTCTATTCGATAACCACGTATTTTCACTTGATTATCTTTCCTTCCTATAAACTCTATGTTTCCGTCAGGTAACCATTTAGCTAAATCTCCAGTTTTATAAAGTTTATCTCCTTGTTTAAATGGGTTGTCAACAAAAGATAATTCTGTTAATTCTTCTTTATTTAAGTATCCTTTGGCTACTCCAGTACCTCCAATACATAGTTCTCCAACTACACCTACAGGCACTAAATTCATTGCTGAATTTGTAATATAAACCTTAGTATTGTCAATAGGTTTACCTATTGGAATTTTAGGTATTGAAGTATCATCTACTTTATAATTTGTAGCAACTACTGTGGCTTCTGTAGGACCATAGTTGTTGTAAATTGTAAGTTCTGTTGTTTTATTTATAGATAAAGTATCTCCTCCTGTTAAAATGGTAGTATCTGGTAATGCAATTTCTTCTTCTATTAAGCTTTCACATAATAAGGTTGGTATATAGGTATGCGTAATTTTATAATCTTTCAAAAAGTTTGAAAGTATATTCAAATCATACCTGTCTTCTCCTGAAATTGGGTATAAACTTGCTCCAACAAGTAGGTATGGGTATATTTCCCAAACACTAGCATCAAAACCAATACCTGCAAATAAAGTACCTCTACTAGATTTTGTTAATGAGTATGCAGATTGATGCCAAAAGCATAAATGTAATAAGTTTTTATGCTCAACCATTACTCCTTTTGGTTGCCCTGTACTACCTGAAGTATAAATTACGTAAGCTACGTCAGAAGAATTAACATGAGTTAATGGTAAGCTTTTTGAGTAGTCGGATGCTTTTTCTTTAAATTTTTCTATAAATGAAGCATCAATAATTAGACTACTACCGCTATCTCTTTGAATATACTCTTTACGTTCTTCTGGATAGTTAGGATCAATAGGAACATAAGCGGCTCCTGTTTTTAAAATTGACACATAAGAAATTATTAACCAATCGCTTCTATCTAAAACAACTCCTACAATATTTTCTCTACTAATATTATGATTGGATAGTAAATAGTTTGCCAACTGATTTGAACGGTTATCTAATTCTTTATAGCTTAATTCTTCTCCTTTAAAAACTACTGCTATTCCATTTGGTCTATTTTTAACTTGTTCTTCAAACAAATCTAAAACGGTTTGATCTAATGGGTATCCTACTTCTGTATCATTAAAAGTTTTTAATAATTGTATTTCTTCTTCCTTTGGTAAAAGAGGTAATGCAGCTACAGGTCTCTTTTCTTCAGATTTTAAACCTATTAACAACTCCTGCAAAGCTTTCTGCATATAAACGAGTACTCTATTTGCTTCAATGCTATCGTCTATCTGAGCGGTTAACTCAAAATCTACTCCATAATCATCTACGTTTAATACAAATGGGTAGTTTGTACGCTCCTCACCTCCAATAACTTCAATACCTAAATCAATTATTCCTTTGTCTTCTTCTTGTAATTCTACGTGAGAATGACGGAAGTTTAATAAAGCACTAAATAAAGCTACTTCACTAGAAACTCCACTCCATTCTTGAACACTAGATAGTGCTGTTTGTTCATAAGGTAGTAATTCATGTAATCTTTGTTTTACCTCTTTAATATACTCTAATACGCTTTTATCTAAAGAAATATAAAATGGTAATGTATTGATAAATAAACCTAAAGAATCTGCTGCTCCTAAAGCACCTTGTAAGCGTCCTGAAAATAAAGAACCAAATAATGCATAATCACTATTACTAAATGTTCCTATTACCATTCCATAAGCTGCATGAAATAAAACTGCTGGGCTTATTCCTAAGTTTGTACTAACTTCTCGAAGCTCTTTGCTTAAATTTTCTGACAAGAGCACTTTTGCTTCTTTGATATCACTACCATCACCTTGAACATTAGATAAATTGAAAGGATAGGTAGGTTCTTCAATAGTTCCTAATAATTCCTTGAAATATAACTCACTATCATTAACAGCTTGTGAATGTAAGGTATGACCTATAAAATCTCTATATAAAGCTGGTTTTAGAAGACTTGATTCTTTTCCAGACAAATGCATAGCGATTTCAGAAACTATTTTCTCTATTCCTACATGATCTAATACTAAATGATGTTGGTTTATAACTAAATAGTAATTGTTCTCAATTAAATCATCTACAGATTTTAATGTCAATAATGGTGCTTTAGATACATCCATCCATTGATTTCCTGACGATCTTAATTCCTCTAAATATGGTAAAATCTCGACAGATGTATCTACTCCTATCTCTTCTACTGATAATGGAGCTTCCCTAAGTACTACCTGAACAGCTCTTGGTAAATCTTCACTTATAACACATGTACGCAATACATCATGACGATTTACTACTAATTGTAATGTTTCTATGAATAATCTACGTTTCTCCTTCTCTTTAAATGAGAATAAATTTGATAAAATATAAGGGTCTCCTTTTTTCTTGTCACTCATTAAATGATGAAAATACATTCCTTCTTGTAATGGTGATAATGGATACATATCCTGAATATTTGATACGCCTCCTTGAACTTGAGAAACAATTTTATCTATATCTTCTTGATCAAAATCTAACAACGGAACCATTGTTGGTACAATACGATCTGTATCTATTCCTATTCCATTTGCTGGTACTTGATAAACTGACGTACCTGAGACTAATCTTTCGCTTATTTCTGAAATAGTAGCATTTGAAAAAATATCTTTTACTCCTATGTTTAAATCTAGCTTTTGCAAACGTGATATTAACTGAACAACTAATAAACTATGACCTCCTAATTCAAAGAAATTATCATAAACTCCTACCTGTTCTACTCCTAATAAATCCTGCCATATAGCTACTAAAATCTCTTCTGTCTCATTTCTTGGCCCTACATATTCTTTACTAGATAACAAAGTAATATCCGGATCTGGTAATCTTTTTCTATCTAACTTACCACTTGATGTTAATGGCATCTCCTCCAATTCAACCCATAGCATTGGAACCATATACTCTGGTAAACTTGCCTTTAATGCTCTTTGAACCGTTTCTTTATCAAATGAATCTCCTTCTACAACTACATAACCTACTAATCTCTTGGTACCTGATATATCTTCCTTGGCTAATACACAACTACTTTGAATTGTACTCAATCCTGATAAGGCACTCTCTATCTCTCCCAACTCGATTCGATAACCTCGTACTTTAACCTGATCATCCTTTCTTCCTACATACTCTAAAGTTCCATCAGGTAACCATTTCGCTAAATCACCTGTTTTATAGATTCTTTCGCCTGCTCGAAATGGATTATCTATAAATTTATATTGGGTTAATTCTTCTCTGTTTAAATAACCTCTTGTTACTCCTTTACCGCCTACACATAACTCACCTACTACTCCTTTCGGTAACAACTCATTTGATTCACTTAAAATATAAATCTGTGTGTTAGATATAGGCTTTCCAATAGTTTGAACTCCTTGTAAACTTCGTTTGATAAACGTACTATAGGTAGTGGCTTCTGATGGTCCGTATAAATCATAAACCGCTTCTACTGAACTTTCCTTATAAATACGATCTACCAAACTTGGTAATAAGGCCTCTCCTGCTAAATTGATCGTCTTTACCGTATCTGGAATTGAACCCGATTCTAATAAACCTAATAATACACTTGGAACGGTGTTTATCAAGGAAACTGAAGCCTCTGAATCCTCCACTAAAGACAGTAAGTTGTCTACTAAATGTAGGGTTGAACCACATGATAAAGTGGTGAATATCTCAAAAATAGAAAGATCAAAGTTTATCGAAGTACTTCCTAACATTCCTACTTCTAAAGAATCCTTGAAGTTAGTTATTGCCCAATTTACTAAGTTGAACATATTACCATGTTCTATTAATACACCTTTTGGCTTACCTGTACTTCCTGAGGTGTAAATTACATAGGCCAAATCACTTGTTGACATTGATTTGTAACTCAGTCCTCGAGTTGAAAAATCTGAAATAGCATCCCAATCACTGTCTACTAATACAATCTTTATTCCTGACTTAGCCTCTAAAATAGAGCGATTGGATTCATTACTTAGTACTAAGCTAGTAGCTGTATCTTCTATTATAAAATCAATACGTTCTTTTGGATACGATGGATCAATAGGTACATAAGCTCCGCCTGATTTCAAGATTCCTAGTATTCCTACAATCATATCCAAACTACGATCCATACAAATACCAACTAATGTATCTGACACTACCCCTTCTTCTCGTAAATAACGAGCTAACTGGTTAGAACGTTTGTCTAATTCTTGATAACTAAGTTGCTCTCCTTGATAAACTACAGCTATACTTTTAGCGGAACTCTTAACCTGTGTTGAAAATAAATCTAAAAAAGTAACATCTGATGGATAGCTTACTGAGGTATCATTAAATACTTCTAATAACTCTTGTACTTCTGATTCTGGTAAAACATTTAAATCTGATACTTGAGACGCCTCTGCTTTTAACCCTTCCAATAATGCTCTCAGGGTTGCTTCCATATAAGATAATACTCGACCTGATCCTACACTAGATTCTACTTGAGCGGTTAATCCAAAGTCTACTCCATAATCATCTACATTTAATGTAAGCGGATAATTGGTACGTTCCTCACTGCCTATTACTGTGATCCCTAAATCAACAGCATCTGCTGGTACTTCTTCTAAAACACTTGATGAGTGACGGAAATTTAATAAGGCACTAAATAAAGATACCTCATTTGAAATTCCACTCCAACCTTGAACAGATGACAATGGTGTTTGCTCATATGATAATAACGTTCCTAGTCTGTTTTTTATCTCTGACACATAATCCGAAACACTTCCTTTAAGTTCTGCTAAAAATGGTAAAGTATTGATAAATAAACCTAATGAATCTGCAGCTCCTAAAGAACCTTGTAAACGACCTGAAAATAATGAGCCGAAAATTGCATATTCCTTGTTACTGCATTTTCCTATTACCAACCCATAAGCGGCATGGAATAAAACAGCTGGGCTCATCCCTAAATTGGTACTAACCTCTCGAACCTCTTTGCTTAAACTAGATGCTAAAACTATGCGAGATTCTTCTATATCATTTCCATTTCCTCGAATATCTGATAAACCAAATGGATACGTTGGCTCATCAATATCTCCTAATAATTCCTTGAAATAAGAAGCACTATCATTGATAGATTGTTCATGTATAGTATGACCGATAAAGTCTCTATATAAAACTGGTGTTGGTAAACTTGATTCTTGACCTAATAAATAGGCCTCTACTTCTGAGATAACTTTCTCCAAACCTACATGATCCAATACCAAGTGATGTTCTAATAAAACTAAGTAATAATTATTATTTTCTAAATCATCTGCCGATTTTAGTCTTATTAAAGGAGCCTTAGAAACATCTATCCATTGGCTTCCTGGAGCTGTTAAATCTTTTAATTCTGATACTATATCCTTAGAGCTATCAATTGTTAAACTCTCTACTGATAGTTTAGCTTCTCTAAGTACCACTTGAACTGCCTGTGGAAGACCTTCACTTAAAACACATGTTCGTAAAACATCATGACGGTTCACTACAAACTGTAATGCTTCTATAAAGTTAGCTCGCTTTTCTTTATCGGTAAATGATAAAATATTTGGTAAAACATAAGGATCTCCTGCTTCTTTATCACTCATTAAATGATGGAAATACATTCCTTCTTGTAAAGGTGATAATGGATACATATCCTGAATATTGGAAACTCCTCCCTCAACACTAGCTAAAACTTTATCAATATCCTCTTGCTCGAAATCTAATAAAGGAACCATTGATGGTACAATACGTTCTGTATCTACAGTGATACCATTGACTGGTACTTGATAAAGTGATGTTGTCTCTGATACCTTTTCACTTATACTTGCTATGTTAGGATTCGAAAAAATATCTTTTACTGTGATATGATAATCTATCTTCTGTAAACGTGATATTAACTGAACTACCAATAAACTATGTCCTCCTAATTCAAAGAAATCATCATAGATTCCTACTTTTTCTACTCCTAATAAGTCTTGCCAAATAACTACTAACTCCTCTTCTGTCTCATTTCTTGGGGCAACATATTCCTTTGTTGATAATTTAGCATTATCTAACTCTGGCAAGGATTTTCTGTCTAATTTACCATTACTCGTTAATGGCATTTCTGCTAACTCAATCCAAAAACTAGGAATCATATAGTCTGGTAAAACAGCTTTTAATTCCTCTTGTAGGGCTTCTTTATCAAATTCCTCCTCACTAACTATATACCCTACCAATCGTTTATTGCCTGTACCATCTTCTTTTACTAAAACACATCCATTTTGAATATTAGACACTCTTAACAAAGCATTCTCTATCTCTCCTAACTCGATTCGATACCCTCGAATATTTACCTGTCCATCTTTTCTTCCTACAAATTCTAAATTCCCATCTGGTAACCATCTTACTAAATCACCCGTCTTATAGACTCTCTCGTCTTCTTTAAATGGATTGGCGATAAACTTCTCTTGAGTTAATTCTTCATTGTTTAAGTAACCTTTTGCTATCCCTAATCCACTAGCCCATAATTCTCCTACTACACCCAATGGACATAGGTTCCCTAAATCATCAACTACGTATAAACTTGTGTTAGCTATAGGTTTTCCAATTGGGATACTATCAGTTAGATCAGTTACTTTAAAGTAACTTATACAAACAGTAGCTTCTGTTGGCCCATACGAATTGTAAATTGAAATTTTTTCATAAATATTATCAATATAAGATGGCTTTAAAACATCTCCTCCACTAATGATTGCTTTTAATGAAAGTGATTCAATATCTACAGTTGTATTTAAAAATTCAATTAAAAAAGGATTGGTGCTCAATAATGTTATAGCATGCTTTTTACACAAAGAAATAATTGCATTAAAATCTTTATTATTATCTGCTATAATTAATTTTCCTCCAACACTTAATATTGGAAAAATCTCTTCTATGGAAGTATCAAATGAAATAGTAGATTGACTTAAAATAGTGTCTGAACTTTTTACTTTAAAATAAGTAGAAAAAGTTTGCACATAGTCCACTAAGGAGGCGTGCTCAATCATTACTCCTTTAGGTTTCCCTGTACTTCCTGAAGTGTAAATTATATAGGCTAAATTTTCAGGTGCTAATGAAACTAATGGTTTTTCTGAACTCTCTTTATCTATAATTTCCCAGTCCTTATCTAAAAGTATAGTTGAATATTTACCTCTAGAAGAAACTAAACCAATAGTATTTATATCTGTTAACACTAATTGTATACCAGCATCACTCAACATATAATCAATACGATCTTTGGGATACATTGAATCAATAGGAACATAAGCACTTCCTGATTTTAAGACTCCTAAAATACCTATTAACATTTCTAAACTACGATCTAGGCAAATCCCTACTAAATCATTTGCTTTGATTCCTTTTCTAAGTATATAATGAGCCAACTGATTAGAACGATGATCTAGTTCTTTATAACTTAATGTTTCTTCTTCAAAAACTACAGCAATAGCATCTGGTGTTTTTTCTACTTGCTCTTCAAACAAGTCTATAACAGTTTTATTTAAAGGATAATCAACTTTAGTATCATTGAAAACAGTTACTAATTGGTGTTCTTCAAACTCTGTTAATATTGATAAGCTATTAATAGGCTTTTGAATATCGTTTACAATACTAGTTAACAACTCTTGATAATGAACTAACATACATTGTATTGTTTCTTCTTTGAATAAAGCCGTGCAATAATTCATAACTAATGAAATGCATGATGCATTTTCACCTGCAGATAAGCTTAAATCAAATTGAGAAGTTTTTCCTTCAAAGTTATATGGGTAAATATCTAAACCTTCTATACTGGAAGTTCCTTGATCTGTTGTATTGTTTAGGTCAAACATTACCTGAAATAACGCAGTAGTACTCATATCTCTAGTAGTAACAACTCTCTCAACTACTCTCTCAAAAGGAGCTAACTGGTTATCATAACTTTCTAATGTATTAGTCTTTACCTTTTTTAGTACTTCTTTAAAACTTGGAGTTTTACTTAAATCACTTCGTAATGCCAGTGTATTGACAAAGAAACCTATAATCCCCTCTAATTCAGCTTGTGTACGGTTTGCAATAGGCGTTCCTACACAAATATCTGTTTGGCCTGTATAGCGATATAGTAATACTTTAAAAGTAGCTAGTAAGAACATAAATAAAGTAACACCTTCTTCTTTACATAATTCTTTTAAAGAAGAAGTTAATTCCTCATTCAGTTCTAATGAAATACTTGCTCCTTCTGTACTCTGGACAACAGGACGAGCATAATCAGTAGGTAACCTTAAAATACTTACCTCATTTAATTTTTCTTCCCAATAGGTTAACTGAGACTCTAATACTTCTCCTTCTAAGTATTTACGTTGCCATATTGCGTAGTCCGTATATTGTAATGTTAACTCTGGTACTAAAGCCTTACGATTTTCTTTTAAAGCATTGTATAACTCTATAAACTCATTTGTTAAAATTCCTGATGACCACCCATCACTAGCTATATGATGAAAAACACAAGCTAGTATATATTTATTATTTCCTAAGTTATATAAACGTGATCGTAGCTTATAATCTTTTGATAAATCAAATGGAATACTTAGATAATTTTCTAAACTGGTAGCTACTAATTTTTCATCTAAAATTTCTACTTGTTCTAATGACCAAGTGTCAGCGCTTATTAAATATTGGTAACCTACTCCTTCTTTTGATAAAATATTAGTACGTAATACTTCATGACGAGAAACAATTGTTCTTATTGATTCCTCTAGTATTTCTATATCAAGCTCACCTTCTAGATGAATAATTGTAGGAATATGGTATGCCAATGTCCCTTCTAATTGATCCAAAAACCATAAACGTTCTTGACTAAATGATAAAGGAATATATTCTGGATGTTCCTCTACAACTACTGATGGAAGTAGAACTTTTTTGAATTGAGTTAAAATATGTGCTGCTAAATCTGATATGGTAGTATGTTCAAACACATCTCGGATTGAAACTTCTATTCCTTCTGTTTTACGAATCATAGATACCAATCGAGTTGCTAATAAACTATGACCTCCTAATTCAAAGAAATTATCATAAACTCCTACCTGTTCTACTCCTAATAAATCCTGCCATATAGCTACTAAAATCTCTTCTGTCTCATTTCTTGGCCCTACATATTCTTTACTAGATAACAAAGTAATATCCGGATCTGGTAATCTTTTTCTATCTAACTTACCACTTGATGTTAATGGCATCTCCTCCAATTCAACCCATAGCATTGGAACCATATACTCTGGTAAACTTGCCTTTAATTCTCTTTGAACCGTTTCTTTATCAAATGAATCTCCTTCTACAACTACATAACCTACTAATCTCTTGGTACCTGATACATCTTCCTTGGCTAATACACAACTACTTTGAATTGTACTTAAAGATGATAATACAGATTCTATCTCTCCCAACTCGATTCGATAACCTCGTACTTTAACCTGATCATCCTTTCTTCCTACATACTCTAAAGTTCCATCAGGTAACCATTTCGCTAAATCACCTGTTTTATAGATTCTTTCTCCTGCTCGAAATGGATTATCTATAAATTTATATTGGGTTAATTCTTCTCTGTTTAAATAACCTCTTGTTACTCCTTTACCGCCTACACATAATTCACCTACAACTCCTTTGGGTAACAACTCATTTGATTCACTTAAAATATAAATCTGTGTGTTAGATATAGGCTTTCCAATAGTTTGAACTCCTTCTAAGCTTCGTTTGATAAACGTACTATAGGTAGTGGCTTCTGATGGTCCGTATAAATCATAAACCGCTTCTACTGAACTTTCCTTATAAATACGATCTACCAAACTTGGTAATAAGGCCTCTCCTGCTAAATTGATCGTCTTTACCGTATCTGGAATTGAACCCGATTCTAATAAACCTAATAATACACTTGGAACGGTGTTTATCAAGGAAACTGAAGCCTCTGAATCCTCTACTAAAGACAGTAAGTTGTCTACCAAATGTAGGGTTGAACCACATGATAAAGTGGTGAATATTTCAAAAATAGAAAGATCAAAGTTTATCGAAGTACTTCCTAACATTCCTACTTCTAAAGAATCCTTGAAGTTAGTTATTGCCCAATTTACTAAGTTGAACATATTACCATGTTCTATTAATACGCCTTTTGGCTTACCTGTACTTCCTGAGGTGTAAATTACATAGGCCAAATCACTTGTTGACATTGATTTGTAACTCAGTCCTCGAGTTGAATAATCTGAAATAGCATCCCAATCACTGTCTACTAATACAATCTTTATTCCTGACTTAGCCTCTAAAATAGAGCGATTGGATTCATTACTTAGTACTAAGCTAGTAGCTGTATCTTCTATTATAAAATCAATACGTTCTTTTGGATACGATGGATCAATAGGTACATAAGCTCCTCCTGATTTCAAGATTCCTAGTATTCCTACAATCATATCCAAACTACGATCCATACAAATACCAACTAATGTATCTGACACTACTCCTTCTTCTCGTAAATAACGAGCTAATTGGTTAGAACGTTTGTCTAATTCTTGATAACTAAGTTGCTCTCCTTGATAAACTACAGCTATACTTTTAGCGGAACTCTTAACCTGTGTTGAAAATAAATCTAAAAAAGTAATATCTGATGGATAGCTTACTGAGGTATCATTAAATACTTCTAATAATTCTTGTACTTCTGACTCTGGTAAAACATTTAAATCTGACACTTGAGACGCGTCTGCTTTTAACCCTTCCAATAATGCTCTCAGGGTTGCTTCCATATAAGATAATACTCGATCTGATCCTACACTGGATTCAACCTGAGCGGTTAATCCAAAGTCTACTCCATAATCATCTACATTTAACGTAAGCGGATAATTGGTACGTTCCTCACTCCCTATTACTGTGATCCCTAAATCAACAGCATCTGCTGGTTCTTCTTCCGAAACACTTGAAGAGTGACGGAAATTTAATAAGGCACTAAATAAAGATACCTCATTTGAAATTCCACTCCAACCTTGAACAGATGACAATGGTGTTTGCTCATATGATAATAACGTTCCTAGTCTGTTTTTTATCTCTGACACATAATCCGAAACACTTCCTTTAAGTTCTGCTAAAAATGGTAAGGTATTGATAAATAAACCTAACGAATCTGCAGCTCCCAAAGAACCTTGTAAACGACCTGAAAATAATGAACCGAAAATTGCATATTCCTTATTACTGCATTTTCCTATTACCAATCCATAAGCGGCATGGAATAAAACAGCTGGGCTCATCCCTAAATTGGTACTAACCTCTCGAACCTCTTTGCTTAAACTCGATGCTAAAACTATGCGAGACTCCTCTATATCATTTCCATTTCCTCGAATATCTGATAAACCAAATGGATACGTTGGCTCATCAATGTCTCCTAATAATTCCTTAAAATAAGAAGCACTATCATTGATAGATTGTTCATGTAAAGTATGACCTATAAAGTCTCTATATAAAACTGGTGTTGGTAAACTTGATTCTTGACCTAATAAATAGGCTTCTACTTCTGAGATAACTTTCTCCAAACCTACATGATCCAATACCAAATGATGCTCTAATAAAACTAAGTAATAATTATTATTTTCTACATCATCTGCCGACTTTAGTCTTATTAAAGGAGCCTTAGAAACATCCATCCATTGGCTTCCTGGAGCTGTTAAATCTTTTAATTCTGATACTATATCCTTAGAGCTATCAATTGTTAAACTCTCTACTGATAGTTTAGCTTCTCTAAGTACAACTTGAACTGCACTTGGTAAACCTTCACTTAAAACACAAGTACGTAATACATCATGACGGTTCACTACAAACTGTAATGCTTCTATAAAGTTAGCTCGCTTTTCTTTATCAGTAAATGATAATAGACTTGGTAAAACATAAGGATCTCCTGCTTCTTTATCACTCATTAAATGATGGAAATACATTCCTTCTTGTAAAGGTGATAATGGATACATATCTTGAATATTTGAAACTCCTCCCTCAACACTAGCTACAACTTTATCAATATCTTCTTGCTCGAAATCTAATAAAGAAACCATTTCTGGTACAATACGCTCTGTATCTGTAGTTATACCATTCGCTGGTACTTGATAAATAGACGATGAATTCGATACCTTTTCACTTATACTTGCTATGTTAGGATTCGAAAAAATATCTTTTACTGTGATATGATAATCTATCTTCTGTAAACGCGATATTAACTGAACTACCAATAAACTATGCCCTCCTAATTCAAAGAAATCATCATAGATTCCTACTTTTTCTACTCCTAATAAGTCTTGCCAAATAACTACTAACTCCTCTTCTGTCTCATTTCTTGGGGCAACATATTCCTTTGTTGATAATTTAGCATTATCTAAATCTGGTAAGGATTTTCTGTCTAATTTACCATTACTCGTTAATGGCATTTCTTCCAACTCAATCCAAAAACTAGGAATCATATAGTCTGGTAAAACAGCTTTTAAATCTTCTTGAAGAGCTTCTTTATCAAATTCCTCTTCGCTAACCACATAACCTACTAAACGTTTGTTCCCTGCGGTATCTTCTTTGACTAAAACACAAGAATGACTTACTGATGCTAAACTAGATAATGCATTCTCTATCTCTCCTAACTCGATTCGATAACCTCTTATCTTGACCTGAGCATCTTTCCTGCCTACAAATTCTAAATTCCCATCTGGTAACCATCTTACCAAATCTCCTGTCTTGTAGATTCTCTCACCTTCCTTAAATGGACTGACAATAAACTTCTCTTGAGTTAACTCTTCATTGTTTAAGTAACCTCGGCCTACTCCTGAACCTCCTACTAATAATTCGCCTACAACTCCTAATGGTACTAAATTCAAGTCTGCATCTGTTACATAAGCTGTACTGTTCTTGATGGGTGATCCAATAGGTAATGAACTATTGCTTGTTTCAATAGTATATGTGGTTGAGAATGTAGTATTCTCAGTTGGTCCATAACCATTGATAATGGTCAAATCCGGATACAACTCTTTTAACTTGTTCGTGTAATTAAATAGTACTACATCTCCTCCTACTAATAAGTATTTTAACGCTTTAAAAATACTTGCATCTTCTTCTACTACTTGATGAAACCATGAAGCCGTCATCCATAATGTATTCACCTTCTTGGCTTCTATTATTTCTTTGAAGCTTGTAGTATTTAATAAGGTATCTGTACTGGTTAATACTAATTCTCCTCCATTTAATAAGGTTCCCCAGTATTCTATAGTAGTCGCATCAAAGGATATAGAACCTGTTGACAACCAGACAGTATCACTATTTAAAGAAATATAATCACAACTGGTACATAAACTAACTACGTTTTTATGCTCTATTTGAACACCTTTTGGACGCCCTGTACTTCCTGAGGTATAAATTACATAGGCTAAATTGGAAGGGGTTATAATTGTGGTTAAACTTTCTTTTGAATGTTCAGCTATTCTATTCCATTCTTCATCTATAGTGATTGTGGTTAATCCCTCAATATCAGACAAAATACGGTTACTTGAAGTGTTACTTAATACCAAGTTGATATTGGCATCTGCTAACATGTAATTAACGCGATCTTGTGGGTATTCTGGATCAATAGGAACATAGGCGCCTCCAGACTTTAAAATACCCAAGATACCTACCAACATTTCTAGACTACGTCCGATACAAATTCCTACAAAGGTATCTGTTGTTACACCTTGTTCTTGTAAATAATGAGCTAATTGATTAGATCGTTCGTCTAATTCTTGATAACTGAATGCTTCTCCTTCATAAACTATTGCTGTTCCATTTGGTGTCTTTTCTGCTTGTTCTTCAAATAAGTCGACAATCGTTTTTTCTGATGGATATACTAATTCTGTAGCATTAAAGTCTTTTAATAATTGGTTCTGCTCTACTTTAGGTAAAATTGTTAATGTGGAAATCGATGTTCTCTTTTCTGACTTTAACTCTTTCAAGAGTTGAGTTAAAGTAGTTTTCATATAAGAGAGTACACGATCTGGTTCAATAGTATTATCCACCTGAACTGTCAAACCAAAATCAATTCCGTAATCATCAATATTTATTACTAATGGATAATTAGTACGTTCTTCTCCACCTAGAAAGTTAATTCCTAAATCATTGGTTTCATTAGTATCCACTTCAGATGGAGCTGAAGAATGACGGAAATTTAATAAAGCACTAAATAAAGGGGTTTCATTAGCAATACCACTCCAATCTTGAATTTTTGACAATGGTGTTTGCTCATAGGATACTAATTCCTCTAATTGTTTTTTAACTTTCTGAACATAATCTAACACACTACCGTTTAGTTCTGCAAAAAATGGTAAGGTGTTTATAAACAATCCTAACGAATCTGCAGCTCCTAGAGATCCTTGTAAACGTCCTGAAAATAATGAACCGAAAATAGCATAATCTTTATTACTGCATTTACTTATAATTAAACCGTAAGCCGCATGAAATAAAACGGCTGGGCTCATTCCTAAATGTGTACTAAATTCTCGAAGATTTTTACTTAACTCTGTTGGTAAAAGTATACGAGATTCTTTTATATCACTTCCATTTCCTCGGATGTTTGATAATTCAAAAGGATAAGTAGGTTCATCTACACTTTCAAATAGTCCTTTGAAATATGTAGCACTATCATTAATAGATTGTTGATGTAATGTATACCCTATAAATTCTCTATATAAAACAGGTGTTGGTAAATTTGCTTCTTTTCCTAATAGATATGCTTCTACTTCCTTTACAACTTTTTCTAAAGCTACATGGTCAAAAACTAAGTGATGTTGATTAACTACTAAGTAGTAATTGTTATCAACAGGATTATCAACTGTTTTTAATGATAACAGTGGTGCTTTAGAAACATCCATCCATTGGTTTCCAGGTGATGTTAGGTGTTCTAATTCAGATACTATATTTTTAGAGCTATCAATTGTTAAACTCTCTACTGATAGTTTAGCTTCTCTAAGTACCACTTGAACTGCCTGTGGAAGACCTTCACTTAAAACACATGTTCGTAAAACATCATGACGGTTTACTACAAACTGTAAAGCTTCTATAAAAGAAGTACGTTTTTCTTCATCTGCAAATGATATTAGATTTGGTAAAACATATGGGTCTCCTTCTTTTTTATCACTCATTAAATGATGAAAATAAATCCCCTCTTGTAATGCAGATAATGGATAAATATCTTGAATATTAGAAACACCTCCCGCTACACTTTCTACAATTCTATCTAAATCTTCTTGTTCAAAGTTTAACAACGGAACCATTTCTGGAACGATACGATCTGTATCTATTTCTATTCCATTAGATGGTACCTTATAAACTGAATCAGATGATGCTATCTTTTCACTTATAGCAGCTATTGTTGCGTTAGAAAAAATATCTTTAACAGCTATGTTATATCCATTTTTTTGTAAACTAGATATTAATTGAATAACTAATAAACTATGGCCTCCTAACTCAAAGAAACTATCATAAACTCCTATTTTTTCTACACCTAATAACTCTTGCCAAATTGTTACTAAAACTTGCTCAGTTTCATTTCTAGGAGCCACATATGTTTTAGTAGATAATATAGCGTCATCTGGTTCTGGCAAGGCTTTTCTATCTAGCTTTCCGTTAAATGTTAATGGCATTTCTTCAACCTCAACCCATAAGGTAGGAACCATATAATCTGGTAAGCTTTTCTTTAATTCTTCCTGTATTATCTCTTTATCTAACCTTTCTTCACAAACTACATAACCTACCAAACGTTTATTTCCTGTAATATCTTCTTTTGCTAAAACGCATGAATGACTTACTGAATCCAAACTAGATAATATGTTCTCTATCTCTCCTAACTCAATACGATAACCTCTAATCTTAACTTGATTATCTGATCTACCTACAAACTCTATATTACCATCTGGTAGCCATCTTACTAAGTCTCCTGTTTTATATAATTTTTCTCCAAGTTTAAATGGACTATTAATAAATTTTTCTGCAGTTAATTCTTCTCTATTTAAATATCCTCTAGCAACTCCTCTACCTCCCAAACATAGTTCTCCAACTACTCCTACAGGAACTAAATTCATCTCTGAATCTGTAATATAAGCTTGAGTGTTATTTATAGGTTTACCTATGTTTAATTGTTTATCATTAGTATTAATATCGTAAACAGATACTGTAGAAGTTACTGTTGTTTCTGTTGGACCATATTCATTGTAAAATGTATATTTTTCACTCCATAGTAACATTAGTTCTTTACTACAAACCTCACCTCCAACAACAACTCTTTTTAAAGACTTTAATTCTTTCTGTACAGGTAACGTACTTAACATACTTGGCGTTGTATGGAAATGCGTAACTTTTTCTTTTTCAATAATGTTTAATACTTCCTCTGGATTTATAATTTTATCTTTATCAATAAGAACTAATTTCCCTCCGTTTGATAAGCTTACAAAGATTTGTTCTACGGAAGCATCGAATACAAAATTTGAGAACTGTAAAACAACTTCTTTTGAATCAATAGAAAATTTTTCTGTTTGAGAAGCTATTAGGTTTACTACATTCCTATGTTCAATCATAACACCTTTTGGACGTCCTGTACTTCCTGAAGTATAAATTACATAAGCTAAATTATTTGGTGTTATTAACTCTTCTGGTTTTTCAGTTGAAAAATCAGCTATAATATTCCAATTCGTATCTAATGAAACAACTCTTAGATCAGGTTTATTTTCTAATATTTTATTGCTAGATGTGTTACTTAGTACTAAATTAATTCCAGCATCATCCAACATATATCTAATTCGATCTTGAGGGTAATTAGGATCAATAGGAACATAAGCACCTCCTGATTTTAAAATTCCTAAAATACCTACAATCATCTCCAGACTTCTTTCTAAACAAATACCTATTAAAGCATCAGGTGTAACTCCTTGTTTTTGTAGGTAATGAGCTAATTGGTTAGAACGTTCATCTAATTCTTTATATGTTAACGTTTCCTCTTCATAAATTACAGCTATTGCTTCTGGTGTGTTTTTAACCTGCTCTTTAAATAAGTCAACAATTGTATTCTCTAATGGGTACGATAACTTATTATCGTTAAAAACCTCTATTAATTGACGCTCTTCTTTTTCTGTTAGCATTGACAAGCTACCAATAGGCTGTGTGATATCATTTACAATATCTTTTAATAGTTCTTGATAATGAACTAATATTTGTTCAATGGTAGTTTTATTGAATAAAGCTGTACAATATTCAAGAGTTAACAAAATACCTGACTCTTTTTCAGAGGCGTTTAATGTTAAATCAAATTGAGAAGTTCCTCTATCTAAATTGTATTCTGAAATAACAACTCCTTCCATTTCTACACCTGAATTTGATGGTGTATTCTGTAACACAAACATTACTTGAAATAAAGGACTTACACTCATTTCTCTAGACTTAACGACTCGATCTACTACTTTTTCAAAAGGAGCTAACTGATTATCGTAACTCTTTAAAGTGGTTTGTTTAACTTCTGCTAATAGCTTTTTAAAACTAAGATCTGAGGTCAAATTACTTCGTAACGCCAAAGTATTTACAAAGAAACCTATCATTTCTTCTAACTCTGACTGTGTACGATTTGCTATAGGAGTACCTACACAGATATCTTCTTGACCGCTATATCTTGCTAACAACACTTTAAAAGCTGATAACAAGAACATAAACAACGTAACTCCTTCTTTATTAGACAAAGCTTTTATTGATAAACTCAATTCTTCATCTAATTCTAAAGAGCAATTTGATCCTACTGTACTTTGTGTAGAAGGGCGTGCATAATCAGTGGGTAATGATAAAGTACTTATATCTTTTAATTTCTCTTCCCAATAAGATAATTGCTTATCTAAAACTTCACCTTCTAAATACTCTCGTTGCCAAATTGCATAATCTGCATATTGCAAGCTTAACTTAGGAAGATTTACTGTTTTATTTTGTTTTAATGCACTATATAATTCTACAAATTCATTTGTTAAAATCCCTGATGACCAACCATCACTAGCAATATGGTGGAAAACACATGCTAATACATACTCATTATTTCCTAAACTGTATAAACATGATCGTAATTTATAATCTTTGGATAAATCAAATGGAATATTAATATACTCTTGTAAACTACTAGTTAGTAATTCCTCATTTGTTATTTTATTCTGATCTAATGACCAAGCATCAGCGCTCATTAAATCTTGATATCCTATACCATTAGTTGATAAAATATTAGTACGTAATACTTCATGACGAGCTACAATCGTTTTTATTGACTCTTCTAATACAGGTATATCTAACGCTCCTTCTAAGCGAATAATAGTAGGTATATGATAAGCTAATGTTCCTTCTAACTGATCTAAAAACCATAAACGATCTTGACTAAAAGATAATGGTATCTTATCAAGATCTTTTTTATCAAATGGCTTTATTTTTTCTAATAATTCTTTATTTGTACCTCTACGTTGATATTTTTGTTGTAATTCGGTAGTAGCATTTCCTCCTTGATATTCTTTTAAATGATCAATTATCAACGATTTATTACTTTTTATTTCTAAAAGTAATTCTTGACTTATTTTTTTATTTGATTTAACACTTAGTGAACCGTCTTTTAACACCAACTTCACCCCTTCCTTGTTCAACCTCTGAAAAAAACTTAATACATCCATAATTATTATAAAATTATATATCAATACTCATACTATACTCATCTACTGAATCACTAAAGTTGACTACCTTATAGTGTATAAAAGATGACATTTCTTCTATGGTACTGAATTCAAAAATATCTTGAATAGCAATCTCTATTTCTAATTCTTTACGAATCATAGAAACTAAACGAGTAGCTAATAAACTATGACCTCCCAACTCAAAAAAGTTGTCATAAATTCCTATACGTTCAATCCCTAATAATTCCTGCCAAACGGCTACTAATTTTTCTTCTGTTTCATTACGTGGTGCCATATATTCTTTGCTCGACATTTCAATTCCTTCCGGACTAGGCAAAGATTTTCTAGCTATTTTTCCATTACTTGTTAATGGCATAGTCTCTAATTCAATC
The DNA here is from genome assembly GCF_964036645.1 of Tenacibaculum sp. 190524A02b. NCBI lineage: Bacteria > Pseudomonadati > Bacteroidota > Flavobacteriia > Flavobacteriales > Flavobacteriaceae > Tenacibaculum > Tenacibaculum vairaonense. Next base: position 3,777,289 of record NZ_OZ038525.1, on the reverse strand, counting down.
CATAATGTAGGAATCATATAATCTGGTAAATGATTCTTTAATTCTTCTTGAACTATCTCTTTATCAAACTCTCCTTCTGCAACTACATAACCTATTAATCGTTTATTACCACTAGCATCTTCCTTAGCTAAAACACAACTTTGACTAATAATTGTTAGTGATGATAATGCATTTTCTATCTCTCCCAATTCTATTCGATAACCACGAATTTTAACTTGATTATCTTTTCTACCAATAAATTCTAAGGTCCCATTAGGTAACCACCTTGCTAGGTCACCAGTTCTATACAACCTAGCTCCTTCTTTAAATGGGCTCTTTATAAATTTATCTCTAGTTAATTCTTCTCTGTTTAAATAACCTCTTGCAACTCCTATACCTCCTACACATAATTCTCCTACTACTCCTATTGGCAATAATTTAGCTTCAGTATTTAAAATATAAGCTTGCGTATTATGAATAGGTTTTCCTATTGGTACAAGATCTTTTATAGCTCCATGATATGTTGTAGCACAAATACTTGTTTCTGTTGGTCCATAAGCGTTTACATACTTGTATTTTTCTGAAAAAGCTTTTGCTAATCCTAATGGAATTGCTTCTCCCGCAGTTACCAAGGTTTTTATGCTTTCTAAATCCTCAACTGCTAATAATTGTAAAAACGCTGGTGGTAAAGTGGCAAAAGTGATATTATTCTCTTTTATAAATTCTTTAAAGAATGATGTATCCGATTTTTTACCCTCTTGTATTATATGTAAACTTGCTCCACTTAAAAGGGTAATACCTATTTCCCAAATAGAAGCATCAAAAGATGGACTTGCAAACTGCAAACAATTGTCTTTTGAATTAATAGAGAAAGACGCTATTTGAGATAATAGTGTATTGATTATACTACAATGTTCAATCATTACTCCTTTTGGTTTTCCTGTACTTCCAGATGTGTAAATGATATAAGCTAAATCTTTTGGTTTAACCAAAAGGTCAAGTGACTCTGTAGAATATTTTGTAATACTTTCTTTAAATGTATTTAAAAAAGCATCATCTATGATTAAAATACTTCCACTATCTGTAAGGATATATTCTTTACGTTCATCCGGATAAGTAGGGTCTATTGGCACATATGCTCCGCCAGTTTTTAGAATTGCCAGTAAGGAAACTATTAACCAATCACTTCTTTCTAAAACAACTCCTATTGGATTCTCACTATTTATAGTATAAGTAGCAACTAAATAATTAGCTAACTGATTAGAAAGTTCATCTAATTCTTTATAAGTTAATTTCTTTCCTTTATAAACTACAGCGGTAGTTTCTGGACTAACCTCAACCTGATTAGTAAATAAATCAATTAACGTTTTATCTTGTGGATACGAAGCAGAAACATCATTAAAAGTTTCTAATAATTTTATTTCTTCTTTTTCTGTTAGCATAGATAAACTCTCTATACTAGTTCCATTAATTAAACCTTCTATAAGTTGCGTTAATATTTCTTCCATATAGGAAAGAATACGCGTTGGTTTAATACTTGGATCCGTCTGAGCTGTTAATCCAAAATCAATTCCATAATCATCCACAGATAATGAAAAAGGATAATTTGTACGCTCGTTTGCTTTTATAAAAGTAATTCCTAAATTAGCTTCAGCATCTTCCTCTTCTTGAGAAATAGAAGTGTGACGGAAGTTTAACAAAGCACTAAATAATGGCATTTCATTAGAAATACCACTCCAATTTTGAATACTAGATAGTGGCGTTTGTTCATAAGGTAACAATCCTCTTAATTCTTCTTTAATTTTATCTATATATTCAAGTACGTTTCCTTTTAGTTCAATAAAAAATGGCAGTGTATTAATAAATAACCCTAAAGAATCAGCAGCTCCTACTGAACCTTGCAAACGCCCTGAAAATAACGATCCAAAAAGTGCATAATCTTTGTTGCTACACCTACCTACAACGATTCCATATGCAGCATGAAATAAAACTGCTGGACTCATTCCGAAATCAGTACTAACTTTTCGAAGTTTTTCACTTAATTTTTTTGGTAGAAGAATAGTAGATTCAACTATATCACTTCCGTTTCCTTTTATATTTGATAATTCAAATGGATACGTAGGCTCATCAACCTCTCCTAATAATCCTTTAAAATAAGATTTACTATCATTAATAGATTGTGAATGCAACGTATGTCCTATAAAGTCTCTATATAAAACAGGAGTTAATAAACTTGATTCTTTTCCTGATAAATACAGAATAATCTCTGAAGTAATTTTATCTAATCCAACATGGTCTAATACTAAATGGTGCTGATCAATCATTAAATAATATTTACTATTACTTATATCATCTGCAGTTTTTAAGTTTAGTAATGGCGCTTTTGAAACATCAATCCATAATTTACTTGTAGCTTTCAATGATTCTAATTGTAATAACACATCTTCAGAAGTGTCAATATTCAGTTCTTCCACTGATAGAGTAACTTCCCTTAATACCACTTGAACAGCTTGTGGCAAGCCTTCGCTCAAAACACAAGTACGTAAAACATCGTGACGATTTATAATAAACTGTAAGGCTTCTATAAAAGACTTACGTTTTGATTGATCAGTAAATGATAATAAACTTGATAAAATATAAGGATCTCCTTCTTCTTGGTTACTCATTAAATGGTGAAAGTAAATCCCTTCTTGTAAAGGAGATAAAGGATACATATCTTGAATATTTGAAACACCTCCTTTAATACTATCTACAACTTTATCTATATCTTCCTGTTCAAAGTTTAATAAAGGAGTCATTGATGGAGTAATTCGATCTGTATCAATTGTAATACCATTAGCTGGTACTTGATAAACCGAAGTTGATGACGATAATTTTTCACTAATAATAGCTACTGTAGCATTAGAAAATATTTCTTTTACGGGAATATGGAAGCCTATTTTTTGTAAGCGAGTAATTAATTGAACAACTAACAAGCTATGACCTCCTAATTCAAAGAAATTATCATGAATTCCTATTTTTTCGATTCCTAACAATTCCTGCCATATAGCTACTACTTTTTCTTCTGTTTCATTTCTTGGCGCTATATATTCATTTTTAGTTAGCATTATCCCATCTGGGTTTGGTAACGCTTTTTTATCTAGTTTACCATTACTCATTAATGGCATTTCTTCCATTTCAATCCAAATAAGAGGTACCATATAATTTGGCAAACTCTTCTTTAATTGTATTTGAATATCTTCTTTATCAAACCCATTATCAGCTACAACATATCCTACTAATCGATTATTACCATTTACATCTGCTTTGGCCAGTACACAATTATTATGAATACCTTCTATTTGTGATAATGTATTTTCTATCTCTCCTAGCTCTATACGATAACCTCTTATTTTTACTTGGTTATCTTTTCGCCCCATATATTCTATAGTTCCATTAGGTAACCACCTTCCTAAATCTCCTGTTTTATATACTTTACCTTCATCTTTAAATGGATTCGCTACAAACTTCTCTTGAGTTAATTCTTCTCTATTTAAATATCCTCTAGCTACTCCTCTTCCTCCTACGCATAATTCTCCAATTACTCCAATTGGCAATAACTCTAAAGCGTCATTTAGTATATAAATCTCAGTATTATCTATTGGTTTTCCAATTGTTTGGATTCCATTTACTAAACGTTTAGAATAAGTGCTATAAGTGGTAGCTTCTGAAGGCCCGTATAAATCAAACACTTGACTAACTGAACTTTCCTTATAAATTCGGTTAACTAGATTTGTTGATAATGGTTCACCTGCTAAATTGATGGTTTGTACCGTATCTGGAATTTTACCTGATTCCAATAATCCTAATAAAACGCTAGGAACTGTATTCATTAATGAAACCGAAACTTCTGAATCTTCAACCAAAGACAGTAAATTATCTACTAGATGAAGCTTAGATCCTGATATCAATGAAGTAAAAATCTCAAATATCGACAAGTCAAAATTAATTGAGGTACTTGCCAACATTCCTACTTCTAATGAATCCTTAAAGTTTGATCTAGCCCAACTAATTAAATTGAACATATTACCATGTTCAATCATTACTCCTTTTGGTTTTCCTGTACTTCCAGAAGTATAAATAATATAGGCTAAATTATCTGAAGAGATTATATCACTTAAAGCTTCATCAGAATATGCTGCAATAGTATGCCATTCTGTATCTAAAGATATAATTGTTATCTCCTCTTGTTCTATTATGGTTTCACGACTATCAGCACTACTAAACACTAAACTTATCTCTGTATCTTTAATCATATAATCAATACGATCTTTTGGATAAGTAGGGTCTATTGGAACATAAGCTCCTCCAGACTTTAAAATACCTAAAATACCAACAATCATTTCTAAACTACGTTCTAAGCAGATACCAACTAAAGTATCTATTTGAACATCTTGATTACGTAAATAATGTGCTAGCTGATTAGAACGTTTGTCTAACTCTTGATAGGTTAACTGACTATCTTTATAAACAACTGCAATAGCTTCTGGTGTGTTTTTAACCTGTTTAGCAAATAAATCTAAAACTGTTTTATCAAATGGATACTTAACTGTTGTTGCATTAAAAACTTCTACTAGTTGTTTCTTTTCCTCTTCTGGTAAAATAGTTAGTGTATTGACCAATAACTCCTTTTCAGATTTTAACCCTTCTAACAACTGATTTAAAATCTTTTGCATAAATGCAAGCATACGGTCAGCACCTACACTTGTATCTACCTGAGCTGTTAACCCAAAAATATCTCCATAATCATCTACGTTTAATGTAAATGGATAGTTGGTTCGTTCTTCACTATCTATTACAGTTATACCTAAATCATTTTCTTCATTATCTCCCTCTATATTAGAGGAAATAGAAGAATGACGATAATTCAGTAATGCGCTAAACAATGGTGTTTCATTGGAAATATCACTCCAATTATGAATATCTGACAATCTTGTTTGTTCATAAGGTAACAACCCTTCTAAACTCTTCTTAACAACTAATACATATTCAGATACGCTTCCTTTTAATTCGGTAAAAAATGGCAACGTATTAATAAAAAGACCTAATGAATCTGCAGCTCCAACTGCTCCTTGTAATCTTCCTGAGAATAAAGAACCAAAAATTGCATACTCTTTATTACTACACTTTCCTACAACTATTCCATACGCTGCATGAAATAGAACAGCTGTACTTACTCCTAAATCAGTACTGATATTACGGAGTTCTTTACTAAAATCATTAGATAAAAGAATACTTGATTCTTCAATTTTGCTAGTATCTCCTATAATATTTGATAATTCAAACGGATATGTAGGTTCTTTAACCTCTCCTAATAATTCTTTAAAATACCTCTCACTATCATTTATGGATTGTGAATGTAATGTATGACCTATAAAATTTCTGTATAAAACAGGTTCTGGTAAACTTGATTCTTTCCCAGACAAATAAAATTCTATCTCTTGAATTACTTTCTCTAAACCTACGTGATCTAATATCAAGTGATGTGCAAACAACATCAAATAATAGCAATCATTGATTGAATCATCAACCGACTTTAAATCTAATAAAGGCGCTTTTGAAACGTTCATCCATTGCTCTCCTGGATTCATTAATGATTCTAGTTCAGTTAAAACATCTGCATTTTGTATATCTAAATGTTTTACTGACAAAGTAGCTTCTCTAAGTACTACTTGAACAGCATTGGGTAAATTTTCACTTAAAAAACAAGTACGCAAAACATCGTGACGATTGATGACAAACTGTAATGCTTCTATAAATGATGTTCGTTGTTTTTTAGTTTTAAAAGACAGCAAGTTTGGTAATATATAAGTATCTCCTTGATTTTTATCACTCATTAAATGATGATAATATATTCCTTCTTGCAATGGAGATAATGGATATAAATCCTGAATATTTGAAACACCTCCATCAACCATAGAAACAACCATATCTATATCCTCTTGATCAAAATTTAATAGAGGCAACATAGATGGAACAATATGATCAGTATTTTTTGTAATTCTATTAATTGGAACCTTATAAGAAGATGTTAATCCTAATACTTTTTCACCTATAGTAGCTATAGTGGGGTTTGAGAAAACATCTTGTACCGATATATGGTAGCCTACCTTTTGTATACGAGAAATTAATTGAACAACCAATAAACTATGACCTCCTAACTCAAAGAAATCATCATTAACACCTATTTTTTCAATACCTAGTAACTCTTTCCAAATGACTACTAATTGCTCTTCCGTTTGATTTCTTGGTGCTACATATTCTTTAGCTGATAATAATGTTTTATCTGGTTCTGGTAACGCTTTTTTATCTAGTTTGCCATTAGCCGTTAAAGGCATTTCATTTACCTTAATCCATAGGGTTGGAACCATATAATCAGGTAAGCTTTCTTTTAATTCTGTTTGAAGAGCTTCTTTATTTAAATCTCCTTCTAAAACAACATACCCAACTAAACGTTTAGTACCGTTACTATCTTCTTTAGTTAAAACACAACATTGGATTACTGATGGTATATTTGACAGTACATTCTCTATCTCTCCTAATTCTATTCGATAACCTCTAATTTTTACCTGGTTATCTACTCTCCCAATAAAATCTATATTACCATCTGGTAACCATCTACCTAAATCTCCTGTTTTATATAATTTTCCTCCTTCTTTAAATGGGTTTAACGTAAACTTTTCATTTGTTAAATCTTCTCTATTTAAATAACCTCTAGTAACTCCATCTCCTCCAATACATATTTCTCCTACAACACCTAAAGGAACTAAGTTCATTGTTGAATCTGTAATATAAACCTGAGTATTATTGATAGGTTTTCCAATAGGAATTTTTATAATATCAGCATCAACTACCTTATAATTAGTAGCTACTACTGTAGTTTCAGTTGGACCATAGTTATTATAAATATTAAGGCTTGTATTAGTATTTACAGATAAAGCATCTCCTCCAGTTAGAATAGTAATCTTTGATAAAGAAATTTCTTCTTCTATAAAACGTTCGCATAATAAGGTAGGTATATATGCGTGTGTAATAGTATTATATTCCAAAAACTCTGAAAACAAGTTTAAATCATAACGAATATTGTTTGATACAGGATACAAGCTTGCTCCTTTCAGTATATAAGGGTAAATCTCCCAAACACTTGCATCAAATCCTATTCCCGCAAATAAAGTACCTCTACTTAAACTTGTTACATTATATGCCGATTGATGCCAAAAACACAAATGAAGTAAGTTTTTATGCTCAACCATTACTCCTTTTGGTTTTCCTGTACTTCCTGAAGTGTAAATAACGTAAGCAAGGTCAGAAGGTGCTATATTAATTGATGGTGAATTTATTGAATAGACTGAGCTTGTCAACTTAAACTCTTCTAATAACGAATTATCTATTATAACATTGATGCCACTATCTTTACGGATGTATTCTTTTCTATCCTCTGGGTAAGAAGGGTCAATAGGAACATAAGCAGCCCCTACTTTTAAGGTTGCTAAATAAGCTACTATTAACCAATCACTTCGTTCTAAAACAACACCTACTAAGTCATTTATATTAACACTATAATTAGATATTAAATACTGAGCTAGCTGGTTAGATTTTTCATTTAATTCTTTATACGTTAATTCTTCTCCATTGTATACAACTGCTATAGCTTCTGGGGTTTCTTGAGCTTGTAACTCAAACAAATCAACCACTGTTTTATCTTTCGGGTAATCTAATGCAGTATCGTTGAAAACATTTAACAATTGATTTTCCTCTTCATTTGTTAGCATTGATAAACTACCAATAGATTGTGTAACATCATTTATAATATTACTCAATAACTCTTGATAATGAACTAACATTTGTTTAATGGTAGTTCTTTTAAACAAAGCGGTACAATATTCTACATTAAGTAGTAAACCTTGATCATTTTCAGATATATTTAATGTCAAATCAAATTGAGAAGTAATTCCTTCTAATTCATATTCAGAAATAGTTACATTTTCTATTGCTAATTTTGAGTTTGAAGGTGTGTTTTGTAACACAAACATTACTTGAAACAAAGGAGACATACTCATATCACGAGTAGTAACCATCTTGTCTACTACTTTTTCAAAAGGAACTAACTGATGATCATAACCTTCTAAAGTAGTAGTCTTTACTTCTTTTAATACTTCCTTAAAACTGGGGTTTCCGCTTAAATTACTTCGAAGTGCCAAAGTATTTACAAAGAAACCTATTACTCCTTCTAACTCTGCTTGAGTACGATTAGCTATTGGTGTTCCTACACAAATATCTTCTTGACCACTATAACGAGATAACAATACTTTAAAAGCAGATAATAAAAACATAAACATTGTTACTCCTTCCTGCTTACATAAAGTATTAATAGCACCTGTTAATTCTTTATTTATTGCAACAGAAATACCTGATCCTTCTGTACTTTGAATAGTAGGACGTGTGTAATCTAACGGTAGTTTTAAATAATCAACTCCAGACAACTTATTTTCCCAATAAGTCAGCTGACTTTCTAAAGCACTACCTTCTATGTATTTACGTTGCCATATTGCATAATCTTTATATTGTAAAGATAACTCTGGAAGAATTACTTCTTGTTGGGAATTAATTGAAGCGTATAATTCATCAAATTCAGACATCAAAATCCCACTTGACCAACCATCACTAGCAATATGATGAAAAACACATGCTAATATATACTGATTATTATCTAGATTATACAAACATGAACGTAACATATAATCTTTAGATAAGTCAAAAGGTAAGTTAATGAAGCCACTAATTTCTTTTTCTATTTTGGCTTCTTTTGCGATGGCTTCTTGATGTAAAAACCATTTGTTTGATTCAATTACTTTCTGGTAACCTATTCCTTCTTTTTCATAAATAACTGTACGTAATATTTCATGACGATTAATTATTCTACGTAGAGCTTCTTCTACAATACTTATATTTAAATTTCCTTCTAATTTTAGTACTACTGGAATATGATATTCTTGACTACTACCTTGTAATTTATCTAAAAACCATAAACGTTCTTGACTAAAAGATAAAGGAATCTGTTCAGAACAGTCTTCAACAACTACTGATGGAAGTAATATTTCTTCAAATTTAGTAGATATGTATAAACCTAAATCTGATATCGTATTGTATTCAAATATATCTCGAATGGCTATTTCTTTTCCTAATTCTTTACGAGTTAAAGAAACCAACCTAGTAGCTAATAAAGAGTGTCCTCCTAATTCAAAGAAATCATCGTAAACACCTATTTCCTCTACTCCTAATAGTTTTTGCCAAATAGTTACTAATTTCTCTTCTGTCTCATTACGCGGAGCAACATATTCTTTTGTAGATAACATTGATCCATCTGGCTCTGGTAATGCTTTTCTGTCTAACTTACCATTGACAGTTAATGGCATCTCCTCTAACTCAATCCATAAAGTAGGAACCATATAGTCTGGCAATACTTCCTTTAACTCTAACTGAAGCGCTTCTTTATCTATAGCTCCTTCTAAAACTACATAACCAACTAAACGTTTACTGCCAATACTATCTTCCTTAGCTAAGACACAACTCTGAGTGACCATAGATAAGTTCGATAAAGCATTCTCTATCTCTCCTAACTCTATACGATATCCACGTATTTTTACCTGATTATCCTTTCTACCTACATACTCTATATTCCCATCTGGTAACCATTTCGCTAAATCACCTGTCCTATATAATCTCTCTCCTTCCTTAAATGGATTCGATATAAACTTTTCCTCTGTTAATGCTGCTTTATTATAATAGCCTCTTGCTACCTGAACTCCGCCAATACATAACTCACCTGCCACTCCTAATGGAACCAAATTCATAGAATCATTTAAAACATACAAACTTGTATTAGCCACTGGACGACCTATTAATACTTTTGATATTGGTTCTTCTAATGGAACTGACCAGTAACTAACATCAATGGCGGCCTCGGTTGGTCCATATAAATTATGCAACTCTACATTAGGTAATTTCTCTTTAAATAAGTTTACATGATCTACTTGTAAAGCTTCTCCACTACATATAACTCGACGTAAACTACTACAATCTCCTGTACTTATCTCTTCTAAGAAAACACGTAACATTGACGGAACAAAGTGCATGGTCGTTATATTTTGTTCCTCTATTATTTCTTTTAAATAACGGGCATCTTTATGTCCTTCTGGTTTTGAAAAGACTAATCGTGATCCGCAAATTGAACTCCATAATAATTCCCATACAGAAACATCAAAACTAAAAGTAGTTTTCTGTAAAATAGTGTCATCTGACTGTAACTGATACTCTGACTGCGTCCATAATAAACGATTCACAATACCATTATGCTGATTCATTACTCCTTTAGGCTTTCCGGTACTTCCTGATGTATAAATCACATACGCTAAATTTTCTGCTGTGATTATTTTATTTAACCTCTCTGATGAATAAGTTGTAATGATTGTTTCCCATTCTGTATCTAATGAAATAGTAGTAATTCCTTCTCGGTTTGCTAATACTTCTTCACTTACCTTTTCACTTGTTAGTACCATATTTATGTTGGCATCAATCAACATATAATCAATACGATCTTGAGGATATTCTGGATCAATTGGAACATAAGCTCCGCCTGATTTTAGAATTCCTAAAATTCCCACTAACATTTCTATACTACGTTCTAAACAGATTCCTACTAAAGTATCGGGCTCCACTCCTTGTCCTTGTAAATAGTGACCTAATTGATTGGAACGCTTGTCTAATTCCTGATAAGTTAAACTTTCATTTTCATAAACTACAGCTATAGCTTTTGGAGTTTTGGCTACCTGTTCTGTAAATAAATCTACCAACGTTTTATCTAAATCATAAGCTACATCTGTTGCATTGAAATCTTCTAATAATTGAACACTCTCCGCTTCTGTTAAGATTGGTAAATCATCTATTGGTTTGTTAATATTTTTGATAATACTAACTAGCAATTCTTGATAATGTGTTAAAAAACGAGTAGCTGTTTCTTCTTTAAATAAAGCAGTACAATACTCTAAGTTTAAATTTATTACTTCATTACGTTCCTCTGCATTTAGTGTTAAATCAAATCTTGAGTTTGTACTTTTATTTGTAGCTAAAGAAATTTCTAAATTCTCTATATCCAAATCCAACATTTCAGGTGTATTTTGTAATACAAATACTACTTGAAATAAAGGAGACATACTCATGTCTCTTGAGTTTACAACTCTTTCTACTATTTTTTCAAAAGGAACTAATTGATGATCTCCTGCTTCTAAGGTTACTTCTTTGGTCTGTTTTAATACTTCCGCAAAACTTGGATTTTCACTTAAATCTGTTCGTATTGCTAGCATATTTACAAAGAAACCAATCATTCCCTCTAATTCTGATTGGGTACGATTTGCTACTGGAGTTCCTACGCAAATATCTTCTTGACCACTGTATTTATGCAATAATACTTTTAAAGCTGAAAGCATTACCATAAATAGTGTTACCTCTTGTTCTGCACAGATTCTTTTTATAGAACTTGTTAACTCTTTATTTAATGTAATAGAAATATCTGCTCCTAAATTACTTTGGATTAAAGGACGAGGATAATCAGTAGGTAAAGATAGAGGTGTAGTATTTTGAAGTTTATCTTTCCAATATGATAGTTGACTTTCTAAAAAGTCTCCTTTAATATTCTGACGTTGCCATAAAGCATAATCTGCATATTGTAAAGATAATTTAGGAAGTATTACCTCCTGCTTACTTTGTAATGCATGATATATAGTAATAAACTCATCTGCAAAAATAGTCTCTGACCAACCATCATTTGCTATATGATGAAATACTACCACTAAAATATTTTGATCTGAGCTTGTTTTATACACACAAGCTCTAAACATATAGTCTTTAGATAAATCAAATGGTTTTTCAGAAAAATCCTTTATTTTATTTTCTAAATCTGTATGTTCACTAACATTTTCAATGTTTAGCTTCCAATTTTCAGATGAAATTGCTTCTTGATACCCAATCCCGTCTTCTGATTTTATTACTGTTCGAAGTACTTCATGGCGGTCTACAATTGTAAATAAAGCTTTTTCTAAAATAGTAACATCTAAATCTCCTTTTAACAACAACCTACCAGGCATGTTGTATTCTGAACTGCCTTCTTGCAATTGGTCTAAAAACCACAAGCGTTCTTGACTATATGATAAAGGAATACGATTTTCTTTCTTCTGTACAGTTATTAATGGTAATAAACTTCCTCCAGCTTCATCTTCTATATGTATTCCTAATTCTGCAATTGTAGAATTAGCAAAAATAGCTCTAATGGTAACTTCAACATTCATCTCATTACGAATTAGAGATACCAATTGCGTAGCTAATAAAGAGTGTCCACCTAATTCAAAAAAGTTGTCATAAATACCAGCTTTTTCTATTCCTAGTAATTCTTTCCATATCTCTGATAACTTTTTTTCTGTTTGGTTACGTGGAACTACATATTCTTTTGTTGATAAATCTGAGAAGTCAGGAGTTGGTAGTATTTTTTTATTAACCTTACCGTTCGCTGTTAGTGGAATTTCTTTTAGTTCCACCCATAAGCGAGGAACCATATAACTTGGCAAGCTTTCTCTTAAAAAGTCTTCAATACTATCTTTATCAAAAGTAGTGCTTGTTACAACATATCCTACTAAACGTTTATTTCTACTCGCATCTTCTTTTGCTAAAACACAACAATTAACAATAGTTTTGTGATTAAATAATACGTTTTCTATTTCTCCTAACTCAATGCGATATCCTCTTACTTTTACTTGGCTATCTCCTCTCCCTATAAAATCTACATTTCCATCTGATAACCATCTAGCTAAGTCTCCTGTTCTATATATTAATGTTCCTTCTTCAAATGGGTTTTTAATAAATTTCTCTTTGGTTAATTCATTGTTGTTTACATACCCATTTGCTATTCCTTCTCCACCTATGTATAATTCTCCAACTACGCCTTGTGGTGTTAAGTTCTTATATGAATCCAGTATATAAAAACTCATATTGTGTAAGGGCTTTCCTATTGGAACATTCGATGAATAGTTTAAACTTTCTAGGCCATTAGTTTCATAGAATGAACTATCTATTGTTGCCTCAGTTACTCCATAACTATTTGTTATTCTAATTTTTTCACCAAAATTTTCATACAATTTTCTAAAGTCATGTACATGGAATATATCAGACCCCAAAATAATTTGTTTAAGTGAAGAATATTCTAATTTATTTTCATGAATATAATCCATTAAAGGTACTCCTAATGATGGTGTTGTCTCAAATATTGTTACTTGATGATTAGTAATCAACTTATATAACGCTACTAAATCAAAACGAACTTCATAAGGACAAATAATCATTTTACCTCCAAACAATAATGATTTACATAGGTCTCCTACAAAAACATCAAAAGCATAACTTGCCATTTGTAACAAGCAAGTCTCTTCACTAATTTCAAAAGAGCTATACCAACTTAAAGCAACATTATAAATACCTGAATGATTTACTGCTACTCCTTTAGGCTTACCTGTTGTTCCTGATGTATAAATTATATAGGCTAAGTCTTTAGGACTTGTTACAATACTCAACTTATTTTGAGGTTCTTTATTTATAACCTCAGCCTCTACATCTAATAAAATTCTATGAACCCCCTCATATGACGCTAACAACTCATTATCAATACTGTTAGTAATTAAAAGGTTTAACTCAGCATCTTTTATAATATGTTCTACGCGATCAGAAGGGTAGGTTACATCTATTGGCACATAAGCATTACCAGATTTAAGTGCCCCAAGAACACTTACAATCATATTAATTCCTCGAGAAACAAATATTCCTACTATCTCATCTGCTCCTATACCTTTTCTATTAATGTAATGCGCTAGTTGATTTGATTGGTTATTTAACTCTTCATAAGTTATTGAAGTCTCTTCATAAACAACAGCTACATTGTTTGGTGTTTTTAATACCTGCTCTTCAAATAAGTCTAAAATTGTCTTATCTTTTGGATAAATAGCAGTAGTGTTATTAAAAACATGTAGTAATTGATATTCTTCTTTTTTTGTAAGTAAGGGTAATGTATTAATTTCCTGATTGATATCATTTACAATACCTTGCAGTATTACTTGATAATACCCCAGCATACGCTGTACTGTTTCTTTTTTAAATAAAGCAGTACAATACTCCATTGTTAATGAAATACCTAATTCATTTTCATTAGCTTCTAAACTTAAATCAAACTTCGATGTATTTGATTGCAAGTTATACGATGAAATTTCTACTCCTTCAATTACCATAGATCTATCTCCAGGAGTATTATCCATGTCAAACATCACTTGAAACAGTGGACTCGTACTCATATCACGAGTTTTCACCACTCTATCAACTACTTTTTCAAAAGGCGCTAATTGATGATCATATCCTTCTAAAGTGGTGCTTTTTACTTTTTGTAAAACTTCCTTGAAACTATTTAACTCACCAAAATCTGAACGTAAAGCTAAAGTATTTACAAAAAAACCTAGCATACTTTCTAACTCAGATTGTGTTCTATTTGCTATAGAAGTTCCAACGCTAATATCTTCTTGACCGGTATACCTATACAATAATACTTTAAACGCTGATAATAATAACATAAACAAGGTTACCTTCTCTTGTTTACATATTTCTTTAATACTATCAGTTAAATCTTTAGATAGTTCAAAGTTTAAAATGGCACCTTCGTTACTTTGAATTAATGGTCTAATATAGTCAGTAGGTAACGCTAAAGTAGAAACATCCTGTAATTGTTTTTCCCAGTAAAGAAGTTGGTTTTCTAAAAACTCACCTGAAACATACTTAGACTGCCATAGAGAGTAATCAGAATATTGGAATGGTAATGGTAATACCTCTAAAACCCCACCTGATTGTAATATTCTATAATTCTCTAAAAATCTATTGATAAAAATAGGTATCGACCAGCCATCACTTGCAATATGATGAAAAATACAAACTAAAATATTTTCATTTTCACCTATAGTATATAAACAAGCTTTGAACATATAATCTTTTGCAAGATTAAAAGGTTCAGATATTAAACTTGCAACTTCATCCTCAACCTTAATATCTTCTTTTAAAATTTCTGTGCGTAACTTCCATTTATTTGAAGGTATGACTTCTTGATATCCTTTTCCTTTTTCTTCTTTAATTATAGTTCTTAAAACTTCATGCTCCTCAACTATAGCTACTAATGCTTTTTCTATATTTTCTTTGTCTATACTGCCTTTTAATTGTAAGCCACCAGCCATGTTGTACTCCACACTTCCTCCTTGCAACTGGTCTAAAAACCATAGACGCTCTTGATTAAATGATAAAGGAATATTTCCTTTTTTGTTTTGTGAAGTAATGACAGGTAATAAACTTTTATTTTTTCCTCCTTCTATATGAAGACTTAACTCAGCAATAGTAGGACTAGAAAAAACATCTTTGATAGCAACTTCACTTTCCATTTCATTACGAATCTTAGACACTAATTGTGTAGCTAATAAACTATGTCCTCCTAACTCAAAAAAGTTGTCATTAATACCTATTTGGTCTACCTCAAGTAAAGCTAACCATATGTTAGCCAATTGTTGTTCTATTTCATTTCTAGGAGCTACATATTCTTGGGTAAATAAATCAGAAAAATTAGGCTCAGGTAATGATTTTTTATCTAGCTTTCCATTAGTTGTTAAAGGCATTTCTGCTAATTCTATCCATAAACGTGGAACCATGTAGTCTGGTAAACTAGCTTTTAAAAAATCCTGTATCTCTTCTCGGTTAAAAACCTCTTCAGCTACTATATAACCTATTAATCGTTTATTTCCTTTAGCATCTTCCTTTGCTAAAACACAGCATTCCTTGACATCTTTATGGTTAAAAAGTACATTTTCTATCTCTCCTAACTCAATACGATACCCTCTTATTTTTACTTGGCTATCGCCTCTACCTATAAAATCTATATTTCCATCAGGTAACCAGCGTGCTAAATCTCCAGTACGATACATTAAAGTATCTTCAACAAAAGGATTAGTTATGAATTTATTTTCAGTTAATTCTTTATTATTCAAATACCCTTTTACAACTCCTAATCCTCCTATGTAAAGCTCACCTATAATTCCTTTTGGGACTAAATTTTGCGAAGCATCTAATATGTAAAATTCCATATTATGTAAAGGCTTTCCTATAGGAACGCTAGCTGAATATCCTAAACTCTCTATTGTATCAACCTCATAATATGAACTATCAATAGTTGCTTCTGTTACTCCATAACTATTTGTAATTCTAAGGTCTTTTCCAAACCTTTCATATAAACGTTTAAAATCATGAACGTGACAAATATCTGACCCTAGAATAACTTGCTCTAATGAAGAATAATTCAACTCATTATCATAGATATAATCCATTAAAGGAACCCCTAAAGCTGGAGTGGTTTCTAAAATGGTTATTTGATGGTGCTTTATTAATTTATAAATTTCTAATAAATCAAAACGGATATCATAAGGGCAAATAATCATTTGCCCTCCAGAGAATATTGATTTACAAAGATCTCCTACAAAAACATCAAACGCATAACTCGCCATCTGTAATAAACGAGTATTTTGATGAATTTCAAATGATTCTTGCCAACTTAAAGTAACATTTAATAATCCTAAATGTTTTACAGCAACTCCTTTGGGTTTTCCTGTTGTTCCTGAAGTATAAATAACATAGGCTAAATCATCTGTAGTTATTTTTGCTTTTAATTTACTCTCAGATTCTTTGCTTATTACTTCTGCCTCAATATCCAACACTACTTTTTGAATATCTACATCAAACGTTAGCAACTCATTATCAACACTATTTGTTATTAAAAGCTGTAACCCTGAGTCTTTTATAATATGTTCTATACGATCTGATGGGTAATTTGTATCAATAGGTACATAGGCCTTCCCTAGCTTCAACACAGCTAATGTACTAACAACCATACCAATGCCCCTTGATACACAAACACCTATTAAATCAGTTGTTCCTTTATGCTTTCTATTTATATAATTGGCTAACTTATTTGAACGTTCATTTAATTCTTTATAAGTTATTGAAGCCTCATTATAAACTACAGCAATATTATCTGGCACACTTGTAACCTGCTCTTGAAATAAATCTAGTACAGTTCTATCTAATTGATATTCCCTCTTAGTATTATTAAAAGTAGTTAATAACTCATCCTCTTCTTCTTTAGATAAGATAGAAATATCTTTTAATGGTTCAGTTAAACTTACCTCAAACTGTCTTAAAATAAACAATAACCTTTGTGTAAGTATTTCTATCTCTTCTTTGTTATAATATTCTTCTTGAAAATCAACATTTAAGATTAAAGAAGAATCTTCCCCATAATCACTCCAACGAAATGATAATGGGTCTTCTAAATCTATATTTGTAGATAAATGTTTTATAGCTACATGTAGTCCAGATGATAATGATTTAGGAAAAGGAAAAGGCTCGTAATTTACAATGATGTCAAAAACTTGCTTTCGATTTTCTGATAGTAAATTTAAAGACCTATTTAAATGAGATATTGGATATTGACGGTGTCTATAATCATTACGCTGTATTTGTCTTATCTCAGAAATAAAATCAGTTAAATTCTTATTTTCATCGTATGCTCCCTTAAAAGGAAGGATACTAGAAAACATACCCAATGCCTTGCGTTCATTTCTACTTACTCTATTATGCACAGGTATTCCAAAGCTAAACTCTTTTTGATTTGTGGTTTTCCCAAAATATAGTAATAGAGCTGCTATTGTAAATTGTGGTAAGTTAGCCTTGGTTTTTTCTGATAAACGACTAAATAACTCTCTATCTGACCTGGATATTTCAATAGAAAATCTATTACCATCTGCTATATCATCCTTTTTCTTATGATTGAGGATAGACTCAGGAATAGTATTAAATTTCTCTCTCCAGTAACTTGCATCTTTGGTATAATAATCAGATTCTAAATAATCATTACTCTTTCTTGCAATATCTGAGTAAGATGGAAATGATATTTTAACCTCATCACTATTTTTTTGTCTTTTATCATACTCTTCTATAACATAACTTACCATTAATGCTGAACCAAAACCATCATATAATAAATGATGATTATAACAACACCACCAATGCACATCTTCAGCTATTTTTATAAGTGTATAATCATATAGTTTCCCTTTTTGAATATCAAAAGCAGTATTAATTCCCTCTTGCATCCATTCTTTTGCTTTCTTTTCTGGATTAACTTCTTCCGAAAAATCAATTTCATTAAGATGTACATTCTCAGGTTCGCTTACATAAAACAAAGGCTCTGCCCCTGTAAAGTCGTATCTAAAGTTATATGTATCAAACGCTGAAGACAAACTACCAACAACGCTTTTAAATAAAACTTTATCTAAGACTCCTGTAAAAACAGCATATCCCCCCATATTATATATAGGGCTTTGAGGATCCATTAACTGTCCATAATAAACCTCTTGCTGAGCTAAATGTAACTTCTCTTTTAAATTCATTTTAAAAATTGTTTTTAGGGAATTTACCTTTTTGGTAATACTGAAAAACAAGAATATTTCATTCAACTATGGCATTAAAAACACCTAACCTTTGTATTTCATAAAAACAAGCCACTACTCCACATGTTTATGCAGGTAGAAATATGAAGTTTATGTTTGGTTAGAGATAGTAGTATAAATACCGAATGAGATAAAACTTATTCCTGTATCTTATAAATAAAAAAGGTATTAATAATTACTTTTAGATATATGTGTTAGTGAATTTAGGATTATATAATTCTAAATTTCAAAGTAAGATGTACTATTTATGTAGTATATATTTATTTTTAATAAGTTGGAACACCTAATGCTACTTCTTCGCGCATTTTTCCGTAATTAAATTTTATTAAACGATCGCACAATTTATAATATGCATCATCATGTGTTATTGCAATTACAGTTTTTCCTTTACTTTTTAGTGTTGGAATAATATTTTCATAGAAGTATTTTCGGAATTCAGGATCTTGTTCCGCTGCCCATTCATCAAAAATAAAAATATCTTTATCTTCTAATAGAGCATATATTAAGGCTAATCTTTTTTTCTGTCCACTTGATAAGGTTTGGAATATTTTATTTTCTTCCTCATTTTGTCTGATAACCTTATCTAGAGCCATTTCATCTAATAATTCTGTTAACCTTTCATTAGACTCACTTAAATCAAAACCATCATAATTTTCTGTAAACAAATAGTTATTGGAAAAAATACATGACAACTTATCTCTATAATATGATCTATTTTCATTTGTAATTATTGTATTATTAAATAAAATATCTCCGGTTTTCTGAACACAAAGTCCTGATAATAAATTTATAAATGTACTCTTCCCGCTTCCGTTACCTCCATAAATAAATATAACTTCCCCTTTATCAATCTCTAAGTTAACAGGTTGAAGTTTAAAAGTAACATTCTCTTCTTTTTCATCAAGATATTCATAAGTAACATTATTAATTGTAAGTTTTTCAAAAGCACCTAAATCTTTATTTTCTTCAATTTTAAGGTTCTCGTAGTTAAACTTACTTGTAGTAATTTCATTAAAATTATTCAACCTTGAAATAGCAATATTGAAACCAATAATTTGTGGAATAATCCCAACTAAAGTAGCTATAGGTCCCATTAAAAATAAAAGAGCTAACATAAACCCACCTATAACTTCTTGTTCAACATTAAAAGCAAGTGGTAATACAAAAAGTATAGAAGCTATTAAAAAATAGAAAGAAAACTCACCAGTTAATTCATTACCTAAAGAAGCTCTTTCTGATTTAATCATTAAACCAATAGCTTCTTCTCTATTTTTAGTTATATGATCAAAAAATAAAGTATTACTTCTTTTTGTACTCATTTTAATTTTATTAAAACCATGTAAAAAATCATTATAATTACGCATAAATGAGTCATCTAAATCTCTTTCTCTATCCATACTTTTTTCAATAATTGCACTACGATATACGTAAACAATACTTAAAACAACTACAAGTCCTAAAATTAAAAAAGCTCCTGGAGGATATAAATAAAACATGTATCCAATTGTCACTATAGCCATAACTATTGCATTCAATAACGCTATAAATGCTTCTGGAACATCCTCTAGCATCCCTATATCTTCCATGGCTGTTCTTACTCTTTCTTCTCCTAATTTCAAATACGATTCATAATCCGACAATCTAAGTCTATTTATAATTTTAAGCATTAAATCCTTTCCAAAAGTAAGGGTTACTTTTATTAAATGCCTCTTAAAAAAATAAGTAAATATGAATGAAGTAATTACAAAAAACATAAAAACTTGCCAATCGTATTCTCCTAGAATCGGCATAGGAGCATTTGCTATTTTATTATTTATTATTGCTATTAGTGCAGTGTTCCATAAACTATGAATCATCGTAAATAAAGCTAGCATCGGTAAAGCTAATTTGAATTTAAAAAAGCTAAATAGTGTTAATTTTTCCAATTTATATACGTTTTTAGTTGTTAATTTTATTTTTAATTAGTGAGGTGCTACAATTTTATTGCTTGTTGCAGCATTGTAAATTTTATTTGCTATTAATTCTGGATTATTTAAAATAAAAAAATGATCTCCTTTTAATAGTTCAAATGAACAAGGAGACGTTGTTTCATATTGCCAAGCTTTCATACTATCTATAGGTGTCTTATCATCTTCCTCTTTCCCTATTTCGTCTTCCCCCATACATATGTGTATAGGCATTGATAAAGGTCTTTCCATTTTCTGGAACTTATAATCTTCAATAGCTTTAAAATCATATTTCATTATTGGATAATATAAATCTAAAAGCTCTTTATGCTGAAATATATCACTAGGCAATCCTCCTATTTTATCTATTTCCTTCCAAAATTCATCCTTTGGTAAAGAAGATCTTTTTTTACTACATCTTTCAAATCCTGGTGCTCCTCTTCCAGTAAAAAAAAGACACGTTGGTTGTTTTAATTTTGCTTCAACAATTCTTTTTGTTAACTCATATCCCAATAGAGTACCCATACTATGCCCATACAATGCATAAGCCCCTTCTTTTAAAAGGTGAGGTTTAATCTTTTGCATAAGATCATCTACCATATCATCAACGTTTGATAATAAACTTTCCTTAAAACGGCTACCTCTTCCTGGAAGCTCTAAAGTTGTCCATTCCATTTTTTTTGACGCATGCTTCTCAATATCATTGAAACTGAATCGATTTCCTCCAGCAAATGGAAGTGCTATTATTCTCATCTTATTCATTTAATATGATTTTTATAGATAATTAAAAATTAAGACACTTGTATTTTACACAGATTAACCTACCTTTATTACAACAAAACCATATCGACCTATAATACAATTTCATATTATTCGCACATTAAAATATTGTACTATTCACAAAGTAAGTAACACTGAAAGAATGCATTAATGAATGCTATTTCGTAAAATAAAGCAGTCTATTAGAACAGTAATTAGATTATATTTTTGTTATTGATGTAAGTTTCTTTAGTTTTTAACAAGGTACTTTTTAATAAAAACACATTTAATTAATGCATTTTCAAATAAAACTAAAGACAGTAAATTTTTTGATTTTTTTATAAAAGAACACAGCTATCGCTACGCTAAGTCACATAAACTGCTTCCTTAGCTAGTACGCTTCAAACTGTAAAGTCTTAAAAACAGGGGCAATTTAGCACAAAAATCTCATAAAAACTACTACTAGATGTAAATAATAAGTTAATTGAAAATAATATAATTATTAGGAGAGATATTCATTAACATTTACCTTTATTTATAAACAAAGATTCTTAATTCTTTTTAAGAAAAAAAAGAAGTTATCCTACAAAGAAAACTTCTTTTCTACTAACCAAAAACCTAACGTTACGTAAATTGAAGATTTATTTTTCAAATTATATAACGCTGTAAAATTAAAGTAAAGATAGTCTACCTTTATAAATTTTAGTTATGATACTCATTTATGCAGATAGAAAGTAAAAAAGTAATGGCTAAATGAAATGCTATAAAAATAATTGTTTACTTCTTTCCTTCTACTACAATTACAATTTCCCCTTTAGCAGGTTTATTTGTGTAGTAATCTATAACCTCTAAAACAGTTCCTCTTTTCGTTTCTTCAAACAGTTTGGTTAATTCTCTTGAAACCGAAATTAACCTATCTTCTCCTAAATATTCTTTAAAATGATGAAGTGTTTTTAATAACTTATGCGGACTCTCATAAAAGATTATGGTTCTCTTTTCTTCTGCTAACAGTTTTAAACGCGTTTGCCTTCCTTTTTTTACAGGTAAAAAGCCTTCAAATACAAACTTATCATTTGGCAATCCTGAATTCACTAATGCTGGTACAAAAGCTGTTGCTCCAGGCAAACACTCTACATCAATTCCATTTTGTATACATGCTCTAGTTAATAAAAAACCAGGGTCAGAAATAGCCGGAGTACCTGCGTCAGAAATCAAAGCAAACACTTCTCCACTTTGAATACGCTTAATAATTCCTTCAACTGTTTTATGTTCATTATGCATGTGATGCGATTGCATCATCGTTGTAATTTCAAAATGTTTTAATAATTTACCACTGGTTCGGGTATCCTCGGCTAAAATTACATCAACTTCTTTCAGTACTTTTATAGCTCGAAAGGTTATATCTTCTAAATTTCCAATAGGGGTAGGTACTAAATACAATTTACTCATAAAGCAAAGCTACAAAGTTTTATGCTTTCTGTAAGGTTATATAAAGCTTTTTGTACATTTGTTTTCATGTCAGAAAAGCTATTACACACTATACAATATCCATCCGACTTACGTAAATTATCTGTAGACAATTTACCTATTATTGCTAAAGAACTACGAGAGTTTATTATTGATATAGTAGCTACCAAGGAAGGGCATTTAGGTGCAAGTTTAGGAGTTGTAGAGCTTACTATAGCATTACATTACGCATTTAACACTCCTGATGATTTATTAGTTTGGGATGTAGGTCACCAAGCTTATGGACATAAAATTTTAACTGGACGACGAGGTGTTTTTCACACCAATAGACAATTAAATGGAATTTCTGGTTTTCCTAAACGAGACGAAAGTGAATATGATACTTTTGGCGTAGGTCATTCTTCTACTTCAATTTCAGCAGCATTAGGAATGGCTATTGCCTCTAAGTTACAAGGAAAGAACAAACATCATATAGCAGTAATTGGTGATGCTTCTATTGCTAGCGGTATGGCTTTTGAAGCCTTAAACCATGCTGGAGATACTAATGCCAACTTACTGGTAGTATTGAACGATAATGCTATCGGTATAGATCCTTCTGTTGGTGCTTTAAAACATTACTTAACTAGAATAAAATCTACCAGAAATGATGTGGAACAACACAATATTTTTGAAGCGTTAAACTTTGACTACTCTGGGCCAATAGATGGACATAATTTGGAAGAACTATTAAGAGAATTAGATCGACTAAAAAACATCAACGGTCCTAAATTTCTTCATGTAATTACTACTAAGGGCAAAGGATTAAAACAAGCAGAAGAAAATCAAGTAAAATATCATGCACCTGGAAAATTTGACAAAATATCTGGAAATGTACTACCTAAACAAGAAAACAAATTCACTAAGTTTCAAGATGTTTTTGGGAAAACTATTGTAGAATTGGCCAGTTCTAATACGAAAATAGTAGGTATTACACCTGCTATGTTAACTGGAAGTTCTTTAAAGTTTTTACTAGAAAGTTATCCTGAAAGAACTTTTGATGTAGGTATTGCTGAACAACATGCTGTAACCTTAGCTGCTGGTATGGCTTCTGAAGGTTTAATTCCCTATTGTAATATTTATTCTACTTTTTTACAACGAGCGTATGACCAAATAATACATGATGTCGCTCTACAAAAACTACCTGTTATTTTCTGTTTAGATAGAGCTGGATTAGTAGGGCAAGATGGAGCAACACATCATGGTGTTTTTGATTTAGCTTATTTAAGATGTATTCCAAACTTAACCATCTTTGCTCCCAGAAATGAAATTGAACTACGAAATATTTTATACACTGTTCAATTAGGAATAAAACAACCTATTGCTATACGATACCCAAGAGGAAGAGGGAATATTCAGAATTGGGAATTACCTTTTAAAAAAATTCCGTTAGGTAAAGGAGTGTGCATAAAAGAAGGAACTGAATTAGCCATACTAACAATCGGAACTGTAGCTAAAACTATTTCTGAAATCATTGAAACCATAACCAATAATGATTTAATAGCTCACTATGATATGCGCTTTGTGAAACCGTTAGACCAAAAACTTCTAAAAAACATCTTTCAAAAGCACTCTAAAATAATAACTGTAGAAGATAATTCCGTAAAAGGAGGTTTTGGAAGTGCAATACTAGAAGTAGCTGCTCAACAAAATTATACTGGAACTATCAAAGTGTTAGGAATACCCGATAATTTTATAGAACACGGAACTGTGGAGGAATTACAAAAAGAATGTGGTTTAGACATTGATAATTTAAAAAGAGTTATTGAAAGCTTACTATAAATAAAAGACTACTTATAGGATTTATAAGTAGCCTTTCTTAATTTAAATTAGTAATAAATAGTAGTAATTAAACTTCTAGTTTATTTATATGCCCATCTTATTGATGTTCTATCATCTCTAGTCCAACCTGTAGCTGTGCTACCAGATCTCCAATTACAATTATATACTGAAGACTTCATGATTGAACCACAATTATTGGACGCATGGTAACTTGGCCCGTATGTTCCTGGAATTAAGTTACCTCTAGTCTGATCAGAATGTTCAAATCCAAGAATATGTCCCAGTTCATGAATCATTAATGTCATTTTTGTAGTTTCATTAGTAGTATTCAATGCATTGGCTGTATTAATACTTACCCAAGTCCCCGTGTAGCCATCTCTTCTAGGTAATTGTGCTCTTGCCCAAGCTCTATCACTAGCATTGTAATAAGAACTCACCAGTACTCTCGCAGTATTTCTATTGTTAGTTCTCCTAAAGTTAATATTAGGACTCACCCTACTCCAATGATATGCTGCCCACGCAAAGGCATTTGAGTATTGATTTGGAAAATTATTCTCTAGATAATAAGTTATATTTCTAGAGTTTACATATAACACACCAGAATTACCCATCCATTGATTCCGTTGAGCGGAATCATTACCTTTAATTTTTGGAGGAACATTCTTTTCAATACCAAAAGCCAATGCCGCATCATTATCGTAAATAAACGACTTGGTTTTGTAATCTACTTTAAGTAAATCAGGACTGTAATTCTCAACTTTAGTTAAATAGTTGAACGTTTTTTGCGCTTCAGCTGTTAGTTGTTCTGAAGTTTCGGTTTCATTTTTTTGGCAACTGCATACAATTAATGTAGCAACCAAAAAACCATAAAGTTTAGGTTTTGATTTTAACATGGTTAGAAGGATTTTAAAGTTTGGTTAAAGTTATAATAATCTGTACATTAACATTTTGTTAATCTTACCCATTACTAATATAATATTCTCAAAATCAAATAAATAACACTAACACCTAAATACTAAAAACCATTTACACATAAATAATAATAAACATTACTTTAAAATAATTTAACATTAATACTGTTTTAATTATGTTTTCTTTTTGATTTAAAGAACAAACTATAGTAATTTTGCAAATAAAAAGTTGATATATATATACTTAATTTTATTACTAATTATTTTTTATCAAGATTCTAAAGAAAGAAAAGTGAGTGCTTGGGTTTTAATTACTACCATAGTACTTGGAGGTACTATTTACTATCTAAATACACTACCAAGCGTATTTATACTTAATGTTAGTACCAATATTGGTTTTATACTTATAATAATAGGTATACTGCATCTTTATAGTAAGTTTAAAATGAAAAAAAAGATTAATGAGGGTATTGGTTTAGGTGATGTTTTGTTTTTTATTACTTTAGCTGTAAGCTTTCCTATAACCTCTTTTTTAATTTTACTTTCATTATCCTTAGTGTTTTCATTACTCCTATTTTTAATAGTAAAACCTAACTTACAACAGAAAGTCGCTCCTTTGGCTGGGCTTCAAGCACTGTTTTTGTTTATCATTTTATTTATAAATTTGACCTTTAATTTTGTTAATCTATACGCTCTATAATGAAAGAGAATAATTTTGATTTACCTACTGAAGTTTTACAATTAATCTCTTCAGATTTAGCATACGATTATCGTATTATTCCTGTCAAAGAAGAAAATAACTCTTATACTTTCATTACTGATTCAGAAAATATTGAAGATTTACAAAATGAATTACAAATTGTTTTAGGAAAAGCTGTTTTTTTACAACATGAATTAAGTGGTACTATTAATAACTACTTACAAAAAAATTACCGAAAAAGAGATACCAAAACAAGCTCTACATTACAATATTCTGATGACTTTCTATTGAATATGATTCATGAAGCTAAAGAAATAGGGAGTAGTGATATTCACTTTGAAGCTTTTGAAAAGCAAAAAAGAGTTCGCTTTAGAATTGACGGGAAGTTAATTGAACAATATATTATTCCTTTTGATGAGTATCCTAAAATTGTAAACCGACTGAAAATTATGGGCGGTATGGATATTTCAGAAAAACGTTTACCTCAAGATGGACGTATTAATGTAAGTACTGAATATGAAGATTTCGACATCAGAGTATCTTCGTTGCCTACTCTGCATGGTGAAAAACTAGTTCTTCGTATTTTATCAAAGAATAATGCGGGTATTCAATTAAGTAAATTAGGTTTTACTGAGGAAGAAATCAAAAGTTACAAAAGAGCCATAAAAAAACCTAATGGAATTATTTTAATTTCTGGTCCTACTGGTTCTGGTAAAACTACTACATTATATGCTACACTTAAACAATTAAATAACGAGGACACTAATATTTTAACTATTGAAGATCCGATTGAATATACCTTAGAAGGTGTTAATCAGGTTCAATTAAAAGAAAACATTGGTTTAGACTTTGCTAGTACATTACGCACCTTTTTACGTCAAGATCCTGATGTTATTATGGTTGGAGAAATTAGAGATGTAGCAACTGCAAACATGGCCATTAGAGCTGCTTTAACTGGGCATTTGGTTTTGTCTACCATCCACACCAATTCGGCTTGGGGAACCATTTCTAGATTAATTGACATGGGGGTTCCATCGTTTTTAATTGCCAGTACATTAAATGTAAGTGTTGCACAACGATTGGTTAGAAAATTATGTAATCATTGTAAAGTAGAAGAAAAAATAACAGATGATGCTTTTGATTATCAAGAATTACAAGAGTATATAGATACACACCACGTAGCCGTAGGGTGTGAACATTGTTATCAAACAGGTTATAAAGGCAGAAAAGCTATTTACGAAATTATTCCTGTTACCAAACCTATTGTTAAAGCTATAAAAAGAGAAGAATTAGAAGTAGATAGTTACTTAGAAGAAAATAACATTAAAACGTTAAAAAAGAATGCACTTGAACTAGTTAAACAAGGTATTACGTCTATAGATGAAGTGTATTCTTTATTAATATCATAAAATAGTATGACAAAGCAACAAAAAACATACTTACTCATGATTGCGGTAATAGCCGTTTGGGGTATTATAGGTTATCAAATATACAGTCATTTAAATCCTGAAGAAGAAGAACTTCCTGAAACAGTTTTTCAAAAAACTTCTTCAATAAAAAAAATGAATAAGGAATTATATACTGTCCAAAAACATAATAGGGATCCTTTTTTGGGAAAACTAGCCAATCAACCTAAAAAGAAACGAAAAGCAACTACCAAGAAAAAAAATACAACGCCTGTTATTTTTCCTAATATTATTTACAATGGAATTGTAGAAAGTGGTAATACAAAATCATACATAGTTACCATAAATAGTAATCAAGAGTTTATGAAACCTAACAGTGTACGTAATGATATTAAATTACTTTCAGGAACCCCTGAAGAAATAACTATCATTTATAAAGGTGAAAAGAAAATAATCCCTCTTAAGCAATAATGTCCTTCAAACTAAACAAATTAAAAGCTGGAGCATTGCAATATGTGCTCATCATATCGGTAATTATTGCAATTACCTTATTAGCTTTTATGAGTTTTATGTACGTGCAACGTCAATTATCTATAAAACATGACGCCTATAAAGAAGCTATTTACAATGTAAATAATGGTTTTGATTATCTAAAGTTTCATTCAATAAATTATAATGAAACTATTAACAAGCAGTTTTCTAACAATCCAAAAGAAAGTACTTCGCTCCAAAAAAAGGCTTGGGGTTTGTTTGATATTGTTACCATCACCTCTAAAATTAATAACGATTTCTTTCAGAAAGTAGCTTTAATGGCATGGAAAACTAAAAATGAAAAATCTATATACCTCCAAGACAACAACACGCCATTAGTCTTAGTAGGAAAAACCAAAATAATTGGAGATGCCTATTTGCCCAAACAAGGTGTAAAAAGTGGAAATATAGCTGGAAATTCTTTTTATGGTAGAACATTAATTTTTGGTAGAGAACTTAAAAGTAATAGTATACTTCCTAAACTTAATAATCTCAACCAAATAAAAGAAATATACAACTCATCGTATACTAATAATAGTTCAGAAAGATTTGAGTTAGAAGAAGAAGCTACTATTATTCGTTCTTTTAAGGATCCTACATTTCTTTATGAAGGAGGTGGAACCATTTTATTACAATATTTAAATCTAAAAGGAAATATCATTATTCAGTCTAACACAAAAATTAAAGTACATTCTTCGGCTAAATTAAATGACATTATTTTAATTGCTCCTGAAATAGAAATTCTAAAAGGAGTTACAGGCAACTTTCAAGCCTTTGCCTCTAAGAATATCATAATTGAGGAGAATTGTAAATTAAACTATCCAAGTTCACTTACTTTATACAGTACTGTTGATGATAAAAAAGAGAATAAAATAACTATTGCTAAAAATACTGAAATTAAAGGCACTATAGTTTACCTAACAAAAGACAAAGAAAAAACGAGTTATAAACCTCAAATAAAATTAAGTGAAGAAGCCACTATTGTTGGTGAAATTTATTCTGAAGGAAATGTTGAGTTGTTAGGTAATGTTACTGGTTCTGTTACTACCAAAAACTTTTTAACAGGACAGTTTGGAAGCATTTATATAAACCATATATATAACGGAAGTATTAATGTAAAAGATTTACCTAAACAATATGTAGGTTTAGCCCTAAATCCAAAAACTAAAAGTGTTGCAAAATGGTTGTACTAAAAAAACTAAAGGCATCTTCTTTAAACGAGGTTATTGTAGCAACTATTATTATTGTTACTGTTTTTGGTATTGCCATGGGAATCTTAAGCAATGTGCTTCAAAATGTAGTTGCAAAAGATACACAACCTATTCAGGTAAAAATAAATGAACTTGTTTATCAATATAAACATCAACAACTAAAATTACCATACATTACAAATGATGAACAATGGTCTATTGATGTTAGAGAGGTAAAAAATCAGGCAGCAAGTTTTATTGAATTTGAAGTTACTTTTAAAACAAGAAACAAAACATTGAAAAGAAAAATATTGCAGAATGAAGAAAGTTAAAGCATTTACTTTATCAGAAGTTTTAGTGGTTATGGTAATTTCTACCATTGTAGTTTCTATAGCTTTTTTGGTTTTATCTATGACGCAAAAGCAAATGAAACTTATTCAAACCAACCTGGAGTACAAACAAGATATTCAGCATTTAGAAAGAGTTTTATGGAAAGATTTTAACGAAGCACACCTAATTGAACAAAAAACAAAAGAGGTTTTTGTAGCAATTAAACAAAATGATACTGTTCCCTACACTATTTTAGACAATGTAGTTTTACGAGATAAAGATAGTTTTTTTGTAGCTGTAAAAGAAAAGGTATTTTTCTTTAACGGAAAAGAAACTCAAAAAGAAACAATAGATGCTATTAAATTGTTTTTTGATAAAACATATACTAACAAAGAGTTGTTTGTTTACACCAATAAAGATGCCTCTTTTTACCTTAATCAATAAGTTTACATGGGATTTCAGCTAGATAATATTAACAATAAGGAAAATAAAAAAGACGAAGGTTTTGATATTGATGCTCTATTAAAGAAAGAAATCAATTTATTTGGGAGCTCTTTTTCTAATAAAAAGAAAGAAGCATTCTATACAGAGTTATATGTACTATTGCAAGCTGGTTTAGAACTTAAAGATGCTTTAGACTTAATAGTACAACAGCAAAAAAAAGAGGCTGATAAAAAACTAATTAAAACGATTATTGAAAAATTAATTGCTGGAAAAAACTTTTCTGAAATATTAAAAGAGCAAAAACATTTTTCAACCTATGAATATTATTCTATAGAAATAGGTGAAAAAACAGGAACTATTGATAAAGTTATTGAAGAGTTAAGTAATTATTACAAAAAGAGAAATGAACAAAAAAGAATGGTAATGAATGCTTTGTCATACCCTATCATCATTCTATCAACAGCTTTTTTAGCTGTATTTTTCATGTTACAGTTTGTTGTACCTATGTTTGCGGATATTTTCAGACAAAATAATGTAGAGTTACCATGGATTACCACCAAAATTATAGGTTTATCTAATATGTTTAAAGAATATTACTGGATTGCTGCCCTAGGAATTATAAGCTTTCTAGTATTCAAAAAAACATTTCAATCTAAAATTTGGTATAAAAAAATAACATCTAATATTTATTTACGATTACCTTTTGTTGGTGAATTTATAAGAAAAATTAAAATAGCTCAATTCACTCAAGCGTTAACTTTATTAATAGGAGCTAAAGTTCCTATTTTAAATGGAATTCAATTAACTCAAAAAATGATTGACTTTTTTCCGCTGCAAACTGCCTTAAAAAAGGTAGAAAATGATGTACTAGTAGGTAAAACACTTTCTGAAAGCCTTAAAAAGCATTCTGTTTTTGATACTAAAATGGTTTCGTTAGTAAAAGTAGCTGAAGAAACTAACCAAAATCAAATAATTTTTGGTCGTTTAACAGAACAGTACAATAAAGACATTGAATATCAATCAAAAATGTTAAGTACAGCTTTAGAACCATTAATCATCTTAATTTTAGGTATTATCGTTGCTACCATACTTATTGCTATGTATATTCCTATGTTTAAACTTAGTACAGTTATCGGATAAAAAATAAGGATGCTACTTACAACATCCTTATTTTTTCTATTATATAAACAGAAACTGTTAATCTTTCACAACTTCTTTTAGTTCTTTATCTTGGTTTACTTCCCAAACATTAAACGTACCATCACCATCAAAGTCACTTACCGCAGTAGCTCTAGCCTTGAATGAATTATTGGAAGATTCAATAATTTCATAACTATAATAAGCAGTTCCTCCATTATTTACGTTTTTTGGCGGAACAAAATCTATTTGGTTAAAGTCATTAGAATACTTAGAATGTAGATAAAAGTAATTCTTTTGCAAACCATATAAATGATTTAACTGAATTTTAGCTTCTAAACTTTTGGCTTTCGCTATTTGAGGCATCAAAGTTGGTAATGCTATTAAAATTAGAATACCAATAATAACCAATACAACTAAAAGCTCTTGTAAGTTGTAAGCATTCACCTTTTTAAGTAGTTTCGATTTCATATTAAAATTTATTTAAAATCGTGTCAAAAGTAAAAAAATATTTACTTTTACACCCTGATTTTATTTTTTGAATAAAATTAAGATAATATTACTAATAGTTACGCGTTACTATTTTTGCGTTTTGAAGAACTTTTAAGATAGTAAGTAATTATTAACAAAACAATTGTTGAAATATTGTTTTAAATTAAAGTATTAAATAAAAGATAGAATATGATGGAGAATAAAAAACGTAGTTTCAGCACATGCTATGTAAAGAAATTTTTACCTTTTACTATTAATAAAAAATGAACCCTTGAAAAAGACTATTATTTCATTAATCGTTTTATTATTTGTTGGCTACTCACATGTATTTGCACAACAAGAAAGTAGTAGAATTCAACAATTACGTTCTACTTTAAATAACTTACAAGCTACTGTACCTGGCTTATCTCAAAAAGTAGACTTTAGTGTTAACAATATTGAGTTACCAGTTTTTGTACGATCTGTTGCTAATACACATAAAGTAAACATAAGTGTTGAACCTGAATTAAGAAGTTTAGTCTTATCCCATAATTTTTCTAATGCTTCTGTTCAGAATGTACTTTTATATTTATGTAAAGAACATTCTTTAACCATTGATTTTATAGGCAATATTTTATCTATAAAAAAATATAAACCAGAGTTAGAAAAACCAAAACCTAGAGAAATACCTGTTACTTATGATTCAAGTACAGATCATATTTCTTTAGAGCTAAATAACGATTCGTTATCTGTTGCTTTTAAAAAAATAACCAATGTTACAGGTAAAAACTTAGTGTATGCCATTGGCTTAGGAACTAAAAAGATTTCTGGGTATATACAAAACAAACCTTTTGCCAGTGCCTTAGATAAATTAGCTTTTTCTAATAATTTAATGGTTACAAAAACCAAAGATGATTATTATTTATTTGAGGATTTAGGTACAACAGCAAGTAGCAGTAATAAT
This sequence comes from Tenacibaculum sp. 190524A02b, assembly GCF_964036645.1. NCBI lineage: Bacteria > Pseudomonadati > Bacteroidota > Flavobacteriia > Flavobacteriales > Flavobacteriaceae > Tenacibaculum > Tenacibaculum vairaonense. The sequence continues at coordinate 3,744,565 of NZ_OZ038525.1, read as the reverse complement.
AGGGGAACTAACAACAGAGGAAAGCAAACTCCTAGAAGAAGATACAAAGACTCAAATTTCTATTACAAGGTTACTGACAGCATTAATAAAATAGTAGAAGTTGATTTTGAAAATGTAGATATTGCTGCTATTATTAAAGACATTGGTTATGATTTAAACATAGGAATCTTTACTAGTACTCCACTTACAGGTATTGGAAAAGCTTCAATTAAAACAAAAAACATTAGTTATGATAAATTATTAGCCAAAATTCTAGAAGATACTGCTTATACTTTTAAAAAGGAGAACAATTTATACTTTATAGGTAAAAGTGATCAAAGCTCGTTACGAAGTATTGTTACTGTTCCTTTATTACATCGATCTATTGAAATTATGTCTACACCTACAGGTGGTGGCTCAAGAGGCGGGCAATTTAGTTCTCCTAATACTTTTTTTGGACAAGGAAGCTCAACTAGTTTTAACAATCAAAGTTTAACTAATCCTAGTCAACAACGTATTGGTAGTAGTTCTGCTTTTAATTCTCAAAGACAAAATATAAATACACGTAACTCTAGTTCATTTGGAAACTACAATAGCAAAGCGGAAGCTTTAGTAAATATTCTTCCTAAAGAATTAATTCAAGGATTAGAAGTTAAGACAGATATTGAACATAATAGTTTTATTGTAAGTGGTGATACCCAAAAAATAGAGAAGTTCAAGGAATTTATTAAAAAAATAGACAAACCTGTTCCCGTTATTCTAATTGAAGTTATGATATTAGAAGTAAGTAAATCAGCTACTGTTGATACTGGAGTAGAGTTTGGGTTAGGTGAAAAGCCTGTTACAGATAGTGGTCAATTATTTCCTTCGGGAGATGTAACTCTTGGAGCAAAAACTATTAATAAAATTATAGGAGGATTTAATGGTTTTGGTTCATTAAATGTAGGAAAAGTAGTGCCTAATTTTTATGCTAAAATTAAAGCTATGGAAACCAATGGAAATGTAAAAATACGTTCTACGCCTAAACTATCTACTTTAAATGGGCATCAAGCACTATTATCTAACGGAAGACAATCATACTACGCAGTAACAAGAAGAGATATTATTGGTTCACAAAACCCTCAAACTACAGAGGTTAAAAATTATGTTCCTATTAACGCTGATTTATCCATAGCTTTAAAACCAATGGTGGCTGGTGACAACCAAATAACCATGAGTATAAACGTAGTACAATCTAGCTTTAATGGAGAGCGAATAGATAAAGAAGCTCCTCCTGGTATTGACTCTAGAGAGTTTACTTCTATTATTAGAGTAAAAGATCAGGATGTTGTTATTTTAGGCGGGCTAGAAGAAAAAGTTAAAAATGATTCTGGTTCAGGAGTTCCTTTTTTAGCAAGAATCCCTATTATTAAATGGTTTTTTAGTAGAAAAACTAGAATAGATTCTAAGAAAAAGCTATCAGTATTAATTAAACCAACCATTATTCGTTAATGCTGAAAGAAAGACTACTATACGGTAATACATACTGTTCCGTAGAACATACTATAACTGAAAACGGAAAAGAAGTCTTTTATGTGCTTTTGCTCACAAAAAAGAATAAAGAGCTTGTTATAAAAGAAACGGCTGATTTTTACAATCAAGAAGAGGTTATTAACTTTTTAAAAGAAAATAAACAACAACATATTGTCTTAGTAATAAATAACCAGCAGGTTCTTACAAAAACTGTAGAGTCTGTTGAGGAAAGTTTTAAAGTTTTACAAAGAGCTTATTCTAATTTAAATCTAAAGGATTTTTACTCTCAAATAAAAACTGCCTCTAATAAATCTTTCGTAACCTTAGCTAGAAAGTCTTATGTTGATGAAGTAATCAATTCCTACCAAATCAAAGGAATAACACCTCTTGATTTTTCATTAGGAAACTTGTCTCTTTTTAGCTTAACTGGAGTTTTTTCAAATAAAGAAAGTATTTACACTTCCAATGCTAAGGTTTATTTAGAAAACAATCAATTAATTTCTATTGCTACTAAACAATTTAGTGAAGAAAATTATTTGGTAAACGGACTCACTCTTAAAAATAACAAATTACTTACTTTAGGAGCCATTGTAGACTTATATTTAAGTAAACAAGTATACCAAGGTAAAGAACGAATAGATGAATTTGTTAGTAAAACAATTTTCACAAAAGGATTTAAAGCTGCTTTAATTGCCTTTTTTGTAGCATTACTTTTTAACTTTATTGCTTTTAACTCGTACTATTCAAAGGTTCAAAAACTAAGTGATCAGTTAGATTTATATAGAGATAACAAGGAAAAACTTACTTCGATTCAAGAAACTGTATTAGAAAAGAAAAAGTTTTTACAAGAAATTCAAAATTACTCTTCTACTAGTTATGCTAAGTATATAGATCAAATATCTAACTTTGTTCCAGCATCTATCTTACTAACTGAATTCAATTTTCAGCCATTTACAGCAACTATAAAGGAAGGAAAAGAAATAAGCAACCAACTGCATCAAATAAATATTAAAGGAGTTTTAAAGAAAGAAAACGAATTTAGTAATTGGATAGATGCTATTGAAAAAATTGATTGGGTAAAAGAGGTTTCTAAGCTAGCTATTGATAACGATAAAAAAAATAGATTTTCAAAGTTTAACATCACCATAACTATAAAAAATGAGTTATAAAAAGAAAAACATCTTCTTAGTTATTGGTATTGTATTACTTGCCATTATCACATATTCGTTAAGTATTTCTAAAACGATTGATTATAAACATAAGCTAAAAGCTCTACAGAAAGAGAAAGACGGTATTGAAAATATTTCTACACAATTAGTAACCCTAAAAAAAGAGTCAATCGATTTAGATGCTATTTTAGCTCAAGAAAACATTTCTGTTACTAATTCATTTCAGCAAATACTTTTAAAAAAAATAAATGAATATAAAAGTAAAAACTCTATTGATATTGTTGAGTTCAACAATCCCATTTCTGTAAAAGAAAATGGAGCTAACGTTTTATTATACCCATTCGTCATTAGAGGTAATTTTAATTCATTACTCAGTTTTCTGAACTTCATAGAACAACAAGGTTTGGGCGAAATCAAAAACTTTAAGTTTATAAAGAAAAAGAATTTTGCTAGAAAACGAGAGTTTTTACTACTGGAACTTTATATTAAGAAAATAGTTACAGAATCTTAGAAAAATTTTCTACAAACAGACTATTTTATAAGTAAATGAAAGTTCAAAATCGGCTTTAAAATTAACATAAAAAGAGCTTTTAAAAAGGTTAAAACCCTTACATTAGCAACATAATTGTTAAACTTTTAAACTATGAAAAAACTATTCATCCAAACATTTTTAGTACTAACCTCTTTATTCTTTTTTTCTTGTTCAGGCAATGATGACAATCCTGAAGAACAACTTTCTGTTAATGAAATTAAAATGACTGTTAATGGAGAAGAATTAATCTTCAACAAAGTAGTAGTCGGTACGTACACCTATCATGCTTATGGTGAAAATATCCCTAAGCTAACGGGAACTATTGACAACTCTACCGACAAAATTATAACTATAATTTTACGTAAAAACGATGTTGGCTCTGGCTCTTTAGCAGAAATAGAGTATCATGAAAAAGGAGTAGATTATCGTTATAGTCCTATCATAACTCATATAAACTGCTCTAAAGATGGAAAAATCACTTTTGTAACTTCTGAAAATGATGGGGCAAATTTTGCAGGAGTTTTTTCTGGAAGAATACAATCTTGTCCCATAGATACTAGAGTAATAAATTATATGAATATTACTAATGGATCTTTTAAAGTAAAAGCTAAGTAAAGAATTATTTCTTATTGTAGTTCAATAGATAAAAACACCCTGATGTTTCATCAGGGTGTTTTATTTTAAATTATTTATTCTTTTTAGCCCAAGTATCACGCAGGCCAACTGTTTTATTGAACACTAATTTTCCATCATTGGTATCATCATCAACATTAAAATACCCTAATCGTTGAAATTGGAATCGATCTCCAATACTAGCTTCTTGTAAACTAGGTTCAACAAAAGCGTTAATTACATTTAATGAGTCTGGGTTTAAAAACTCCATAAAATCTTTGTCTTTATGACTTCCTGGAGCTTCGTCAGAAAACAATCGATCATAAACTCTTACCTCAGCTTCAACTGCGTGTTTTATAGAAACCCAATGTAAAGTTCCTTTCACTTTTCGTTTACTTTCTTCAGTACCACTTCCAGATTTACTCAACGGATCATACGTACAATGAATCTCAGTAATATTACCCTCACCATCTTTAATACAACCTTCTCCTTTTATAATATAGGCGTTTTTTAAACGTACCTCCTTACCAATAGTTAAACGAAAATACTTTTTATTCGCTTCTTCTTTAAAATCTTCTCTTTCTATATATAATTCTCTAGAAAAAGGTACTTCCCTACTTCCAGAATTTTCGTCTTCAGGGTTATTTTCTGCAATTAATACCTCGTCAGTATTTTCAGGGTAATTTGTAATCACTAATTTAATAGGATTCAATACTCCCATTACCCTATTTGCTGTTTTATTTAAATCTTCACGAATTTTAAATTCTAACAACGCAACATCAATCACATTTTCCCTTTTAGAAACACCTACTGTTTCAATAAAACTACGAATTGCTGCAGGTGTGTATCCTCTTCTTCTAAGCCCTGAAATAGTTGGCATTCTAGGATCATCCCAACCTGAAACAATTCCTTCTTCTACTATTTTTAGTAACTTTCGTTTACTCATTATAGTATAACTCAAGTTTAATCGAGAAAACTCACGTTGTTTTGGCGACAATGGATACGTTTCTTTACTATACCCATACACATTATCTCTAAACCAATTATACAGTTCTCTATGAGGTTTAAACTCTAACGAGCATAAAGAGTGAGAAATTTGCTCTATATAATCACTTTCACCATGTGTCCAATCATACATTGGGTAAATTACCCAATCATTACCAGTACGATGATGTGCTTTTTTTAAAATTCGATACATGATAGGATCACGCATTAACATATTAGGTGACTCCATATCTATTTTTGCTCTCAAAACATGAGTACCTTCATCAAACTCGCCATTTTTCATTTGAGTAAAAAGTGTCAAGTTTTCTTCCACAGATCGATCTCTATATGGTCCAGCAACTCCTGGTTCAGTTGGTGTTCCTTTCTGTTGAGCCATTTCTTCAGATGTTTGAGAATCTACATATGCTTTTCCATCTTTTATCAACTGAACTGCCCAATCATATAACTGTTGAAAATAATCAGAAGAATAACATTCATTAGCCCATTGATACCCTAACCAAGACACATCCCTTTTAATAGCATCTACATATTCTTGCTCTTCTTTTGCAGGGTTTGTATCATCAAAACGAAGGTTTACTGGTGCATTATAATGTTCACCCAAACCAAAACTAATTCCAATAGCTTTCGTATGACCAATGTGTAAATAACCATTAGGTTCTGGAGGAAAACGAAAACGCAAGTTTTCTTTAGGCATTCCATTTCCTAAATCTTCCTCAATTATTTGTTCAATAAAGTTTAATGATTTCTTTTCGTCTGACATTTTCTATTAAATTGAAAGAACAAAATTACATAAAATAGTTGAGGGAACATTACCTAAACTTTACAGCTTATTTAGTTTATAATACCATACTTTTTAATTTCTTCAGGAGTCATATTATGAATAGCATTTGCTGGCGCTGCTTTTAATGTAAACCAATAAAAATCGCGCACAATATTCATTTCTTCATAATACTCTAAATACATTGTATGCACCTCACTATTCTCTGGATAATCTCCTCCTTCTTTATCACCATCTGCCCAAGAATGTACTCCTATTTTTGCCGTTACATGTGCATTTCTTTTAACACCAGCTAAAAACATATCTGTGCCTCCTGATGCTACCATTCCATTATTTGGAATGTAGGTATTTATATTTCTTTTTCTTATTTCTCGTGAAGCTAATAAATTTATATGATCATCAATTGAGCCTGGTACCTCAAGCATAACCAACGTTGTTATTTGATTATTTCTATCTAACTCTTCTTTCAAATCATCTAAAGTATTACTGTAAATAACCCCTTTCATATAAAGAGTATCTTTTAGCGCAGAATTTTCACTATAATAAAACCTAGCTGTTTGTTCTCCCATTACCTTCATCATTATTTTTTGACCTATACCTGTTGCAAAGTATACCTGAGGAAAAAAGAAAAAAGTGACCACTCCTGATAACAATAAAAAACATAAACCTATTAATAATTTTCTCATAAATTTTAATTTTTAAATTAAACATAAAAAAACTCCATATACCTTATCTAAAATTTTAGATAAGGTATATGGAGTTCATCATTCCATAAATAACAACTTACTTTCTCAATTTCTTCCTTATGTTAGAAAAGTAAGTATTTAACAATAAGACGTTAATTTCCCTTATATGTTACACTTTATGAAAAAATAGGAAACTGTTCAATAGAACAGCTTCCTAAAATTCACAGTTTTCCAAACAATTTTGTATAGATAGATCTTTCTTTAATCAAAGCTCCTTTTTTACTCATCTGCTTAAATTTAAAAACTTTAAAAATTATTGTTGATTCATTTCGATATTTACAATTACACTTATGTCTTTACCTATTGGATTCATTCCTGTCCCTAAATTAAACTCTTCTCTTTTAACTATAGTACTTAACTTTAAACCAGCTTTTTTCTTACCATTACTTCCATTTATAATACCATTCAATTTCCCTTTAAACACTGCCTCCCTCGTAATATTTTTTATTGTTAAGTTTCCTTTGACTTCAAACTGTCCTTTTTCTAGCTGTTTGTAGGTTGTGCTTTTAAAAAACACATTAGGGTATTTTGTTACTTCTAAAAAATCTGATGATTTCAAATGGTTATCTCTTCCTTTTTGATTAGTATTTATTGTAGATGCATTAATAGTAACTTCGAATGTTGGACTTTCAAATTTCTCATTACTATTTGCTGTAATATCAAAACCTTCAAAATTACCTGTTACCTCAGAAATCATAAAATGCGATACTGAAAAAGTAATGGAAGAGTGTGCTTTATCAACTTTCCAAAGAGTCTGAGCCTCTGACATATTTATAAATAAAAGAACAGTAAGTAGTAATAAGATTTTTTTCATTGATATTCTTTGTTTTTTGTGAAAGGCAAATCTAGATAGCTTATCTTAAAATATACTTATGAAAAAACGACAAAAACTTATAAATTTGTTCTTTTTTATAAATGATTACCAAGAACAAGATACCAATTCATAACATTAATAGTGAATTTAATATCAAAATTGAAGACATTCCACATATAAACCCTTATAATTATAAAGAAATGCATAGGCATAATTATTATGAATTTATGTTTTTTACTAAAGGTGGTGGGTATCAATTTATAGATTTTGATAAAATATTTCTTAAAAATAATTCTTGTTACATTGTAAAACCAAGGCAAGTTCATCTTGTAAAAAGAAACAAAGAAGCTGATGGTTTTCTAATACAATTTAAAACAACTGCTTTACCTACAGAACTAATAAATTCATTACAAATTTTACAATGTCATTCTGAGCCAAAAATTTTATTTGAAAACAAAAAAAATTTCATAGAAAAAATAAGTTCATATGTTAATTTAATGAAGAATACTAATGAATCTGAACCATTCTATGATCAAAAGTTAAGACACTTATTAACTGTTATACTTTATGATTTAGAGGCATTTTTACCAGAAAATAAAAATTTCAACTTAAAAAAAGAAAAAATATTATTTGATTTTAACACTTTAGTCAATAGTCAAAAAAATAAACTTACGGTCAACGAGTATGCTGAAAAACTAAATATATCTACTAAAAAATTGAATGAAATAGTAAAAAAAAACTATGGAATAACACCTTTACAATACATTCATAACAATTTATTATTGGAAATTAAAAGAGAGCTTATTTTTAAAGATGTAAACATTAAAGAAGTTTCCTATAGTTATGGCTTTGATAATCCTTCTAATTTTAGCTTATTCATAAAGAAAAAAACTGGATTCACACCTACTGAGCTTCAAAGAAGGTTAACTAACTTATAAAAAAAGTGAAGCTTTCGCTTCACTTTGTATTCTATCTATTTTGAAAAAGTATTATTTTTCATATTCACGTCTGCCATTAATTTTGAGGGATCAATCTCTACCGATTTTATAGCTTTTGATACTTTAAAACTATAAGTTGGATGCGCAAAAGTCCAATCCTCTATAATTATAGCTTTTGTTGGTTTTTCTCCACGCATCATACGTAATGGAATATTAAACATTTCTTTAGAACCATCTGTGTAAGTTACCTCAACATCTATGGGCATTGGCATTTTACCTATACGTTCTAATGTAATTTCTTTTCCATTAACACTTTTAATTCCATAATCAATAGTATGTGTAGTTTGTGTCCATTCATTTAAATACCAATCTAACTGAATTCCAGACACCTTTTCCGCTGTTCTTTTTACATCGTTAGGTGTTGGATGCTTAAATACAAAATCATCATAGTATTTCTTAAGTGTTTTAGCTACGTTTTCTTTACCAATAACGTACTCTAATTGTGTTAAAAATATGCATCCTTTAGAATAACTTCCCATTCCATATGCCATGTTCGTATGGTATCTATCTGCATGTGTAGACAAAGGTTCTTCCATATTATTTCCAACAACATAATTATAATACTTATACGCACCTTCATTTGGATTTTCTTTTCCTTTATTTAAAATTTCATCTACTGATTTATTCGAAATATACGTAGTAAATCCTTCGTCCATCCATGGATGTTTGGTTTCATTAGTAGCTAATAAAAACTGAAACCAAGTATGTGCTAATTCATGAGCGGTAACACCAATTAAACTGCCCCATTTACGTTTTCCTGTAATTAACGTACACATCGCATATTCCATACCTCCATCTCCCCCTTGAATAACTGAGTATTGTTTATATGGATACGGTCCTACATGCTTACTAAAGTATTCCATTAACTCAGCAGTTTTACCTGGTAATTGTTTCCAGTTAGCTAGGTACTCTCTATCTAAATCATTCTTGTATAAAAAATGTAACTCAATACCATTATCCATAACAAGCTTATCATGTTCATAATTGGCATCTGCAGCCCAAGTAAAGTCATGAACATTTGGTGCTTTAAAATGCCAACTTAACTTATCTCCTTTAGGAAGATTTAAAGGCTCATTTTCTTTTTCATAACCATGTCCTATTTCTTGTGGATTTTGTAAATATCCTGATCCTCCAACTGTATAATTCTTATCTATATGAATCGTTACATCAAAATCTCCCCAAACTCCATGAAACTCTCGTCCTAAATACGGAGGTGTATGCCAACCTTCAAAATCATATTCTGCCATTTTTGGGTACCATTGTGTCATTGACAATGCTACACCTTCTGCACTATTTCTTCCAGAACGACGAATCTGCTTTGGTACTTGTGCATCAAAAACCATATCAAACGTTACACTTTCTCCTGATTGAATAGGTGTATTTAAAGTTACCTCTAAAATAGTTCCAACTGTTTCATACTTTACTTCTGCCCCGTTCTGTTTTAGAGACTTTACGTTAATATATCCTATTTCAGAAGATGACAACTTACTAATTCTATCTCCAACTCTTTTATCTGGATCTTCAATATTTCTTGAACGAACGTCCATTTGAGAGTTTGGTTGAAAAGCATTGAAGTATAAATGATAAAATACTTTATCTAAAGCATCAGGCGAATTATTGGTATAGACTATCTTTTGTTTCCCTTTATATTGATATGTTTTTACATTCACATCAATATCCATAGTATAGTTTGCGTGTTGTTGCCAATAAGTATTGGTAACGGCTTGCTTTGTTTGTAAAGTGGGTGTTGTTTGTTGTTGATTAGCGGATGCGCAAGCAAACATCGATAGTAATGAAACCCCTAAAATTATTTTTTTCATTCTCCTTTATTTAATAAAAAAGAGCATTTTTTAAACAAATGCTCTTTTCAAATATACTTAATAATCAATAAATTATTTTCTTCCGTTCACCATTCTATCTGCCATTCTTAATGCATTATACGCATTAACTACACGTCCTGAAACTGATAATTCAGAAAAAGAAACTAATTCTCCTGTTGGGTTTTGAGCAGATTGAGAACCTGGCTTTACCACACTTAAATTAATTTTAGTTCCTGAATTCATTAAAATGTGCTTTACTTGACTCGCAGATAATTGTGGATAATAAGAACGGATTAAAGCTGCTACACCTGCAGTTGAAGGTGCAGCCATTGAAGTACCACTAAACTTTTTATACTCATTATCTGGAGTAGTAGAATGTACTTGAACTCCTGGCGCAAAAACATCTACATTCTTTTTACCATAGTTAGAAAAACTAGCTGGTAACTTTTCATTATAGTTTGAGCTCATTGCTCCAACTGTTAAGAAGTTATCAGAAATTTCATTTACTAAATCTGGAGCATCATTTGGGAATGATTTTTCAACATCAATATTTTTCCCATCATTTCCAGCTGCATTTACAATTAACACATCTTTTTTAGCTGCATATTTGATTGCATCATAAACCCATTCCTTATTTGGTGAGAAAGGTTTACCAAAACTAGTATTGATGATTTTTGCTCCATTATCTACCGCATAACGAATACCTAAAGCTACGTCTTTATCATACTCATCTCCATCAGATACTGAACGAACTGCCATAATTTTAACATTATTAGCTACACCATTCATTCCTTTTCCGTTACTTCTAGTTGCTCCTATAATACCAGAAACGTGAGATCCGTGAGCTTCATCTTTTTCTGAATGTCCAGTATTTCCGTCTCCATAACCAGGCTTATCTTTAATATCATAAGCGTTATCACCAACTACAGTTCTGTAATCAGTTTTTAAGTTATCTCCATTAATCGTTTTATCTGCTTTCTTGATACCGTTTTCAAAATATTCTTTAGCTTCTTTAAAATCAGAAAAATATCCTAACATTTGCCCAGCAAACCCAATTGCCTTTTGCAAATCAGCATCCTGACTATTAATTGCTTGAATTTCTTTTAAAGTATAATCAGGTTTTCCAAAATACTTCGTTAAAGCTTTATCAGAACTTTCACATCCAACCACTAAATTAGCATATCTATCTTTCGTTTTCTTAGCCTCATTAATTTTATTTTCTTGATACGCTTTAACTTCCGATAAGGTTTCAGCATCAGCTACAGTTGGATACATTAAAATACGCTCATATTCTAAATGTTCTGTATATGATTTACCAAGGAAATTCCATCCATTGATATCATCAACATATCCATTTTTATCATCATCAATTCCATTACCCGCTATTTCATTTTTATTAATCCAAGCAACATCTACTAAATCTTCATGTTTTAAATCTGTACCACTATCAACAACACCTACAACAACTTCAACTCCTTTTTTACCTTCTAAAAACTTATAGGCTTTGTCAACACTCATTCCTGGAATAGAATCTGTTGCTAAATCTAAATGCTGCCAGTTATCTTTTTCTACATCTGTTAACGCTGCTTTTTTTGCTGAAATATTAACTACTGCATTACTACCCGCAGGTACAGGTAACTTGTGAATTGACGAACAACCAACTAAAGTTGTAACCGCCATTGCCGAATAAAATACGGGTTTCAAAACTCTCATAAATATCTATCTTAATTAAAAATGTCTGTAAATTTATAGCTCTCTTTCAAACGAACGCCTTTTTCAGTATGTTTCACTGTGCATAATTCATTATGTGCATCATGCTCTAAAAATAGGTAAAACTCTTTATCAGCTGCTTCGTTTAAAAAAACTTGTTTTTCTTTTATTGTAAGTAAAGGTCTAGTATCATACCCCATTACATAAGGAAGTGGTATATGACCAACTGTTGGTAGTAAATCTGCCATAAAAACAATGGTTTTCCCTTTGTATTCTATTTTAGGAAGCATTTGTTTTTCTGTATGTCCATCTACAAAAATGACATCAAAACCAACTTGATCTTTTGTATTTCTATGTACAAAGTTTAATTGACCATTTTCTTCTATTGGTAAAATATTTTCCTTTAAAAAAGAGGCTTTTTCTCTTGGGTTGGGGTTTACAGCCCAATCCCAATGACGTTCATTGCTCCATACTTTGGCATTTTTAAACGCAGGCATATACCCTGTTCTATCTTTATTCCATTGAATTACACCTCCACAGTGGTCAAAATGTAAATGTGTCAAAAAAACATCCGTAATATCATCTCGATGGAATCCATGCTTAGCCAAAGAAGTATCTAAAGAAAAATCACCATACAAATAATAATAACCAAAAAACTTATCGGATTGTTTATTACCTAACCCTGTATCAACAAGCATCAATCGATCTCCATCTTCAATAAGCATACAACGCACACTCATGTCAATCATATTCTTAGTATCAGCTGGATTTGTCTTTTGCCAAATAGATTTTGGAACAACACCAAACATGGCTCCACCATCTAATTTAAAGTTACCTGTTTCTATAGGATATATTTGCATGACAACAAAGATGGGAAATTTTAACGAATTTTATGTTAAGGAAAACAAAAAAGCGTATTGATATTCAATATACTTTTACATACATTTTACAAAATAAAACTCTAGTAGATAGAATTGAAAATCAACATCAGTCTATTTCTTATTACATGTTTTATTTAAGAAAAATGTGCTTATAGCTTTTAACTTTTTAACACTTAAATCAACTTACAATTTTAATTGTATCAAAAAACCACCCTAAACGGGTGTTTTTTTGCTTTGATACTGTGTATAGGTTTGTGCCTTAAAACCTAAATATGAGCAAAATGAAATATAATTACTTTTTTTTATTAATGTTTTTAATTCCATTAACTATACATGCACAATGGATAGAACCTAAAACAATACAAGATGTATCAAATTCTTCTTTTGGAAATGCTGTTCACTATAGCAAAGATGGTAATACATTAGCTATTGCAGCCAAAAACGGAAAAGGAATGGTACGCATATACCAAAATATATCTGGTACTTGGACACAAATAGGCAATGATTTAACTGGTGAAAACGATGGTGATGCTTTTGGAACTAGTATTGACCTAAGTTCAGATGGTTCTTTAATAGCTATTGGCGCTATTTATAATAAAGGCACAAGTACTGATGCTAATGCTAGAAGAGGGGAAGTAAAAGTTTTTAGAAATATAAATGGATCTTGGCAGCAAGTAGGTGAGGATATAAGTAGCTATACCAAAGACTCTCTTTTTGGATATAGTGTAGCAATTAGTGATGACGGAAATACCTTAGCTATAGGTCAGCCTAATATAGATGTAAACGGTTATATCAGATCAGGAATTGTTCGAGTGTTTAATTTAGAATCATCTTCATGGGTACTAAAACACGATTTAGACAATACCGGTCCTTCAGCTGCACTAGGAACTTCAGTTGATTTATCTTCAGATGGAACAATTTTAGTGGCTGGTGCACCAGGATATAAAATACCTACACCAGACTGGAATAATTATAATGGTTTAGTTAGAATATACTCTAAATCGGCAGTTACTGGAAACTGGTGGAAAGAAAAAGATATTTATGGAAAGCACTTAGAAGAAATTGGTGCCAAAGTTACTATTAATCAAAACGGAACCATCATTGCTATTGGTGCTCCTTATGGTAATAGAGGTAAGAAAGCAGATGGAAGTGTTAAAGTGTATCAAAACAAAACTAATTCTTGGAATCAGTTAGGACAAACTATTCATGGAGAAAATAGTGAAGATTATTTAGGAGCAGATATTAGTTTAAGTAATGATGGTACTCTATTAGCTATAGGCATCAGTAGAGAACAAAACCCTAATAAAGAAGGAGCTGTAAAAGTTTTTCAACTAAAGACCAACACATGGAAACAACTAGGAAACACTATTAAAGGAAGCTCTAATACTGATATTTTTGGCAGTGCTGTAAGCTTAAATGGAGAAGGCAATCAACTAGCAGTTGGTGCTAGAGGGGTAAATAAAGTAGTAACTTATAAGTTAGATCCTTCTGCTTTAGACCCCATTATAAATATTCCTGATGTTAATTTCAAAGATGCGTTGTTAGATGAAGGCGATATTAATAATGATGGGGAAATACAGGTTTCGGAAGCTAAATTAATAACTTCTATTTATACATTTAATCAAAATATAGCAGACATAACAGGTATTGAATATTTAATAAACTTAGAAAGTTTATCGCTACACGATGTTAAAATAAGAACGATTAACTTATCAAAAAACACAAAGTTGAAACATCTAAGTATAGTTAATATCCAGTCAAATAATCACTTATTAACTGATATAGATATATCTAAAAACACCTTACTAAACTCTTTAAAAATTGTTAATCATCAGTTAGCAACCATAGATGTTTCGAAAAATATAGCTTTAAAAACTATAGATTTATCTGTTAATAAGTTATCCAGCATAGATGTTTCGAAAAATACTTTACTAACATCTTTAGAATTAAACGGCAATCCAATAAATCAGATTGATCTTTCCAAAAATAAAATGCTAACTAAATTAAGTTTAAGCCGCTACAAATTTAATTCTATAAACCTATCCTATAATATAGCTTTAAAAAACTTAAGCATTCAAAATAGTGAACTTACAACTATTAATTTATCTAAGAATACCGAATTAAGTTCCTTAATTTTAACCTACAATAAGCTAACAAGTATTGACCTAACCAAAAATTCTAAATTAAAATCTATATACCTACACAATAACAGGTTAACAAGCATTGATTTATCTGATAATAAAGAAATTACAAGATTCGAAATCAACGGAAATAATTTAACTTCTTTAAATCTGAAAAATGGAAATAACAACCTATTAGAAAAGTATGATTTTCGTCAAAACCCCAATCTAACCTGTATTCAAGTAGATAACAAAACTTATAGTGATGCCAATTGGAGTCATAAAAAAGACGCTACCGCTATTTATAGTGAAAATTGCGCTACTGCTTCTATTGAAGAGTTAGATAAACATAGTTTTAGTATTTATCCTAATCCTGCTAAACAAAAAATAGAAATACAAATTAAGGAAGCAGTTAAAAATATAAGTATCTATAATATCCTTGGTAAAAAAGTACAACAAGACAACCACAAACAAATAAACATTAACAAGTTAAAAAGTGGCATTTACTTATTAAAAATACATACTACATCAGGAAAGGTAGGTTTTAAAAAGTTTGTTAAAGAATAATCTAACACATACCTATTCTCTACTAAAATGATCTGTAAAAGAAGGCTTTTTATACAAAAACCACCCGTTTCGGGTCTTAAATATATCGAATATTGTATCTAATTTTGCTATCAAGTATCAAGACAGATTGACTCTTAACAACCTATGGTAAAGTTTTTAAACAGGAGTATTAGTAGCTCATGCAATTTCATAATTATTGAGTAATTATAGGGTAGTCATTTAACATGGCTACCTTTTTTAATTTTTTTGTCAAACCGTTATATAAAGAAAAAACTACTACAAAATTGAAAACACATAATAAAAAAACAAATAAAGAAGAGCTTAAAGAAAATATTAACTATCATAAGTATAGCAACTCAAGTGCTTTAGGAATTTTTATGCTACTTAAGCCTAAGAAGGCACAAGTGCAAAGTCCGCCTCAACCTCAACAAGATTTTGATTAGCAAACTAATATAATCTAAATAAGAATCTTAGAAATTTAATTTTAATATCTAAAAAATAAAAAAGCCTTTGTAAAATTTACAAAGGCTTTTCTCTGAGGTGCCGAGCGGATTCGAACCGCTGTAGATGGTGTTGCAGACCACTGCCTAGCCACTCGGCCACGGCACCTTTTCCTAGATAGGAGTGCAAATTTACAGCTTTTATTTTTTAATGCAAATCTTTTTTAACTTTTACGCACATCTTTTAAAATTATTACCACTTCTTGTACATTTCCTCCTATAGGTGGATTTATCTTAGCAACACTTACTTCAGCCTCATCCACCATAGGTATTTCGTCAAAAATTCTATCTATAATTCGTTTAGCTACATGCTCTAACAACTTAGAACGTATTGCCATTTCTTCTTTTACAATTTTATTTAGATGTACATAATCAACCGTATCTTTTAGTTCATCAGTTTTAGCAGATTTTTGTAAGTCCGCCTTTACTTCTATATCTACTTTATATTCTGAACCTATTTTAGCTTCTTCTTCTAAACACCCATGGTTAGTATATAACCGGATGTTATTTACACGTATAATTCCCAATTCAACTTTAGTTTATAAATCACCGCAAAAGTACATCTTTTATCATTTTATTTTGTGCACTATTGATTTATGCATTTAAAAAAATGTTAGATTTGTAAAACTCTCCTATAAAAAAGGAGGTCGACCAAATACATTTATCCATAAATTACTCAGCTACTATTAAATTTTTAGTTTAACTTTTACTCTTAATTAAGTCTATGAATATTTTTATTCTTTCGGTTAGTGAACATATTTATTCTACTAAACGAATTTATGAGGAAGCCATTAAAAGAGGACATGAAGTTAGTATCATTAATCATACTAAGTGTTCTATAAAGCTAAGTAGAGGAAAAAGACAAATAATTTATGAAGGTGAAAATATAATTGATGAACCTGATATAATTATTCCTAGAATTGGTGCTTCAGTTACCAAACATGGTGCTGCTGTTGTAAAAGAGTTTGAAATGAATAATGTGTTTAGCACCGCTAGATCTTTAGGTATTCTTAGAGCACAAAATAAACTCAGAACTCTTCAAATTATGAATAGGAAAAATATTCCTATTCCTGATACTGTTTTCTCTGCTAATACTGAAAACATAAGTGAACAAATTCAATTATTAGGCGGTGTACCTGTTATTATAAAGTTACAAGAAGGTACTCATGGTATGGGTGTTATTTTAGCTGAAACAGAAAAATCAGCCAAATCAATTATTGATACACTCTATAGTATGAATACTAGTTTTTTACTTCAAGAGTTTATTAAAGAAAGTAATAGTGAAGATATTAGAGCTTTTGTTGTTGGTGACAACGTTATATCTTCTATGAAACGTAAAGGACTGGAGAATGATTTTAGATCCAATATACATAGAGGAGGTAGTGGTTCTAAAGTTAATCTAACCTCAAAAGAGCAAGACATGGCTATTAAAGCAGCACATTATTTAGGGTTACCTGTTTGCGGAGTAGACTTGATACGCTCGAAAAGAGGTGCTCTTCTAATAGAAGTAAACTCAACTCCAGGATTACAAGGAATTGAAGCCTTTACTAAAATTAATGTTGCAGAAGGAATTATAAAATATTTAGAGAAAAAATGTTCAACAAAGCGTTCAAAAACGAAGAGGTAATAATACGAGGTAAAAAAATTACTCTTGGAGAATCACGATTAATTAAAATTCCTGTAGATAGACTGCCCACCGGAACACTTATTGAAATACCTGTTTATGTTTTCAATGGAAAAGAAGTTGGCCCAACAGTATTATTGCAAGGAGGTTTACATGGCGATGAAACTAATAGTATTGAATTAGTGAGAAGAATGCTTATTGATAAAAGGTATAAAATTCAAAGAGGATGTGTAATTGTTGTTCCTTTATTAAATGTTTTTGGTTTTCTGAACCTATCTCGAGATATGCATGGTAAGGATGTAAATAGAAGTTTTCCTGGCTCAAAATCTGGTTCTTTAGCTGGACGAATGGCCTTTTATTTAATGAAAGAAATTACTAAAAATGTAGATTTTGCTATTGACTATCATACAGGTGGCGCACAAAGAAGTAACTTTCCTCAAATACGATTCACTCCTGAAGATGCTAATGGCTTTGAACTTGCCAATATATTTAATGCTCCAATTATGTTTGGCTCTAAACTAATTCGTAAATCATTTAGAAATGAATGCTTTAAAAACAACATCCCTGTTATTGTTTATGAAGGTGGAGAATCTTTACGTTTAGATGAAAATGCCATACAACAAGGAATAGATGGTACCTTACGGGTTTTAAAACATTTTAATATGATTTTAGATTCGGTAGAAATTTCAAATCAAAAAAACTCTATTTATATTCAAAAAAGAAGATGGATACGTGCTAAAGTTGCTGGACTATTTACTCCAAGAGTTACCAATGGTGCCTCTATAAAAAAAGGAGAAGTACTTGGACAAATAATGGACACTTATGGAGAAACTAACTTTTCTATAAAATCGCCTATAAATGGATACGTAATCGCTAAAAATAACTTTCCAGTTATCAATATGGGAGACGCTTTATTCCATGTTGGGACTACATAACTATTTGGTTTTATTTGCTTTATTGCTTTATTTTTAGTTAATTTATAAGCAATTTAACAAACAAAAAATCAATTATGGAACTAATTATTAGCTTACTTACAGGTGCTTTAGGAGGGAATTTAGCAGGTGCATTACTAAAAAAATTCTCACTAGGTACATTATGGAACTCTGTTGTAGGAATCCTAGGCGGTGGTTTAGGTGCTCAACTACTTGGAATGCTTGGTATTGATTTAAGTGGTATCTTAGGAAGCATTGCTGGTGGTGGAGTTGGAGGCGGAGTTTTAATGGTAATTGTAGGACTTATTAAAAACGCTATGTGGAAATGATAAAGAAATTTTAGAATGAAGGGTAAAAGATGCTTTTAAAAGCATCTTTTTTCATTCTATAGTTTTTATTCTATCGTAAAACTTTCGTTTTGAATCCAGTTAGCTCTTAATTTAAACTCTTTTTCAAAATATATCACTCGCTCTGGTTGTATTCTTCTTAAAAAATTTCCTGAATCCCATTTATTGTTTTTGTTCTCATCAATAATAGCTCTTACAGAATATTCCTTAGGTTCTAATAAATCAAAAGTTATTTTTTTAGAAGTAGAAACATATACCGTTTTTACTACCTCATCTTTTTCTAAAAGCTCTATAATTACAGGCGCATTTACCTTTTTTTGTAAATCTATTACAATACTTCCATAATCTTCAATATCCTTTGTATTAAACTTATAGTTCAGTGTATCGTTTTTAGTCTCATATAAATCAACAAAAGCATTAGGTAAAACTGTTAGTTCATAATTTGTTTTTGGTTTTTTCTCAAACAATATCGCCAATTTGTTAATCTCAATCTTTTTCAATTGGTAATTGACTGCTACAGTATCTTGATCTACAAAAGTTATCTTGGTACTATCTGTTTTAATTAATGGATTATTTGCTTCAAAAAACAAGGTATCATTAAGATGTAGTATACTTTTTACGTTTGATGATAGTGATAATGAATCTAACTTCTTTTTACGTAAACGAACGGTAATTGTATCAATAAAATCGTTCTTAGTAACGGTAAAATTTAACGAATCTCTTTTAATAGGTGAGTGCCAGTAAAACAATGTATCTTTATCTTTTTCAAATTGAAAATAGGAATTAAAATCTTGTGGCACCTTTGAAAGCAATTCAATTTTTAATGAATCCTTTCCTCCTTCAAAACCAAACTGAATTTTTCCTTTAGAAATTTCTTTCCCTCTTTTAAATTTAAATGGTTGTTTTTCTTTAAAAATCCTGATGTCTTTGTTGATAACGCTATCTCTAGGCAAGGAAATTGTATCGGATAAAAAGCCTATTTTATCAATTTTAGGATTAAATATATAATCATTAGCACTCTCTTTTAAAGCCAATAATAAATAGTTTCCTTCTTTTATATTTGAAAAATTGTAACTTGTACTATCTAGCGTACTGGTCACATAATCTGGTTTTCTCTTATAAATAATAGAATCATTAAAACTGCTATCAATTCTATATAATAAAACACCAATACTTTTATCTGTTTCTCTTGTCAACGCATCTTTTACACTTCCTTTTGTTTTTAGAGAATCGATATACTTTCCAGTAGAAAAAACATATTTAAAACTCTCTAATTTATTTCCTTCATTGTTATCCTGCACTGCATTTCCAAAATTAAAAGTATATGTAGTATTGGATTTTAAGGTGTCTAAAATTTTAATATTAATATACTTACTAGGCGTACCTTGTGGCTCTATTAATGCAGGATTTTTAAATGGTGGTGATACTACTAATTGTTTTGTTAGATCTTTTAAAACAATGTATTCATCAAAATAAATACGAATGTTTTTTTCATCAAATTCTATACTTTCATAAGGAGGATTAGCTGTCACCATTATAGGTGCATTTTCATCTTTAGGCCCTCCTTCTGGATTTCCTCTACGTGCGCAACTTGTCACCAATAATCCAACAAATATTAAAACACAAACTTTGATTACTCCTCTCACAAAACTATATTTAAATCGATATCAAAAGTAGTAAAAAACAATAATGAACGCCTATACTTTTTCTGTATATGCTATTGTACAAATACTAATTGTGATATTTTTAACTTTTAATAATTCCTTACAGCAAGCTTCTAAAGTGGCTCCTGTTGTTACTACATCATCAATTAACAATACATGTTTATTCTCAAAAACACTAAGATCGTTCAAATGAAATTTCGTTTCATTGTTAGTAAAACGCTCAAATCGTTGCTTAAATGTTTGGGTTTTAACTTTTGATACACAAACTAGAACTGCTGGTTTAAAATCTACATTCAATTGCTTACTTAATGTTTTTCCAAACTTAGTGAGTTGGTTATACCCTCTTTTTTTAAGTTTTGATACATGTAACGGAACAGGCACAATACAATCAACGTTATCAAATACTTTTCGTTTCTTCAATTCATACCCAAACCAATTCCCTATAAAAACACCTATTTCTTCTTGTCCCTTATATTTTAAAGCATGTATTAACTTTTGAACAATATTACTTTTTTGATAGTAAAGAAAAGATTGCACTTTCTTAACTGGTACTTTACCATAAAAAACGGATGATAATTTACTATTAACAAACTCGTTATTCTCAATAACAGGTAACTGATAAAAGCAGTTTGTACACAATTTTTTTTCAGATTCTAAAAGCGGTTCTGAACAATTTATACATATTTTAGGAAAAAATAAATGGAATATATCTTTAAAAAATCGCATCTTTGGCTAGCAAAATTTTTGAGAGAAAGATACAAAAAATCACAGTAAACTATTTTGGGGAAAAACTTTAATTTTTTTAGAGAGGCAGTAAAAAACTATAAAACATCGGGTACCTTAGTACCTAGTTCAAAATATCTTGCTAAAAGAATGCTTAACTACATCGATTTTAAAACGGCTAAAGTTATTGTGGAATTAGGCCCTGGCGATGGAGCAATTACTAAAAACATTCTAAAAAAAATTCAGCCTCAAACACTTTTAATTTGTTTTGAAATTAACGATGCTTTTCTGAAAGAATTAAAAAAAATTAATCACCCACAACTCATACTCGTAAAACAATCTGCAGAAGACATTGAAAATCAACTAAAAAAATTGGGATTAACTAATGCTGATTATATAGTTTCTAGCTTACCTTTAAGTATTATTCCTAAAAAAATATCATCATCAATATTACTAAACAGTTATAAGATTTTATCTAATAACGGGCTGTTTATTCAATACCAATACACCCTTTCTTACTTTAAAAAATTAAAAGAAGTTTTTGGTGAACATATTGTGCTAGATTTTGAAACTTTAAATTTTCCTCCTGCTTTTGTGTATAAATGTGCTAAAAAATAGTATTTTAGCGAAGAACAGATGTTCTATATGTTATTAATATTCCCCTAATATGATGGCTGTCAAGAGATTTTTAAACAAAGGTGTTATAGCCTTTTTACTTTTGTTAGTGATTGGAATTGGCTATTTAGCTTACCAAAACACTATGGACTTTTTGTACCTAAAAAATGCCTTTGATACTGAAAAAAAGGAGTTAGAACTTGAGTTAGACAATGTAATTCATGATTACCAAATTGCTATTAATGAAAATCAAGACTACTCTATAAAACTAGGTGAAAAACTGAAAGAAGTGGAAATGTTGAAAGATACTATTCAACGTTTAAAAACTTCAAACTATAATTTATTAAGAATTTATAGAAAGAAAATTTCTAGGCTTGAAAAAGAAAACAAAAGGCTATTAAATAAATTAGATTCTTTACGTGTTTTAAATCTTGAACTTTTCAATGAAAATGATAGTGTAAAGCAAGCTTTAAGCAAAGAGGAAATTTTAAACCTTACTCTTGTTAAAAACAATGAAGTGTTAGAAAAAAAAGTAGCCTTTGCTGAAGTAATTGATATTGATAAATTGGTGCTTAATGCCATGAAAAAAAGAAGTAGTGGTAAACTAACCACTACATACAGGGCAAGAAGAGCTAACGCCATTAAAGTTCAGTTTGATTTACTAGAAAACAATGTAATAGATAAAGGTATTAAGCCTATTTATGTACAGTTATTAAATTCAAAAGGTGACGTAATTGCTGGAAAAGAAGAAGTAACTTTAACCAATGGAACCATAATAACCTATAGTGATACAATTAATGCCGATTATTATAATGATAGACTTTCAGTTACCTCATTAATAGATATAATACCAGGCTCATTACAAACAGGCACTTATACCGTAAAAATATATGTAAATAAAGTATTTACTAAAGAAGCAATCATAAAGTTAAAATAATCATAAAAGCCCCTAACTATGAATACTAAAACTATTAAAAATGCAACTATAATTGTATTACTAATTATAATTTCTTTTCTAATTCTATATGCATCTAAGCAATCTAGTAAACTAAAGGATTTACAAGAAGTCTTTAAAAAAGAAAAAGCTGATTTAAAAAGCGATTTAGATGAAATGATTAAAGACTATACTGACGTAGTGATTAGAAAGAAAAGCCTTTCTAAAAGACTTAGAGTGGAAATTCAAAAAATGAAAGACCTTAGAGATTCTGTTACCAACCTAAAAGGTCATAATTATAATTTGATTAGACGTTACAGAAGTAAAATTGCTAGTTTAGAAAGAGAAAACAGACGACTTTTTATTAAAATTGACTCGCTTAATTCAGCCAATCAAGTTTTAGCTCAAGAAAACGTAATACAAGGTGAAATACTCACTCAAAAAGAGACTATAAATACTGAACTAACTGAGAAAAACAAAGAGCTAGAAGCTAAGGTTGCTATTGCCTCAAAAATTGAAATTAGTCCTGTAAAAGCCATTGCTATGAAAGAAAGAAGTAGTGGTAAGTTAACCAGTACTTCAAGATCAAGCAGAACGGATGCTTTTAAGGTTAATTTTGATTTACTAGAAAATGAAGTAACTAGATCTGGTAGAAAAATGGTTTACATTCAAATTATTGATGAAAACAAAACTGTTATTACTCCTAAAGGAAAAACTCGTTTAAACAATGGTGCTAGAATTATGTATAGTGATTCTATTTCTGTAAATTACAACAATAACAGGTTAAGCTTAGTTTCTTTTGTACTAGTAAATAGAGACGATATAAATAAAGGGAACTATACTGTTAGTGCTTTTGTTGATGGCGAATACTCTGGTAATTCAGTTGTAAAATTGAGATAAAATTATAACAATCTTAAATTAATAGATTAAGTGGAGATATTATTATCTTCACTTTTTTTTATGTTATTAACAATAGTTTAAATGCTTATTATATTTTTGCATTATGGCAAAACAAGAAGATCAATTTAAAAAGGTAATTTCACACGCAAAAGAGTACGGTTATATATTTCAATCATCTGAAATTTATGATGGCTTAAGCGCTGTGTATGACTATGCCCAAAACGGTGTAGAATTAAAGAAAAATATTCGTGACTACTGGTGGAAAGCCATGGTACAAATGCATGAAAATATTGTAGGGATAGACGCCTCTATTTTAATGCACCCAACTACTTGGAAAGCTTCCGGCCACGTAGAT
The DNA here is from genome assembly GCF_964036645.1 of Tenacibaculum sp. 190524A02b. Taxonomy (NCBI): domain Bacteria; kingdom Pseudomonadati; phylum Bacteroidota; class Flavobacteriia; order Flavobacteriales; family Flavobacteriaceae; genus Tenacibaculum; species Tenacibaculum vairaonense. The sequence continues at coordinate 3,720,728 of NZ_OZ038525.1, read as the reverse complement.
GCCTTTAATGATCCGTTAATTGATAATAAAGACAGTAAAAAACGATATAGAGCCGATGTTTTAGTAGAGGATTATTGTGCTAAAATTGAAGGTAAAATTGAAAAAGAAGTTAAAAAAGCTGCAAAACGCTTTGGAGACGCCTTTAATAAAGAGGAATTTGTAGCTACTAACGGTCGTGTTTTAGGATATCAAGAAAAAATAAATACCATTTTAAGTAGACTGGCTAAATCATTAGAAAATGAAGATTTAGCAGATGTAAAAGCACTTATTGAAGAGTTAGAAATAGCTGATCCTTTAACAGGAAGCAAAAACTGGACAGAGGTTAAACAATTTAATTTAATGTTTGGTACAAAACTAGGTGCTTCAGCTGATAGTGCTATGGATTTATATTTACGTCCAGAAACGGCTCAAGGTATTTTTGTAAACTTTTTAAACGTTCAAAAAACTGGACGTATGAAAATTCCTTTTGGAATAGCGCAAACGGGTAAAGCTTTCCGTAATGAAATTGTGGCACGTCAGTTTATTTTTAGAATGCGTGAGTTTGAACAAATGGAAATGCAGTTTTTTGTAAAACCTGGTACGCAAAAGAAATGGTATGAGCAATGGAAAGAAACGCGTTTAAAATGGCACTTATCATTAGGATTAGGTAGAGACAATTACCGTTTCCATGATCATGAGAAATTAGCACATTATGCTGATGCTGCCGCTGATATTGAGTTTAAATTCCCATTTGGTTTTAAAGAATTAGAAGGAATTCACTCTCGTACTGATTTTGATTTAAAAGCACACGAAGAATTTTCTGGTAAAAAACTACAGTATTTTGACCATGAAGAGAATGAAAGTTATGTACCGTATGTAGTAGAAACTTCTATTGGTTTAGATAGAATGTTCTTAGCCGTATTCTCTAATGCTTTACAAGAAGAGGAATTAGATAACGGAACTTCTAGAACTGTATTAAAACTTCCAGCGGTATTAGCACCTACTAAAGCTGCTATTTTACCATTAGTTAAGAAAGATGGATTACCTGAAATTGCTCGTAAAATAGTAGAAGACTTAAAATGGGATTTCAATGTATCTTATGATGAAAAAGATGCTGTAGGTCGTCGTTACCGTCGTCAAGATGCTGCGGGTACTCCTTTCTGTATTACTGTAGATCATGATACTATAGAAGACAACACCGTAACCATTCGTCATAGAGATACTATGGAGCAGAAGCGTGTTAAAATAGAAGAACTAAGAAATATTATTAAAGAAGAGGTTGAAGTGCGTTCTTGGTTAATGAAAATGTAAAACAACTAGATTTTAAAAATAGTAAAACCGCATAAAAATAATTTTTATGCGGTTTTTTATTACTTTAATTCTGATTTTAATATTGTTAGTTGATTATAGTCAGGTATTTTGTCTAAATCACTATTTTCAATAACAAAATTATCTATATTTTTTAAAGCTATTTCATTTAAAGGAGAATCTAATATATCGAATATGCCAATTATTAATGCTGCCCCTATGTGAGAAGGAGCAGTATCTACAAACAAACCCAAAACATCAATAAGCCTTATTTCTAATTTTTCTGACTTAAAAAAGGTTTCTACTAAAAATTGAGCTGCTGCTATGGCACTATTTTTCCAAACTTCAACTCCATTAGTATTGGGGTAGTCTTTTCTCATAATTTTCCATTGACAATCATCTATTATTTTTGATTTTTCTTCACTAGATAATACCTGAATTTCAACCATTCCAAATCTCCCTCGTCCATTTAATTGTTTTTTATAAAAATAAGTATGTACTCCTTCTTTCATATTTTCTTCGGTATTGGTGGGTATATCTCCATTCTTCTATTTATAAATAAATTTAGCTTTAGACCTTTTTTTGACCCTTCTTGAATTTCATTAAACACTTTAATAACTCTTAAAATCAAGCTATTTAATTCATTTATTTTACAAGTAAGTGAAACCATGAGTTTTTCTGGTGATTCAGAAAAACTATTATCTTTTCCATAATTAAGTATATCTTTTTTTAAAATGATTTTCAATTCTTTTATTGAATAAGACCTATCTTTCTTTATACTATCTTTTGATATACTTAAAATATTTTTAAACTTTAATAGTGGGAATCTACATCTTCCATATGAAGTTGATAATAGTATATTGTTTTTTTCTGTTTCTGTTTCAACTATCAAATACCCTTTTTTCCGTTTATAATTTAGTTTTTCAATACTATCAACCAACTGATGAAAGCTTCTAAACTCTTTTAAATCTATACATTGAAAATCTTCTTTTTTTGAAAATGCAACCTTAGTAGGAAAATAGTATTCCTCTTTAGCAATACTTCTTTTATTAGTTTTACATGAAGTAAAAATTAATATAAATAAAAGTGTTTTTAATAAGTTTCTCAATTTTAGCAATATCTTTTTTTATTATCGTACACAAATATAGTTATCTCTTTATAATAATTTAATTAGTTATTAAAGCCTACAACCAAATAATCCCCCAAGCTAAGTGCTTGGAGGATTAAAAAAGCTATTGTTTGTAAAATAAAATATAGCATGTAATCCTAGCTAGTAAGGATAAACACTATTCGGTTTTAAAACTACTTAGTAAGCAGTCTTTCCATTAATTTCTTTTCTCCGTATTGATTGTATACTTCCATTATATATACCGTGCCACGTATTAGCTCAGAAACATCTACGGTATTATCTATAATAGGCCTGTCAATAATTTTTTTACCAGATAAATCAAATACTTTAGCGGTCCATAATGTTGTATTTTCTTCTCCGCTTACATACACTCTATCCGCTACAGGATTTGGATATAAAGCCAAAGTAGTAACCGTTTCAATACTCTTTTTAGCTACTTTGGTTGTTCTAGCACCACTACTTAAACATACCTCTTTAGTTTCAGTACGTGCAAAACTTCCGCCTGATGCTAATACTGTATTACTACTATTGATAACCTTATACGATCCATTGCCGTAATTACAACAAATACCATCACCATACGAATCGTTAATTGTAAGATTATAACATCCCACAGGTAAACATTTTGACACTGTAACTGTTTCACCACTTCCTTGCGAATAGTTACCTCCACTCATCACGGTTTGCCCGTTGCTGTTTTTAAGTGTCCACGATGTTTCACTTGAATATTGATCAAATACTAAGGTTACAGATACGTTTTCACAAACAGGATTACCGCCACCACCTTGGTCACCAGTTTCATAAGAAACAACTAATTTTGGTGCTTTTGAACTACTGCCATCATACGATTCTGCAGTACGCTCACCTGATCCTGAAATGTAAAATAACATTTTATTACCTGCTTTCCACCCTGATTTATTAACCACACGCTGCACTAATGCTTTTAAATTTGGCGTACGTTGTGCTGAATCTGAAGCTCCTACTGAATTCCAAGAACTAGGATTCCAATTTACTGATTGACTGTAGTAAGTTCTTGAAGTTATGTTATAGCTTGAGGTAGTTATATCAGCAGGGTTTGCACTATCTTGTATTTTTATAGCTAATGAAGTACTTCCCGAATTTCTTTCATCTGTAGTAAACTGTATATACGCATTGGTAATGGTAGCATTAGTAGGAATATTTAAACTTCTAAATAACATACCTACATGTTGGTTTCCTTTAGAGCTTCCATCATATACCAGCTCTAAATCCGAACTATCCATATACATTCTTCCTGATGACTGGTATTGCTCAGCGTCGTCATTTGTTCTGTTAATTGTTGATGTTACTGTTTTTGAAACTGCCCCAACAAATACAGATCTTATTGAAGATGTGCTTTCATTTCCTTCATTATCTCTAGCTACTGCCTTTAAGCTATAGCTCTGGTTAGTTCCTGTTGGCGTCCAATTAACAGAATAAGGTGCGCTAGTATCTGTACCTACTAATGTATTGTTTGCATAAAACTTAACACTTGCTACATTTCCATCACTATCTGAAGCACTAGCACTAATAGCTATCCTTGCATTGTTAGCAAAAGAAGCTCCTGCTGCTGGACTAGTAAGTGCAACCTCAGGAAAACTAACATTACTATTAACAATAGTTACTATACTTCCGTTTGATGGGTTCCATATATCTAAGTTAGATGGAATTGAAAATGGGTTGGTGTTTGATACTAAACCTACACTACTTGCGTTGTCTACTTTAATGGTTCTTACTTCTATTTTAGATTCTTCAACAAAAATCCATTTGAACTGATTAAAAGTACTGTTGTTTCTAGTCCAATTTTTTGCATCGTTAGAAGAACGTAAAGGTGCGCCCCAACAACCTTCACCTACATACACTGTTCCGTTTACATTGTCTCTTACAAAACCTTCATCACATCCGCTTCCTCCTGAACAAGGTTTTACCGGCCATGTAGTTTTTACAGTATGTGAATCTGATTCAAAAACTAAGTTTACACCTTTGTTGTAAAATAATTGTGCCCAACTAGAATACTCATCATTCCCTTCTGATTTAGAAGACACATGCGGACGCATAGGCTTGTGGTATTGTGCCGATTTCCAAATAGCATTGCTACTGTTTAGACGTTGGTTTAACCATGAATACTGATTTCCTCCGGCTGAGATTTCAGAGTTTAAAGTATAAATAGTATATAAGTTATTTCCGAATGTTATATCATAATAAATACTTGTTGAAGGTACATTGAATAAATGGTAAATACTGTTATTTGAATCTTCATGATTTCCTCTTGCTGGAATAATAGGAAACATTCTTCCATCACTAGCAATTGTATTTTGCCAGTCATCAAACCAACCTTGCCACTCAGAACTTGAATCACCATTGGTCATATCTCCACCAAAGAAAACCGCCGTTGGTTTTAATTTTGATACTAGTAAATTAGCATTTCTTCTTGGGGTTCTATTATTTCTTGAATCTCCTCCTGCAATAAATGACATACGCTGATTATTACTAGGAGCCGTTTTAAACCAAAAACGATTACTTGTTCCTTGACTATCTCTAATTACAAAATAATAATTGGTGTTAGGTGTTAAGCCTGTAAGTTTAGCAAACCTATTGTTCATTCCTTTATAAGAAACAGAACGATCTACTGTTTTAGAACTTGGATAGCTTGACCAATTGGTTCCAAAATCACTGGTTCCATAATACACTGTTGGATTAGATCCTGATCTTTGATTCCAACCAATCATTATTGTAGTAGCTGGATTGTCCGTGATAATTAATCGGTATTTATCATTAGAAGCATTACTGAAAAAAGTAACCAAAAATGATAAAACCAAAAGCGTTTTTTTCATTGTAAAAGGGTTTTTTGTTTAGTTATGTGCGGCAAATATATTTTTCGAGTTTACACTTTCATACTCTAACATTCAATATTAATCTTATAATAATTTGGTTAACTTTTAATTAACCGTAGATTTAAAGTTTGCTAAACTTATATTAACGAACAAGGTTTGTTAGCATTTCTATATTTGCCGAAATTTAATTTATGACCTATAAAACCCTTCTCAGTTTATTAAAAGTTAGTTCGTTTTTTATTTTTGCTGGTAGAGCCTATCAACACTTGATTTGGGATGCTCCTTATCGCTCTCTTTTTTGGGATCAAAAGTTATTAGAGCCTATTATCAATCTTGTTTTTGATACTACTTGGCAAAAGTATGTTACTGATTTAAATACCGATTTGTCTATCCAAATTTTAACTCGTTGTGTTGGCTGTTTATATGTTGTATGTGCTGTGTTAAGCTTAACAATTACAGGTAGTACAAAAAATTGGCAACGTAATATTCTTAAACTTGGCGCTGTAAGTTTGGTCTTTTTATCCTTGTTACTTACTAAAGAGAAGTTCTATCATTTAATTATGTTCTTTGAACACACTATTCAGTTTGGAGTACCCATTGCGTTATTATATTTTATAAAAAACAAAAATAAAGAAAAGCTCATTTTTGCTCTAAAAATATGTATTGCCTTAACGTTTACTTGTCATGGAATGTATGCTATAGGCGTTTTTTATCCGCTTCCTGCTAATTTTGTTACCATGACGTTAAATATACTACCTGTTACCGAAAACATGGCTAAAAGTCTTTTATTTGTAGCTGGTGTTTTAGATTTTGCAATTGCACTATTTATATTTATTCCTAAACTGGTGAAACCTACTTTAATCTATGCCGCTTTTTGGGGTTTTATAACTGCTTTGGCTAGAATAATAAGCGGCTTGCATTATGAAGTTTCTTTAAATATGGTGCATCAGTACTTGTATTTAGTAATTTATAGAATTCCTCATGGATTGATTCCTATACTAGTATATATGTATATAAGCAAAATTACGTATAAAAATGGCTTAACGTTAAAAAAGAACTTTGTTCGTAAAGCTGTTAATTCATGATAATACCAATTAACTTTTTAAAATGAATTATAAATGGAATATTGTTACCGAAGGAACAGATAGCTTCCTAGCGTTACTAGGACATACTTTCAAATGTATTCCAGAAAACTATAAAATAAAAAAGCGAACCATTTCTGATTCGCTTTTTCTATATGATAATTAATTTCTTTAATTATTTAAAGCTTCTGCTCCACCAACAATCTCTAAAATTTCATTGGTAATGGCAGCTTGACGTGCTTTGTTGTACGTTAATAATAATTCATCACGTAATTCCTTAGCATTATCTGTTGCTTTATGCATGGCAGTCATACGCGCTCCGTGTTCGGCAGCAAATGAATCACGTATTGCTTTGTATAACTGTGTTTTTAATGACTTAGGAATTAACTCTAAAATTATTTCTTCTTTTGAAGGCTCAAAAATATAATCTGCATTAGCATTTACTTCTCCTTCAATTGGTTTAATAGGTAAAAATTGCTCTACTTCTACAATTTGAGTAGCTGCATTTTTAAATCTGTTGTAAATAACCTCAATTTTATCATAGGTACCTTCTACATACAAATTCATTAACTTTTCAGCTAAAGAAGCTACATTATCAAAAGTTAAGTCATCAAAAACATCATTTCTATTTTCAATAACCGAATATTCTTTTGATAAAATATCGTTTCCTTTTTTACCTATTGTTAAGATATCAACAGAAGCACTAGCATACTTATCAGTGATTGTTTTAACTGTTTGCTTAATAATAGCTGAATTAAAACCACCACATAACCCTCTATTTGAGGTTATAGAAACTAATAATACTTTGTTTACTTCTCTTTGTTCAGAATATACTCCACCTGCATCCCCTTCAAGAGTGGCACTTAGGTTTTGTAATAATTCTGTAAGCTTTGATGAATATGGACGCATTGCCGTAATTGCATCTTGTGCTTTTTTCAACTTTGCAGCCGATACCATTTTCATGGCAGAGGTAATCTGCATTGTTGATCCTATCGAAGTAATTCTGTTACGTATTTCTTTTAAGTTTGCCATGTGATTTGCACTTAAAATTATAAAGCTTCCCGCTTTTTTACAGCGGGAAATTGTTTTTATTTATTTACTAGGCTGAAAATTTAGCCGAAATCTCTTTAGCTGCTTCTGTTAAGGTATCTGTAACCTCATCAGTTAATTTTCCAGCTTTTAAGGTATCTAACACATCTCTGTGCTTAGCGTTTAAGTAGTCTAAGAAATCTCTTTCAAACTGCTTTACTTTATTTACAGGAACATCTTTTAATAAGTTCTTAGAACCTGCATAGATAATAGCAACTTGATCTTCTACTGTAAAAGGATCTCCTTGATTTTGCTTTAAAATCTCAACGTTACGCTTACCTTTAGAAATTACATTCATTGTAGCTGCATCTAAATCAGATCCAAACTTAGCAAATGCTTCTAATTCACGATACTGAGCTTGGTCTAACTTTAAAGTACCTGATACTTTCTTCATTGATTTAATTTGAGCTGAACCTCCTACACGAGATACCGAGATACCTACATTAATTGCAGGACGTACACCCGAGTTAAATAAATCAGACTCAAGGAAAATCTGTCCATCAGTAATCGAAATTACGTTTGTTGGAATATATGCAGAAACGTCTCCTGCTTGAGTTTCAATAATTGGTAATGCTGTTAAAGATCCACCACCTTTTACTTTACCTTTTAAAGAATCTGGTAAATCGTTCATTTCAGCAGCAATTGAATCATCATTGATTACTTTTGCAGCACGCTCTAATAATCTTGAGTGTAAGTAGAAAACGTCTCCAGGATACGCCTCACGTCCTGGTGGACGACGTAATAATAATGATACCTCACGGTAAGCTACTGCTTGCTTAGATAAATCATCATAAACAATTAAAGCTGGTCTACCAGTATCACGGAAATATTCTCCAATTGCCGCTCCTGCGAATGGAGCATATACCTGCATTGGTGCAGGATCTGAAGCATTTGCTGCTACTATTGTAGTATAGGCTAACGCTCCTTTTTCTTCTAACATATTAGCGATTGCAGCTACTGTAGAACCTTTTTGACCTACGGCAACGTAGATACAATAAACTGGCTCACCTGCATCGTAAAATTCTTTCTGATTTAAGATAGTATCAATAGCTACTGTTGACTTACCTGTTTGACGGTCTCCAATGATTAACTCACGTTGTCCACGTCCAATTGGAATCATTGCATCAACAGATTTAATTCCAGTTTGCATTGGCTCGTTTACTGGTTGACGGTAGATTACCCCAGGCGCTTTACGCTCTAATGGCATTTCATAAGTTTCTCCTTCAATTGGTCCTTTACCATCAATTGGGTTTCCTAATGTATCTACTACACGACCAACAATACCTTCTCCAACTTTTAAAGAAGCAATTCTTTCAGTACGTTTAACTGTAGAACCTTCACTAACGCCTACTGATGGCCCTAATAATACCACCCCTACGTTGTCTTCTTCTAGGTTTAATACGATTCCTTCTAAACCGTTACCAAAGTCAACTAATTCACCGTACTGAACGTTAGATAAACCATATACACGTGCGATACCATCACCTACTTGTAAAACAGTTCCTACTTCGCTTAACGTTGCTTTTGTTTCGAAATTTGTTAATTGTTCCTTTAAAATTGCTGATACTTCAGCTGGTTTAATTGCTGCCATCTTATATTGTTTGATGTATAATTAAATTTTTGGAATATAATGACTATTGTCAAACTCTCTTCTTAATTCATTAAATTGGTTAGAGATACTTGCATCATACTGCACATCTCCAACACGTAAGATAAATCCTCCTAAAATATCTGGATTTACTATATTTTCTATTGTCGCGCTATTTCCTGTAAGTTCTACTATCTTAGCTTGAATCTTATCTTCTAACTCCTTTGTTAGTGATACCGCTGTAGTAACTTTAGCCACACGCATACTCTTATAATAATCATATATAACAGTATATTGCTTAGCGATTGGTTCTAACATCAACATACGTTTGTTTTCTTCTAATAGATTAAACAAACCTTTTACAATGTTATTTACTTTTTCTCCAAAAAGTGCTGTTAGTACTTTACGCTTATCGGCTGCTTTAATTACAGGGCTTTTAAGCATTGCATTTAAATCGCTACTTCCTGCAATAGTATCTACTATTAACTTCATGTTGTCATTAACCTCAGTTTCTTTACCAGATTCTTTGGCTAAATTTAATATTGCTTTTGCGTAACGTAATGCTGGTCTTGCTCCTTTCATTGAATGATTAGTTTAAAGTAACTTCTTCTAACATTCCCTCCACAAGTTTTAATTGATCGTCCTGTGAAGCTAATTCTTTTCTAACAACAGTTTGTGCAATATCTATAGATAAGTCTGCTACTTTCTTCTTTAATTCAGCTATTGCTGCTTGTTGTTCTTGTTTAATAGTTGCTTTTGCATTATTAATCATAGTAGATGTTTGCTCTTCTGCTTCTTGCTTAGCATCTGCTATAATTTTATCTTTAATTTCACGAGCTTCTTTCATCATGGCATCACGCTCTTCTCTCGCTTCCTTAATTAAACGCTCATTATCTGCTTGTAAATTTTGCATTTCTTTACGAGCATTTTCTGCTTGATCTAATGCATTTTGAATTCCTTCTTCTCTTTCATTTAAAGCATTTAAGATTGGTTTCCATGCAAATTTAGCCATTAACGCTATTAATATTAATAATATAATAGCTTGCATGATAAATAGACCCGGTGAAAAATCATTAAATATTCCCATTACTAATCTAAATTTTTTCTTTTGTTTTTGTTTAATTGTTTAAAACAATTCTGTAACCAACCGTCACAGAACTGTTTTAGTTTTTTGTTTCGGAATTATGCACCTAAGATTAACGCACCAAATGCTAAACCTTCTAATAATGCTCCGATGATAATCATTGCTGTTTGGATTTTTCCAGCAGCTTCAGGTTGACGAGCGATAGCTTCCATTGCACTACCACCGATTTTTCCTAATCCTAATCCTCCTCCGATTACGATTAATCCTGCTCCAACTAAATTTGGGATTGTCATAATAATTGATTTATATATAAATTAAACAAATTTCTTTTCTAAATTAATGGTGGTCATGATCTTCTACAGCCATACCAATAAACAATGAAGACAACATTGTAAAGATGAAAGCCTGTAAAAACGCCACTAACAGCTCTATTAAAGAGATAAATAATGTTAATAATAAAGAAACACTAAAACCTCCTGCTGTTCCTAAAACTTCTCTTGCCGTATAAGCTACTGCAATAAGCCCCATTACAACAGCATGTCCCGCTGTAATGTTTGCAAATAAACGTATTAATAAAGAGAATGGTTTTGTTAACATACCTAAAACTTCAATAGGCATTAAAACTATTTTCATTGGTACAGGTACACCTGGCATCCAGAAGATATGTTTCCAATAGTCTTTGTTTGCTGAAAATTGAACTATAACGAATGTAAATAACGCTAAACAAATAGTAATTGCAATATTTCCTGTTACGTTAAATCCTAATGGAGTTAATCCTAATAAATTTAATATCCAAATAAAGAAAAACACTGTTAATAGGAATCCCATAAACTTTCTGTATTTATCTTTTCCGATATTAGGAATCGCAATCTCATCTCTAACAAATAACACTAATGGCTCTAAGAAACGTCCAACTCCTGTTGGTATAGCTCCTTTCTTATAACCGTTTGCTAATGATCTAAATCCTAAAATCATTAATAAACCAGCTAATAAGATTCCGAAAATATTTTTTGTTATAGAAAAATCTAAAACTCTGTGTGCATTCGTCGCATGATGTTCAGCATCAAACTGTACTGCTTCAGCACCTTCGTTTAACTCGTATATTTTACTGTGTATTTTTGTTAACTTAACACCTCCAGCATCTACAACAACATGCCCATCATCATTATGATGAAATTTTGACGACATAAATGTTTTTAATCCTTTGCTTGTCCATACGATTACAGGTAATGGAAAACCAACATGTTTCCTTTCACCAGCATCATTTGTGTATGAATACAACGCAAAATCATGTGAGTCTGCCAAGTGATGTTTAATGTATCCTTTGATTTCTTTTTTGGTGTTAATCTGACCTCCGTCATTCGAAGTAGTCTTGTCACCACCGCCAGCGAATGCTGTAAATGAAGTAAATACTAGTACTAAAACTGTAATTAACTTGATAGTTTTGTTTGCTACCATCATACCTTTACTAAATATAGAGTTTTTGGTCTGTAAATTTCCGTGCAAAGGTACACAATAAATTAAAACTACAAACCCTTTTCTTATTTAGTTTTAACATGGGTTTTATTTTCAGCCTCCAAGAATAAAACTACTTGTTATTCAATAGTTTTGAAACAAAACCTGCTTCTATTAGTAAAAAAGTAAGTAATGGAAGTAAAATGGCAAGTTTTTCTGGTTTAGATAATCCTGATTCTGAAAAAATAAACCCTTGAAATAAAAGTAAAAACACGCCTAGTTTTATCATCATTAAAGCTAAATACAGATATCCTGTTTCATTAGGCAAAGGAACTACAACTAGTTCTACTATAATGTAAATTAACACACATGCAGTTACATTAAACAAGTACATACTTAACAAAGGGAAAGACAACTGAATATCTTTAGTGTTTAAAACATAATTATGAAGAAAATAGGTGGTTAAAAACACTACTGCTACTACGGCTAAAAACACAAAAATTCGTTTAATCATTATCTTTAGTTAATTTGATTACTTGTCTAATTACAGAGTACATTGCTCCGAAAACTGCTGCAAGTGTACAAATTTTTGTGTAAAGTTGATTGTCGTTTGGAAATTTAGCATCCAACCAATTTCCCAACAAGCTTCCCAGATATATGGTTGCACCCATTTGAATAGCAATTCCTGAGAAGCGAAGGTATTTATTAAGCTGATTTCTCGGCACGTCCTTGTTCGTTCTTCTTCAGTTCTTTTACTGCTCCTTTCATTGAACAAGTAGCGTTAAAGGTAGCTCCTGGCTCAACCGAAAGTTTTCCTATAACAACATCTCCTGTTATATTTGCAGTTGATTTTACTGTTAAGGTATTTGAAACTTGTAATTCTCCCGAGAACTTTCCTTCTATATCTGCATTGGCACAATCAGCTTTTCCTTTTATTAAGCCTGATTCACCTATAATTACTCTTCCATTGGTTTGAATATTACCTTCTAGTGTTCCATCTATTCTAAAATCACCTTCCGATATTATTTCTCCAACTATTTTAGTATTACTTCCTATTACGTTTCTTTCAGAAACTGATCTGTCACCGCTTTTTTTACTTTCTTTACTGAACATAATTTGGGGAATTAAGTAGTATTATTAATTCTATTTACTTTGTTAACTGTTTGATTATCTCTTCTGCTTTTTGACCTTCAATGGTATTGGCATAACTCAAAGACACAAACTCAAGTGCTTTTTTGTAAGTCTCTTTATCTTGTGTTTTCCCTATTGACAAAGCCTTAAGAAGAGCTAATTTAGGAATTAAATTTGAATTTTGTGCAGATGGAGAGAATTTATCTATCTCTGCAACGGTTTCTTCAAACTTATTTTCTTTATACAAGTAGTAAATTTCCTTATATTTTTTATACACCTCATCATCTTTCGTGTTCTCTTCAGAAAGCTTTTTATTTGGCGATTGTATTACTTGTGCAAACTTAGATTCTGGATATTTATTTAATACTAGGTTCTTGTTTTCATTTGCTTTTTCAGTATTTCCAATACTTGAATATATTTGATACAAATGATAACCTATAGCTAGTTCTAGCTTATTATCTTTTTGAATTGCTTTTAGTCTTTCAAGATTTTTAATGGCTAACTCAGGATTTTTAAATTGTTCTTTATAAATTAATCCTAATTGATACAAGGCAGCTTTTCTATCTTCTCTTAATTTATCTAGTTCTTTAGGTTCTTTTGGAATAGCATCTAAATAAGTAGTTACTATATATCTTGGGTCTTCTTTCTTTTCTTCTTCTGAAGCTTCCTCATCATTAGTAATCAACTTGTTGTTTTTTTCTGAAAGTCGCCAGTTATCTTCCGAAGGTCTATTTCCCCAAACCCTTTCAAATTCTACCTTACCAAAAGCTACACTTTGTGTATTATAAAAATACCATTTTCCCTTTTTAGTTGTATTCTTTCCTATAAAAGTACTTCCAAATGCACTTCCAAAATTCTGAGCATTTAACATTTGTTGTCTTCGCTCTTCATCTTCTTTTTTAATTTTCTCAATATATTTTTCGAAAAAAGCGGTTTGCTCATCCTTACTCATAGCGACAATTTTCAAAATACTATCATTGGTTTTTACTGTTTCTTCATATTTTCTAAGCGTAGTTAAGCCTTTATTTTTTCGTTTTATTCTTCTAATCCTTTTTTCTTGATCAAATTCCTTCGAGGCTTTTTGTAACACACTATCATAATAAGATCCTGCCAACACATAATCTTGTTTATCAAAAGCAATATTTCCTAACTGTTCATATGCATACGTTTTTTGATAATCATTATTATGCTTAGCCTCTAGTGATTTTTTAAAATATTTTTCTGCATTCTCTGTTTTATTCCTTCCTTTTTCTAAAACACCTGCTTGATAATATAAGGCATTTAAGAACTTACGATTATCCGTATTTTTAATTAGCTTTTTAATTCTACTTAATACCACCACTGAAGCAGAGTCATTAGGTGTATTTTTTGCTAGTTCAATATTAGCTCTAATTCTGTATTTATAAGGTGCTCTTCTATAATCTGCTAACTTCTTAAATACCATTCTAGCAGAATCTTTTCTATTTAGTTCGCTATAGATTTGCCCTAAAATGAACATATTTCGAGCTGCTTGTTCTTTATTTTTAAATATCTCTGAAGCTTTGGTTAAGTGATAAATTACCTTTTGAATGGTATCTGTTTTTTCATAAGCCATTGCCATTGCGGTATGTGCTTCTTCTCTTACTCTATCTGGTAATTCTTCTTCATTCTCTTCTACTTCCAAAAGAAATTTTAAAGATTCAATCGCTAATTTTTCATTATCTAAACGAATATTAGTTTTTGCTCTCCAAATTTTAGTTTCATTAATAAGGTTAGCGTTTGGGTAGTTCGCTATTATGTAGTTAAAAGCTTCTATTGATGGAATAAACCGTTGTGTATAATATCTGGCTTTTCCAAGTAAAAAGTAAGCATCATCAATTTGACGATTCTTTTCATACCCATCAATATTCATAGAATGTTTTTGAACGGCTTTTACCGCTTTTTCTTCCGCTTTATCAAAATGCGTTAAATTTTTAGGTTCCTCTTCCTCATCTTCATTACCAAATCCTGCCCCAGGTTTTAATGATGGTGCTTGAATTTTTCTATCATCAAAAGTTATAGGCTCTATTTGTAAACGCTTCCAAAAATTATCTTGATGCTTGTCTTCAATTTCTTTAAGTCCTTTTAAATATGCTTGTTCTCCATTAAACAATACGTTATACTTGGTTGTAATTGCATGGAAGTTACGATTTATGACATTGTTCTTTTTTGTACTACATGATAACACAAGTGCCAAAATCCCACTGAATACTAATCCCTTAGTTGTTTTTTTCATATTAAATAACGCATTTACTTTACAACAACTATCCTTTTAAGTTATTGTGTGTAAATGCGTAAAAATAGTAATAAAATGGTAATTTTTATCTTATGCAGAAAAATAGCTTTCTAATTCTTCTAAAGTTTCTGTAGAGGTATTGATATCTTTGACTACATTCCCTTTATCTAAGACCACAATTCGTTCACAAACTTCTGTTACATGGCTTAAATCGTGACTTGATATTAACACTGTTATTTCGTTATCATCTACTAACTCCTTTATAAGTTTTTTAAGTCGTATTTGAGTTGTAGGATCCAAATTTGCAAAGGGTTCATCTAGTATCACTACTTCAGGAGTTCCCATCATTGCTGCGACAATCCCCACTTTTTTCTGATTTCCTTTACTTAAATCACGTAAATATTTCTTCTTTCCTAGAATTTCATCGTTAAAAAATTCTTCAAATTGAGTTATAAATATTGTTACATCTGCTTTATTCATTCCTCTAAGTTCGCCTACAAACTCAAAATACTCATTAGGTGTTAAATATCCAATTAAAAAGCTTTCATCAATAAAGGAGCCTGTTATTTTTTTCCAATCTTCTCTTTCATTAACTATAATTTCATTATTGGTGATTTGCCCTGTTGTTGGTCTTATTAAATCCAACAATGTATTAAAAAAGGTTGTTTTACCTGCTCCATTGTTTCCAACTAATCCAAAAGATTGTCCTTTCGGTATTTGTAATGTTTCAATATTTAAAACCTGATTTCCTTTATATTTTTTGGTAAGATTTGTTACTTGTATCATACTGTTTTCTGTTAGTTTTCTTGATCAAATGCATGGATCATTGCGTATTTATTTGTAATATATTTTTTAGTAATAAAGCTCATTAACTTTTGATGAAATACAATTCCTAATACCCCTAATATTATTAGAGTTAACGTTGCAACTTCAAAATTCACCAACCAATTGATAAGCCCAAATAAAATCATAGGTACTATCATTAATGGAATTCCTATTAACCATTGTACTGCTCCTGTTCCTTGATAATTAAATGCTGCTTTTTGATCAAGATTAATTTTCTTCCTATTAAACGAACCTCCATACATAATTACATGTGTATTTACACCTATATTATAAATAGCTGCTGCAAAATGCGCTACTAAAATTTTCCATCCAAAATACACATAGGGAATTCCTAATAGAAACAACGCAATGATACTAATAGCCATTAATATAAATTTAGATTTTAAATAGCGTTCATACTTAAAGTTTTGACTCATTAACATTTTATAGTAACCGCTATCCCAAGCAGGAATAAATTGTCCAAAATTCATTAAGAATATTCCTGTAGAAAAAATGCCTATGAAAATAAAAAAGAACTCTTTATCTGCATACTCTGGTTGTGGATAGAAGAATAAGCCATATAAAAGTCCTATAAATAACATCCAAACTGTTGATTTTGTTCTTTTATTACGCATAATAAGTTTTAAATCTAATTGCATAAAAGGTGCAATATCTCCAAAACGTTTTGTCCAAGTATAATCAGATGATTTGGCTTCTTCAACCTTATTTTTTATTGCTGAGTCTAAAAACAATACTGTTTTAAGTAGTTTATAATTCAAAACATACAACAACACCAATAACGCAATTAACACCAATATTAAAATGGGCATATTTGAGATTGCTAAAATTCCCTTAGCAATTAATTTTGAAAAGGAAAATATTTTAAAGTAATCAATTGCAAACAATACAGAAGCGATTGCCAGTATTGGTAAAAAAGACAAACTTGTTTTGGCACTTATACTTTCTATTATAAAGTTTAAGAAATTAATAATTAATACAATTATAATTAAGCTAAACATCCAAGTTACTATCTGTATGGAATCATACCCTTTACTCATCAATACAATACTAAAAGGTACGATAGCAAATAGTGGTAAGAAGTTAAAAAACGATACTGCTGATTTACCTAAAACATAGTTAATAATTTTACTTCTTTTAATGGGTAATATTAATAATGGTTTAATAGACATTACAGGTAGTTTTTGTAAGAAAAATCTAGCTATTAAATCGCCCATAAACCAAAAGAATAAGAATTCATTTACAACAATAAATGGGTCTTTTTCTGGATAAACTTTCTTCAAAGCTGGATACATACCAACCCCTAAAGACAAAAACATTACCACAAAATAGAGTGCAAAAAAGCCTAAGAGAATTTTAAGTCCAATGCTTCTTTCCCAATACGAGGAGCGGAAATATTGTTTTCTCTCTAAATTTAAAAAACGTAAAATCATTCAACTAATTAGTTTGTATAACAAATAGGTGTATTTTTTTTTGATTTTGTTACATAAAAAAAGCATCAATTTAAAATGATGCTTTTTTGTATTATAATTTTATCTCTAAGTTTGTTAAGCCCATTGACATACAATACCTCCCATTAAAGCAAGTGTTACCGTCCAATAACCTACATTAATAGCAATATATTTAAATGATTTTCTTTCAAACAATGCTTTTGTTCCTAAAATTGGTAGCACAATAAATATTCCAGCTAAAACGCCATGCAATGCTCCATGCTTAAATGTTCTAAAACGATCACCAAAATTAGACATGAA
The DNA here is from genome assembly GCF_964036645.1 of Tenacibaculum sp. 190524A02b. NCBI lineage: Bacteria > Pseudomonadati > Bacteroidota > Flavobacteriia > Flavobacteriales > Flavobacteriaceae > Tenacibaculum > Tenacibaculum vairaonense. The sequence goes on along the minus strand of NZ_OZ038525.1, from coordinate 3,703,183 downwards.
CTCTTGATAATAGGCATAACCTCCACCCGTTTTCTCTGCAAAACCAGGTTCTCCTGCTAAGGTTGAGAATACTCCCCATTGATGTATTACTAGCATTTGCATTGAAAAAGCTAATATGGCGCTAAATACAAAGCTCAAACCAAATATTAGAAGCATATTACCTCCTTCAATATCTTTTTGTGTAAAGTTCATTTCTTTCATCCATGCTTTTTGAAAAAGCATAGGTCCGTACCAAAGGAATCCCATTATCATTGGCACAAAAGCTGCCCCAAGAATTGCTAAAAAATTTGTTTCCATTGTATAATTAAGTTTAAGGTTAAGTATCTCAAATATAACAAAAAAGCATCAGGACTAGTCCTGATGCTCTTTTTAAACTCAAAAATGAGTATACCTTATTTTATTTTCATCGATTTTGCTATAGCTTCTAATTCAAATAAAAAATCTCTTTTATTTACAGAAGGCGCATACGTAAACCCTTCAAAAATTACTAAACGTTTGTTTTGTTTATCAACTATTGTATAATTTAAAAATGGGCCTGCCATAAAATCATTTTTAACTTCCCATTTCCCTCTAGTTTCATAGGCATTCTTATTATCCATGGTGGTTGCATATGTAAATGGTGTGTATGCTTGTTCTGTAATCATATACATTCCTTCTTTGCTACCTGGAATGTGTTTTTTACCAATAGTGTCTCTAACTGCTGTAATATTATCTTCAACTTTTGTTTCGTCTTCAAAAGGAACACTGTATATAAGAATATTATTAGTACCATCTCCTCTAGCAATCCCACTTTTTAAACGTTGACGTAACCATAAAAAATCACCTGTATCATCCACTTTTTTAAATCTTTTGGGAATATCAATCGTAATTCCTAAGTTTTTAATTGTTTCAAATTGATTTTCATCTACTTTTTCTCTTTTAAAGATGTTTTGAATAAACTTAATATCTTCATTTTTGAATGTTTGAATAATTTCTTTGCCTCTTTTATTGATTAGTTTTATTATAGCTTCTTCATCTTTTGCTACAGCATACACTAATATTTGTGGTGAGGCATATTTGTTTTTTTCAACTCTAATACTTTCTTCTTTTCCTTTTCTTATAAAAAGAATAGCCTTATTGTTTCTCATAAAGGTTTTGAAACCTGATGGATCAACTTGGCTTACTGAAAGTAGTGTTTCTGGTTGTGGTAAACCAACTTGATGTTCTCCAAAAACAGTTCGTATTTCATCTCCTATTTTTCCTTCCCAATCGTTTCCTTTAACAACAATTAGGATTTTGTTTGTACTCCCTGTTGATGTTGGTAATACAAACGTGTCTTTACCTCCTGTTTTACAAGAAACAAGTGTTAATATAGATATTAGAAATAAGGCTATTTTCCTCATGTTTTCTAGCTTTTAAATATTTTTAATTTCATTCCTGGCTTAAGCTTTGTTACACTCCAAATATTGTTCCATTTTTTAATTTGGTCAATAGAAATTGAAGGGTATTTTTTAGAAATCGTCCATAACGAGTCTCCTTCTTTAACGGTATAGATTTCATATTTTCCTTTTGGTTCACTGCTAATTTTTTTTGTGCTTTTTCTTACTTTCCTAAATCTCCTTGGATATATACTTAATCTTTGTCCAATTCGTAAATTATTTGAACGTAGTCCATTCCATCGTTTTATACTACTTACTCTAACGCCAAATCTTTTAGCTATTTTCCCTAAATAATCTCCACTACGCACTCTATAACGGATTCGCCTATCCATTTCAAAATACTTAGGTAATGGTTTTTCTCTTTTGGCATCATCTTTTTCCACTAATGCATATAAATCATTCTCTTTTTCTAAAAAGTCTATGACTTTATTACGAGGTAACCTCACAACATATTTTCTATCTTTCACCAAAGGAATAATATCTAACTTGTATTCAGGATTTAAAAACGATAATAGTTCTGTATCAATCCCTGTTGTTTCTGAAATCTGATCAAAACTAACGGTCTTTTTAACTTTTATAGTATCTGTTTCAAAATGAAAAATTTTTGGTGCTTCAGGATATAGTTTATGTTCTTTTGCATATTCAAAAATGTACATAGTCGCATAAAATGCTGGTACATACCCTGCAGTTTCTCTTGGTAAATAAGGTCTAATATTCCAATAGTTTTTATACCCTCCAGATCTTTTAATTGCTTTAGAAACATTACCTGGTCCTGAGTTGTATGCTGCCAAAGCTAAATCCCAGTCTCCAAAAATTTTATATAGTTGATTTAAGTATTTACATGCAGCAATAGTAGATTTCACTGGGTCTTGGCGTTCATCTACATACGAACTCACTTTTAAACCAACTTGAACACCTGTTCCATACATAAATTGCCATAATCCTGTGGCTCCAACTCTTGATTTTGCTCTTGGTTTTAGAGCCGATTCTACAATTGCCAAATATTTCATTTCCAAAGGAATGTTGTATTGATCTAAATAGCGTTCAAACATTGGAAAGTAATACTGTGCTCTAGCCATTAAAGCTGGATAATATTTTCTTCTGCGTTTTAAATATCCATTAATTACTTGTTCTAAAGACGGATTATAAGCTAAATGAAATGGTGTATTCACATCTATTTTTGATAATCTGGTTTTTAATAATTCTGAAGAAAGTACTAATGTTGGATCACCAATAATGTCTTTATCGTTAATTACATATTGAATGCTATCAAATATAGGAGCATTAAACTGTTCTTCAACCAATAAACTATCTATTATTTTTAAATCAGCATCTGTAAATAATGTATTTTTAAGTTTATTAATGGAATCATTTTTTGTAGTTATAGAATCTATAGGTTGCTTTATTTCTTTTTTAGCAATAGTAGTACTATCAATAGGTTCTTGCGCAATTATTGAAGTTGTAAAAAAAAGTAGTAGTTTAAGTAGATTTTTCATTTTTATACCTGTAAGAAGTTAAAATCAATAACATTTTAATTTAAATATTATTGATTTTTTTATCTTATAATTCTGTTAAACATCCAGTTCTAGTGCTATTGGACAATGATCTGAGTGTTTTGCTTCTGGTAAAATATACGCTCTTGTTATTTTATCTTTTAAAGGCTCAGCAACCATTGCATAATCTAAACGCCAACCTTTGTTATTAGCTCTAGCATTTGCTCTATAACTCCACCAAGAATATTCTTGACGGTCTGGATTTATATGACGGAAACTATCTATAAATCCACTATCTATAAATTTCCCTAGCCATTCTCGTTCTTCTGGTAAAAATCCTGATACACCTTTCATTTTAGGATTATGAATATCTATTTCTTCATGACAAATATTATAATCTCCACAAATTACCAAGTTAGGAATTGTTTTTCTTAATTCAGTTGCATACTCTAGGATTTCATCCATGTATTTAAACTTGTAATCAAGACGAGCACTATTGGTTCCTGATGGTAAATACATACTCATAACCGAAACCTCATCATAATCCACACGAAGATTTCTTCCTTCAAAATCCATAGATTCTATTCCTGTTCCATATTCAATATGTTTAGGTTCTTTTTTACAGAAAACAGCTACTGAAGAATAGCCTTTTTTTTCTGCTGAAAACCAATAATGATATGGATATCCAGCATTCTCAAATTCTGTTACATCCAACTGTTCTTTATGTGCTTTGGTTTCTTGTATGCAAATTACATCTGGATTTGCAGCTTTTAACCACTCTATAAAGCCTTTTTTTAACGCTGCTCGTATGCCATTTACGTTGTATGAAATTATTTTCATTATCCCCTCTCTAACCTTCCCATAGGGAAGAAGTTTTAATTCTTAGTTTATTATCTATCTTTTTAGTACGTAATTTTAGGATGCGATATCCATTTCAGGAATATCTCCATTGACAACTAAAGTTCCTTCTGTTGCCGCTTTAATTTCCTCTACAGATACTCCTGGGGCTCTTTCCAATAAATGAAAAGTATTGTCTTTTATTTCTAACACGGCTAAATTGGTTACTATTTTAGTAACACATCCAACTCCTGTTAATGGTAAAGAACATTTTTTCAACAGCTTTGAAGCTCCTTTTTTATTAGTATGCATCATAGCCACAATAATATTATCCGCACTTGCAACTAAATCCATGGCTCCTCCCATTCCTTTTACCATTTTCCCTGGAATTTTCCAGTTGGCTATATCACCATTTTCTGCTACTTCCATAGCTCCCAAAATAGTTAAATGTACATGCTTACCTCTAATCATTGAAAAGCTGGTTGCTGAATCAAAAAAGCTTGCGCCTGGTAAGGTAGTTATCGTTTGTTTTCCTGCATTAATAACATCTGCATCTTCTTCTCCTTCATACGGAAAAGGTCCCATTCCTAAAACGCCATTTTCACTTTGAAATTCAACCTCAATATCATCACGTACAAAGTTGGCTACTAAGGTTGGAATACCAATTCCTAAGTTTACATAATATCCGTTTTTTACTTCTTTTGCTATACGTTTAGCTATTCCGTTTTTATCTAACATTTTATTTAATGTATCAATTTAGTAATGTAACTGTGTATCAATTGCATATTATAATTCAATTTTAAAATGCACCTAATTTGTTTACTGAACATCTATTTTGAAAAACAACGCTTATTTATTTTGACTTGATACTCGTACTTAAAATTTTATATAGAATTAAACCTAATTCTTTCACTTTAATATTTAAAGTTAAGTCAGAAGGGTAACTTTTTGACTTCTCACAAAGAATTAACCAGTATTTTGTTTCTTCTAATTCTTTGGTTGCGATCTTGATTTTATGAATAAAATCTGATTTACTTTCTGCATTCTGAGCTTCGTGAATATTAGCTCCAATACTAGTTCCAGATTTTAATAATTGCTTAGCAATGACAAACTTTTTATTCTTTTCTAGAATTTCACAAAATTCAATAATTAACAATGCAACTTCTATTGATTTTTCTACAACTACATTTTTCATTGTTACATTGATAGATTGCTACATTTAGGAATTAAAGTTTTTGACGTACCGTACGTTGTTCTATTCTTTTTTCGTAGTTTTCTCCTTGAAAAATACGTTGTACAAAAATCCCAGGTATATGAATTTGATTTGGATTTAATTCTCCAACAGGAACCAATTCTTCTACTTCTGCAACAGTAATGGTTGCTGCTCCACACATATTTGGATTAAAGTTTCTTGAAGTTCCTTTAAATATTAAGTTTCCAGCTGCATCACCTTTCCATGCTTTTACAAAAGCAAAATTAGCTTTAAATGCTGGTTCTAAAACATACATCTTACCATCAAACTCTCTGGTTTCTTTACCTTCTGCTACTTCAGTACCGTAACCTGCTGGTGTATAAAAAGCAGGAAATCCAGCTTGAGCTGCTCTGCATTTTTCTGCTAACGTTCCCTGTGGTGTTAACTCTACCTCTAACTCACCTGATAACATTTGACGCTCAAATTCATCATTTTCGCCCACATAGGAAGAAATCATTTTTTTTATTTGACGATTTTGTAATAGTAAACCTAACCCAAAATCATCAACACCTGCGTTATTAGAAATACAAGTAACATCTTTGATTCCTAATCGTACTAATTCTGCAATGGCATTTTCTGGAATTCCACATAATCCAAACCCACCTAACATCAATGTCATTCCATCTTTTACACCAGAAACAGCTTCTTGTACATCTTTTACTTTTTTATTAATCATATATACTGCTTAGTTAGTGTTAAAAATCAGTTTCTTCTTCTTTTTCCTCGTTCTCTTTTGAATCTTCTCCTTCTTTCTCTTTAGGTGCTTTGCTACAATCTATTTGGATTGTTAATTCTTCAGTAGGTTTTTCAAAATCTTCCGTACTTATATTTAACGTTTTATCTTCATAACATTTCTTCATAAATAATCCCCATGTTGGTAAAGACATAGTAGCTCCTTGTCCTAATCCTATACCGTAAAAATGGGCAGCTCTATCTTCACCTCCTGTCCATACTCCGGTTGCTAAATTAGGTACAATTCCCATAAACCAACCGTCAGATTGGTTTTGTGTAGTTCCTGTTTTTCCTGCAATTGGATTTGTGAACTCATAAGGGAAACCTGTAGTTGCTTTTTTCCTTTTAGTCCATTTTGAACGTAATCTAGCTCCTGAACCTGATTGAGTAACTCCTTTCATTAAATCAAGAATAACATACGCTGATTCTTCACTTAACACTTCTTTTGTTTCTGGAACAAATTCAGTTAATACTGTTCCGTTTTTATCTTCTATACGCGTAATCATCATTGGGCTTACACGTAATCCTTTATTTGCAAAAGTTGAATAAGCACTTACCATTTCAATTAAAGATAAATCAATAGAGCCTAATGCTATAGATGGATTTGCTTCAATCTTGGATTTTATCCCTGCTGATTCTGCCAACCTTGCTACATTAATAGGAGAAACCATATCAATTAGCCTTGCTGTAATAACATTTGTTGAGTTAGCTAAAGCGTCCTTTAACGTTTTTTCTCCTCCGTATTTATTGTTAGAATTTTTAGGCGTCCAGTCTTTAGGCATTCCATATTTTTCTTTTGGAATTGTATAAGGCGTATTTGGTAGTTTATCACATGGCGACATTTTTAATTGATTAATAGCTGTTGCGTATACAAAAGGTTTGAAAGTTGATCCCACTTGCCTCTTTTGTTGTTCAACAGCATCATATTTAAAATATCTATGGTTAATTCCACCTACCCATGCTTTTATATGTCCTGTTTGTGGTTGAATAGCTAATAATCCTGAGCGTAAAAAATGTTTGTAATACAAAATAGAATCATTAGGTGTCATTACTGTATCTCTTTCTCCTTTCCAAGAAAAAACACGCATGTCTGTTTCTGTATTAAACGATTTCTCTATTTCTTTCTCAGACTTTCCAGCCGCTTTCATTCTTTTATATCGAGTAGAGTTTTGTTTTGCTCTTCTCATGATTCTATCAATTTCTACTTTCTCTATATCATAAAAAGGGGCTGTTTTATTCTTTTTATGCTCTTTAAAAAAGAACTCTTGAAGATTAGCCATATGTTCTTGTATTGCTTCTTCAGCATACTGCTGCATACGAGAATCTATAGTTACATATACTTTTAAACCGTCTTTATAAATATTATATGCTTCTCCATTGGATTTTGGATTTTCTTTAGCCCACTTTTTAAGAAACTGCTTCAAGTTTTCTCTAAAATAAGTTGCTAATCCGTCACTATGACTTTCAGGTGTGAAATTTATTTTTAATGGTAATTTTTGTAAGGAGTCTTTTTCTTTTTCTGTTAAGAAATTATTTTTAACCATTTGCGCAAATACTACATTTCTTCTTTGAAGTGATTTCGCTTTTGATCTTTCTCTATGCGGATTATACTGTCTTGGGTTTTTTAGCATGGCTACTAAAATTGCAGACTCTTGTAAATCTAAATCTCGAGGTTCTTTTCCAAAATAAATTCTAGCTGCTGAACGAATTCCTGTAGCATTAAATAAGAAACCTTGTGTATTTAAATACATAGTTATGATTTCTTCCTTTGTATATTGACGTTCTAGTTTAACAGCTACAACCCATTCTTTAATTTTTTGACCAAGCCTTTTAAAAATATTACTAGAACCTCCTTTATTAAATAAGTTTTTTGCTAATTGTTGAGTAATAGTACTTGCTCCTCCCTTTCTACCTAAATTTGCAACCGCTCTTAATGTGCCTCTAAAATCAATACCTGAATGTTCATAAAAACGTTCGTCTTCAGTTGCTACTAACGCTTTTACAATGTTTTCTGGTAAATCTTTATAATTAATGGGCGTTCTATTGGCTTTTACGTAATACTTCCCTAATGTTTTCCCATCAGCTGATATTACTTCCGTTGCTAAATCACTTTTAGGGTTTTCCAACTCTTCAAAAGTAGGTAAAGCACCAAGTGCTCCCCATGAAGCTAATAAAAATATGAGGCAAATAAATCCTAAACTACCTAAAATGATTCCCCAAAACCATTTTATATACTTTCTAAAATTGGTTGTTTTTTCTTCTGTCATTATTCTGTTTTTTCAATTCTAAATCCAACATGTGTAAGTCCTTCCAACTCTTCTATACCTTTTATTTCGCCATTTTTACGCATAGATTGACGTACTTTTAAGGTATAGTTTCCTTTGTTTGGAAATGTTATGTTTTCTTTATAAAAAAGTTTGTTTTCTTTAACATCAAAAACACCACTTCCTAAAAACTTGCCTTTAGCATCCGCCATATCATATTCCAATGTATCAATAACATTGTTTCCATCTGGAAAATTCATTTCTGTTATTACAAATAAGTTACTATACGCATAGTCTTTATTGTTTCTAATGTTTAGAAATAAATTATGTTTTTTAAGTGTATCATTAATGGAAAAAGCAAATTGTATTGTATTTCTCTTATTCCATGTTTGTTGAGGAATGGGTATATATTCATCAAATACCCTATTCTTATCACAAGAAGCAATAAAAAAAGTAGCTATAATAGCTAATAGAAATATGTTACTTTTGCTCTTTGTTTTCAGCATTTCTATTGTTGTTTTTATTCCGCCTTCTATTATTATTGTTATTATTTCTCCTTTTTTGATTGTTAGGTTTGTTTCCTTGATTTTTATTTTGAGCTTGCTTTTTCTGATTTGGTTGTTGCTTTACCTCAGTTTTAGTATCCTTTGCTGGTCTATTTTTAGTTCTAGCTCTAGTATTTTCGCCTTTCTTTCTTTCTACTGTAGGTTTGTTTCCTGATGTATTGGTTTTTGGCTTCGGTTTAGCTTTTCTATTATTAGCATTAGCTTGAGGTTTCTTGTTTCCTCTAGTAGTTTTATCATTTGTTTTATTTGGACTATTTTTAGCCTTATTTGCTGGCTTTCTTCTTCCTTTTCTTCTATTCCTTCTTGGCTTTTTAGGCGTATCAAAACGAGTTAAGCTATCTTGACCAACTACATTCTCAAAATCTACTTCCGGTTCTGCTATTATTTCCGACTCATATTCTTCTAACGGCGAAGCTAATTCTTCATTAGCATTTAGCTCCAATATTTCTTGTACTTGTTCTAAAGATAATTTATACCATTTAAAACTTTCTTCTTTGTAGGTATACCAAAGTAGTTCTTTAAAGATATCCATTTTTACAAAAACAGCATCTCCTTTTTCCGTTTTTAAGATGACATCTTGTTTAGGAAATTCTTTTAAAGCATCTAAATACGTATCTAACTCAAAGTTTAAACAACATTTTAACTTACCACACTGTCCTGCTAATTTTAAAGGATTTAATGATAATTGTTGATACCTTGCTGCGGCAGTATTTACTTTTCTAAAATCTGTTAGCCAAGTTGAACAGCATAATTCTCTTCCACAAGATCCAACACCCCCTAGTCTCGCTGCTTCTTGACGCATACCAACTTGCCTCATTTCAACACGAATTGAAAAAGCACTTGCTAAGTCTCTAATTAATTGTCTAAAATCTACTCGATCATCCGCTGTATAATAAAAAGTAGCTTTGGTTCCGTCACCTTGGTACTCTACATCCGAAAGTTTCATTTTCAGACCTAGCTTACTAATAATCTCTCTTCCTCGTCTTTGGGTTTCAAGCTCTTTATTTCTAGCTTCTTGCCATACATCAATATCCTTTTGAGAAGCTTTTCTATAAATCCTTTTTACGTCTTCACTACTTGCTTCAACTTTTCTTTTCCTCATTTGCACTTTTACCAATTCACCAGCTAAAGATACTATACCTACATCATGACCTGAGGAACCTTCTACGGCTACCACATCTCCCATTGATACAGTAAATTTTTCTGTGTTTTTATAAAAATGCTTTCTTCCGTTTTTAAAACGTACTTCGTATATATTAAATGGAGCTTCACCTGTAGGTAAAGCCATATTTGATAACCAATCAAAAACAGCCAGTTTATTACCACTTCCACATGTTCCAGTACCACAATTTCCATTACTCTTACAGCCTCTTGGAACGCCATTCTTGTTAGTTGAGCAACTGCTACAACTCATAATTATTATGTCTATGTTTATATATATGTTTTTTAAACCTGAATAGCATCAGCATCAAAAAACAGTTTTATCGTATTGATTTTTAGCTAGATTAAACTTTCTCTTGTCTATATCTACCAATGAGTAAAGATACATATAATAACGGAATGTGAAAATTCAATTTTATACATAGAAAAAGTTGTTACTTTCACAGCTTTAAGAATACTTTTTCTTTACTTTCTAACTAAAGAAAAAGGCCTTGTGATATTCACAAAGCCTTTTTAAAATTATTTTATAGGATATATTAAACCACTCCTTGATCTAACATTGCATCCGCTACTTTTACAAAACCAGCAACATTTGCCCCTTTTACGTAATCTACATAACCATCTTCCTCTGTTCCGTATTTTACACAAGCTTCATGAATATTATTCATAATTCCATGTAACTTACCATCTACTTCTTCACGAGTCCAAGATAAACGTAATGAGTTTTGAGACATTTCTAATCCTGAAGTAGCAACTCCACCTGCATTAGAAGCTTTACCTGGTGCAAATAATATTTTTGCATTTTGGAATACTTCAATTGCCTCAGGAGTAGAAGGCATATTTGCTCCTTCTGCTACACAAATACATCCATTAGCTACTAATGTTTTTGCTTCTTCTCCATTTAACTCATTTTGAGTTGCACAAGGTAAAGCTACATCACATTTTACTCCCCAAGGTCTTTCTCCTTTGAAGAATTTTGCTGATGGATATTTCTCTACATATTCATGAATTCTTCCTCGTTTTACGTTCTTTAACTCCATTACAAATGCCAATTTATCAGCATCTATACCAGCTTCATCGTAAATATATCCTGAAGAGTCAGATAAAGTAACTACTTTACCACCTAACTCTGTTACTTTTTCAGTTGCGTATTGTGCTACGTTTCCTGAACCAGAAACAGCTACCGTTTTCCCTTCAAAAGAATCTCCTTTAGTTTTTAACATGTTCTCTGCAAAGTAAACATCTCCGTAACCTGTAGCTTCTGGACGAATTAATGATCCACCCCAAGTAGCTCCTTTACCAGTTAATACTCCAGTAAATTCATTACGTAAACGTTTGTATTGACCAAACATATATCCTATTTCACGTCCACCAACTCCTATATCTCCAGCAGGAACATCAGTATCAGGACCAATATGACGTGCTAATTCAGTCATAAATGATTGGCAAAACGCCATTACCTCACGATCTGACTTTCCTTTTGGATTAAAGTCTGAACCTCCTTTACCACCACCCATTGGCAATGTTGTTAATGAGTTTTTGAACACTTGCTCAAATCCTAAAAACTTTAAAATAGATAAGTTTACTGATGGGTGAAAGCGTAAACCTCCTTTGTATGGACCGATTGCAGAGTTAAATTCTACTCTATAACCTCTATTAACCTGAGTTTCTCCATTATCATCTACCCATGGTACTCTAAACATTAAAACGCGTTCCGGTTCAACCATGCGTTCTAATAATTTTTTTCCTTGGTATTTTGGGTTGTTTTCTATAAACGGAATAACTGTTTCTGCCACTTCATGTACAGCTTGCAAAAACTCTGGTTCATATGCATTACGTTCTTTAACGTAATCCATAAAAGCATTTATTTTAGATTCCATAAATCTTTTAGTTGTTCTGTTATTAAAATTTAACAATTTTACTTGGCAAATATAATTAATTTACAATTTGTTAAATTTGATTTTATACTTTATTTTTAAGTTTTCTCAATCGTTTTCGTTATTCAGTGATTTCTACTCTTTTTTTTCGTAAAAAAACGTAAATTTGTGGCTTAATTTGGACAGACGATATTACAATGTTAGATAAGGTTAAAGAACTGATTGGAGATGTAAAGACTTTCACGGCGACTTCTAAAGAGGAAGTGGAAGCTTTCAGAATAAAGTATTTAGGCAGCAAAGGCTTATTAAAAGATTTATTTGCTGAATTTAAAAATGTAGATGCTGAACTGCGTAAAGATTTTGGCCAAGCTCTAAACAACCTAAAGAAATCTGCGGAAGGAAAAGTTGCTGAGCTAAACGAAGCTATTGAGAGTTCTGTTGAGGAAAAAGGTGTTTATGGAGACTTAACTAGACCTGCTGAACCTATTGAGTTAGGTTCTAGACACCCTATTTCTATTGTAAAAAATCAAATTATTGAAGTTTTTAACAGAATTGGATTCACTGTTTCTGAAGGTCCTGAAATTGAGGATGACTGGCATAATTTTACCGCTTTAAATTTACCAGAATATCACCCTGCTAGAGATATGCAGGATACCTTTTTTATAGAAAAAAATCCTGATACGCTATTAAGAACACATACCTCATCTGTTCAAGTACGTTATATGGAGAATAACGAACCTCCTATTAGAACTATTTCTCCTGGTAGGGTTTTTCGTAATGAAGATATTTCTGCACGTGCACATTGTATTTTTCATCAAGTTGAAGGTTTATATATTGACACTGATGTTTCTTTTGCTGATTTAAAACAAACATTATTATATTTCACTAAAGAAATGTTTGGTAAATCGAAAATACGCTTGCGTCCTTCTTACTTCCCTTTTACCGAACCTAGTGCGGAAGTTGATATTTATTGGGGACTAGAAACTGAGACAGATTATAGAATAACAAAAGGAACTGGTTGGTTAGAAATTATGGGTTGTGGTATGGTTGACCCTAATGTTTTAAAGAATTGTAATATTGATCCAACTAAATATTCTGGTTATGCTTTTGGTATGGGGATAGAGCGAATTGCAATGCTTTTATATCAAATTCCTGATATTAGAATGTTTTATGAAAACGATAAGCGTTTCTTAGAGCAGTTTAAATCTGTGTTATAAATATTTATGAGACTTTTAGGTCTTCTACTTTTTTTTGTAGTATTTAATAGTTGTATTACTTTTTCTCAGAAGAGTTTTATAGAAAGTTCTGGAGATATTCTCCAAATAGGTATCCCTGCTATTGCTTTGGGCTCTACTTTCTTTTTAAAACAAAGTGACAAGCCTCATTGGCAATTTGCAAAAGCAATGGGCACTTCTTTTGTTATTACACACTCTTTAAAAAGAATACTAAACAAGAAAAGACCTAACGGCGGTAATCATGCATTTCCTTCTGGACATACTTCGGCTGCTTTTACTGGCGCTGCTTTTATTCATAAAAGATATGGCTGGAAATACGGAATTCCTGCTTATTTATTAGCTAGCTATGTTGGTTATTCCAGAATTTACGCAGACAAACATGATATTTATGATGTAATTGCCGGGGCTGGGCTAGGCATTATCTCCTCCTTTATCTTTACAAAGTCTTATTTAGAAAATAGAAAGATAACATTTGGAGGAACATTTACTAAAAATCGTATTTTAATTAGTTTTAATTATCATTTATAATGAAAAAAGATATTCATATACCTGAGGTTACAGATATAGAAATGGCAATTGTTCTGGAACATAATGACACTCACAATACTGAGGATTGGAATGTATACCTTATTAACAAAAAATCTACTAACATTGAAATGGTAGTCATTGTTTCTCAAGGTTTTTCTGAAACTAAAACCACCTCTGTTTTTAGAAAAAAGTTAGACGCTTTACCTGCTAATTCTATTGCTAAAATAGAATTAATTCAACCTGAACTATTTGCTTTAGACAATCGTTTTCAGGTTAGTTTTTTTGAAGGAAATACTTTGTACGACAAAACATTTCTATTTGAAAAGAACACCATTAAAGAAGGCTCTTTACGTATGATTAAAGGCATCAACAAAAGAGGAGTTATTTGTAAATAAAACAACAACTCCTCGGTTTTTATTCTTTATAAATTTTTATTTCTAATTCTCCTTTAGCATTCATTGAGGCTCTGTACATTCCTGCCGTATTGAATTCAAATGCCATATTTCCATTATTATCTATCGCTATTACACCTCCTGTTCCTCCAGATTTTGTCAATTTATTTTGAATTACATCTTTGGTTGCTTCTTTTAAAGATACTTTTTTATACTCCATTTGCGCGGCTATATCATGTGCTATAACCCCTCTAATAAAATATTCTCCCCAACCTGTTGATGATACTCCACAAGTAGCGTTATTTGCATAGGTTCCTGCTCCTATAATTGGAGAATCTCCAATTCTATTCCATTTTTTATTAGTCATTCCTCCTGTTGAAGTTCCAGCAGTTATATTACCATTTTTATCTAATGCCACGCAACCAACCGTTCCATATTTACTATTCTTAATATCTTCATCATAAAACAATGCTGACTTATCATCATGATCTAACTCAGCTTTCTCTTTATCTTTTATTCTTTGAAGAGATTTAAAGCGTTTTTCAGTATAAAAGTAGTCAGGACTCATAATTTCCAACCCTTGTTCCTTAGCAAACATATCTGCTCCTTTTCCCGATAATAATACATGGTTTGAATTATTCATCACCTTTATGGCAGCAGAAATTGGATTTTTAATTGTTTTTACACCAGCTACAGCTCCAGCGTTCAATGTTTTTCCTTCCATTATGGAAGCATCCATTTCATTTGCTTCATCATTCGTAAAAACAGCTCCTTTTCCTGCATTAAACAATGGTGAATTTTCCATAATTTTTATTGAAGCTTCCACTGCTTTAATACTTGTTCCTCCTTCTTTTAAAATACTATGACCAGCAGTTATTGCTTGTTTTAATTTTTCTTTATAAGCTTCTTCTTTCTCTTTCGTCATATTCTTTTTAAGAATGGTTCCTGCTCCTCCATGAATTACTATAGCAAACTCGTTTTTCTTACCATCTTCAAGGTTATTTATTACTTTAGTTTGCTTCTTTTCACAAGCGAATACTACTAATAAGAATAGTAAGTAGATTATTGTTTTCTTCATTTTGATTAGTATAAATTCATTATTTAAAAGATAGATAGTTTAGATTGAGTTGTAAACTCTTCTAAAAAACGCATTCCTTTAAAGGAATTTCCTTTTTTATTTAATTTAGGGCTCCAAACGGTAATAACATATTGATTTGGGTGCACTGCAACAATACCTCCTCCAACGCCACTTTTACCTGGTAAACCTACTTTGAAAGCAAACTCTCCAGATTCGTCATAAAAACCACATGTTTGCATTAATGCATTTACTCTTTTAGTTTGACTTGGTGTTAAAACACTTTTTCCTGTATTATGATTTACTCCTTTATTTGCCAAAAACAAAAATGTTTGAGATAGTTCTTTTGCAGACATTTCTAAAGAACATATTTCAAAATAAAAATCCAACACATCATTTGGGTTATTATCTATATTCCCAAAAGACTTAATAAAATTACATAAAGCTATATTTCTATAACCTACTGACTTTTCAGATATTGCTATTTTTTCTGAATAGTTAATATCACTTGACCCTGATAAACTTCTCACAAATAGTAAAAAATCTTCTTTTGGACTTTTCAGCTTACTTAAAAGTATATCCACTATAACTATAGCTCCAGCATTTATAAAAGGGTTTCTTGGTATTCCATTATCAGTTTCTAATTGTACTAAAGAATTGTAACTATTGCCTGATGGCTCTACACCAAGTCTTTCCCATATTTTTTCTCCAATAATACTATACGCCAAACTCAATGTTAATACCTTAGAAATACTCTGTATTGAAAACTTAACATTATATTCTCCTATACCATAATCAATATTATCAGTTGTAATAAAAGAAACACCAAAATTTTCTGGACTTACTTTTTTCAATTCTGGTATATATGAAGCTACTTCTCCTGTATCATTTATATCTTGTATCTGATGATAAATACCAGTGATTATATGGTCAAAACTCACTTTTACTTTAAATTATTTTTCGACTTTAATTTTATCATGCACCTTAGTTGGAATGTTATCATTCCAAAATGTTAAGATATCAGTTGCTACACTAGCTCCACTTCCTGCAGCTATAGAAAACTGACTTCTCCACCCTGCAATAGTACCACAAACATATAATCCTTCTTTTATTAAATGATTAAAATTACGAAGTTGAATCCTATCTTTCATCGCATTAGCTCTAGAGTGTCTTTCTGCATATTGCTCCAACCCAACAATATCAAAAGGTTTTGAGTAATTCAAAGCTACTACAACTATTTTACTATAATATTCATTTTTATTGGTTATAATTTTATAACCTTTTTCATCATCTAAAACTGCTTGAACTTTTTCTTTTTCTATTTGAATTACACTTGGATACTGATTTGATAGTTGTTCTTTACCCTCTTTTAAAATATCCCTACCTAAAGTTCCAGGAGGCATTCCTAAAACATTATTAAATAAAGCATCTTGTAAGTGAGAAGCTCTTTGATGCATCAATATGCCTATTTTCTTGTTTTTTACAAACTCTTTATTGTTTGCAGATCCTAAAACTAAGGCGCATTGCATACCAGCAACACCACCTCCAATTATTAAAGTATCAAAAATCATTTATGCCATTAACATTTTTATGTTTGCAGCAAATAGTTTTACTGCAATTGCTAACAATACTACTCCGAATATTTTTTGTATTATCTTAATCCCATTAGGTCCTATAAATTTCTCAATTTTAGAAGAAGTTTTTAAGACTACGTATATTAAAACTACATTTAAAAAAATAGCTACTAGTATATTTTCCCATGCATATTCTGCTCTTAATGATAATAATGTTGTTAAACTACCTGGACCAGCAATTAGTGGAAATGCAATAGGGAAAACTGATGCATTTAACGCCTCGTCCTCTTCTTCTTTATATAAGGTAATTCCTAAAATCATTTCTAAAGCAATAAAGAACAAAATAAATGCTCCTGCTACTGCAAATGAATTAACATCGATACCAATAAAACCTAAAAGTCTTTGTCCTGCAAATAAAAAAACTACCATGATGACTCCTGCTATGACGGAAGCTTTTTCTGATTGAATATGTCCAACTTTTTTTCTTAAATCAATAATTATTGGAATATTACCAATGATATCAATTACTGCAAACAAAACCATAAAAACGGTGAAAATTTCTTTTAAATTAAAATTCATGATATACTGTTTTTCATTCGTGAAATTTGACTAGAAAACTTTTAAACTAGTATTTTTGCAAAGATAATATGCATTAGCAATATAGTACTTTAATATTATATTATATAGCATCCTAATTTTCATTATTCATGTTTCAACTAGGAAAAACTATTGTTTCTGAAGATTTAATACAAAAAGATTTTGTGTGTAATCTATCTGCTTGTAAAGGTACTTGCTGCGTTGATGGTGAGGCTGGCGCTCCTTTAAATAAAGAAGAAACAAAAATACTTGAAGAAATTTACCCTAAAGTAAAACCTTTTTTACGTAAAGAAGGTATAGAAGAAATTGAGAAAAATGGTACATGGATTACTAGTGATTTTAATGAACTAGAAACTCCTTTGATTAACCATGCTGAATGTGCTTATGTTATTTTTGATGACAAAGGCACTGCTTTATGCGCTATTGAAGAAGCATATAATAAAGGTATTATTGACTGGAAAAAACCTATTTCATGTCATTTATATCCTGTAAGAGTAAGAGACTATAGTGAATTTGCTGCAGTAAACTATCATAAGTGGGACATCTGTGACGACGCCTGTTCTTTAGGTAAAGAATTGCAAGTACCTATATACAAGTTTTTAAAAGAAGCACTGATCAGAAAGTTTGGTCAAAACTGGTATGATGAATTAGAAAAAATAGCAGGAGAGACATCTTAAATGATGTTTCCTGCTATTTTTTTATGTAATCTAATAGCAAAGCCATCTGACAAACCTGACACGTAACTACATATCTGCATAATACGATCATACAAGCTATCCTTTTCTAACTGATATTCTGCTGGCAACAGTTTTAATACTAGCTTATCAAAGTTTGACATAGTTCCATCATATTTATTATTTAATGCTGTTACAAACACATCTAGTAAATCAGCAATAATTTTATAGCCTGCTACTTCTTTTTCTATTACTTCCTTACTATTATATATTTTCTCTACGCTTATTTTAATAATGTCATTTATTTGCGCTTCATATCTACATTTATCTAATAACCCTTTGTCAAAAGTTCCATTAAGTATTGCTTTTTCATTTTCTAAAAACACTTTTACAGCTTCATTTATTAAGACACCAATTGCTAAAGCTCTTAAATAACTTACTCGATCTTTTTTATGTTGAAGTGAATGGTATTTTTTACTATCAATAGTATCTTTTACCAACTTAATCATATACTCTAACGCATAATCTTCATCAATTAAACCTAAGTTAATTCCATCTTCAAAATCAATTATTGTATAACATATATCATCAGCTGCTTCTACTAAATACGCCAATGGATGTCTGTAGTAAGCCGTACCAATACTTTCCTTTTTTAACAAACCTAAATCTTCTACCAAATCTAAAAAAGCGTGTTTTTCAGATTGGAAAAAACCATATTTTTTATCAACTATGTGTTGCGTTGGTTTTTTAGGCAAACTTTCCTTAGGGTACTTAATAAAAGCTCCTAACGTAGCATAAGAAAGCCTTAAACCTCCTGGAATTCCTTCTCTATTTTCTGTTAAGATTTTTAGACCATTAGCATTTCCTTCAAAATCAATTAAATCTTGATATTCTAATTCTGTTAATTGACTTTTATATTTTAATCCTTTTCCAGTTTTAAAATACTCACCTATTGCTTTTTCTCCTGAATGACCAAAAGGAGGATTTCCAATATCATGCATTACTGAAGCTGCCGCAACAATAGCTCCGAAATCATTAAACGTATACCCTAAACTAACCAAATTAGGATACCGTTTTAAAATCTCTTGCCCCACTCTTCTTCCTAAAGTACGCCCAACAACTGAAACCTCTAAACTATGTGTTAATCGAGTATGAACAAAGTCAGTTTTAGATAGAGGAATTACCTGTGTTTTATCTTGCAAACTTCTAAATGCAGATGAAAATATAATCCTATCAAAATCAACTTCAAAACCTAACCTTGTTTCATCTTGATTGGCACGTTCTCTTTTCTGTTTGTCTCCATATCTTTTTAATGATAGTAGCTGTTCCCAATTCATTAATAACTTAATTTAAGTATAAACAAAGTTATTCATTCTTTTTATTTCGTGATCTTTAGTTTACCTAATTTATTTCATTGTTTTTTAAACAAAAAGACACAACAAGAACTTTTTTAACATAAAAATTTGTAAACTAACTACTTAATTTAACGAATTAATAGCTATTTTTGTCGAAATTTTCTTGACAATCAAAAAAATTGTGCTTAATTTTATTACAAATTTTAAAAGGTATGGGGACCACTAGTTCTGTAGCGAACGAATTTATAAAGCTTGCAAAGCATTCAGATTATGAATTAACTAATATGAAGTTAGTTAAATTAATGTATGTTGCCCAAGGACTATCCTTGTCTATTTTAGAGCGTCCTATTTTTAAAAACGATTCTATTGAAGCTTGGAAATTTGGCCCTGTAATTCCAAGTGTATATCACGAATTTAAACACTTTAAATCTAGTCCTATTACTAGTAACTCTGTGATGCTTGACAATGATTGGGAACAACTATCTGAACCAAAATTAAAGAATGAAGACGATAAGAAGGTAGTTTTACTAACTTGGCAGTTATACAAAAATATTTCTGCTACCGATTTAGTAGACTTAACTCACATGCCTGGAACTCCATGGAGTTTAACCTATAGACCTGGTCAAAATAGAGTTATAGACAATGAACTTATTAAAAGATACTACGATAAGTTTGTGATTAACCTAGACAAAGAGCTAAAAAGTGCATAACAATAAATTAGATGAGTTAATAAAAGGATCTAAAAACCTCCCCTTTAACACTAAAAAAATAGATAAAGACACCGTTTTAACTGAACAGGAGGTATATGATAGAGTTCAAGACAGGTACGAAAGAAAAAAATACGCTTCAAGAACTTTTATTTTTTTATGTGGATTTACCAGTATTATTCTGCTTATAATTATTGCTTCTGGATTTTCTAAAATTACAAATTTTAGCTTAAGTGATACTGTTTTAGTAGCTATTATAACCTCATCTTTAGCTACCGTAGTAGGCATCTTTATATTAGTAATGCGTTATTTATTCAAATAGTAATAATTTTTCCTTAAAATCAAAAAAGAGAGGCTTATAAAAACCCCTCTTTTATATATGTATGTTTTGATTTTAAATTAAAACTATAATTTCTATGAACCACACATTAAGCAATCGTCTGGACCAGCATTTTTAGACGCTTCTACCATGGCTTTAAACTCTTCAGCACTCATTGCCTCATCTTCTTTCTTTTTTTCCTCTACATTCAACGTAAACTGCTTAGCATTAACAGCAGACTTTGTACGTAAGTAATACATACCTGTTTTTAATCCTGATTTCCAAGCATAGAAATGCATTGATGTTAATTTACCAAAATCAGGATCTTTCATAAATAGGTTTAACGACTGAGATTGATCTATAAAATACCCTCTATGACGAGCCATATCTATAACATCTTTCATACTCATTTCCCACACTGTTTTGTATAAATCTTTTAAATCTTGTGGAATACTTTCAATATGCTGAATAGATCCGTTGGCACGCATAATATCTTCTTTCATATTATTATCCCAAAGTCCTAATTCAACTAAATCCTCTAATAAATGTTTGTTCACTACAATAAACTCTCCAGAAAGTACTCTTCTTGTATATATATTAGAAGTATAAGGTTCAAAAGCCTCATTATTTCCTAATATTTGCGATGTTGATGCCGTTGGCATTGGTGCCACCAATAAAGAATTACGAACACCATGCTCCACAACTTCTTCACGTAATGATTTCCAATCCCATCTTCCACTTAACTCATCATCTTTAACTCCCCACATGTTGTGTTGAAATTCACCCTGTGACATTGGCGAACCTTTAAAAGTAGAATACGCTCCTTTTACTTTAGCCATTTCCATAGATGAAGTTACTGATGCAAAATATAAAGTTTCAAATATTTCCTGATTCAACTTCTTTGCTTCATCACCAGTAAAAGGCAATCTTAACATAATAAATGCATCCGCTAAACCTTGAATACCTAGACCAACAGGGCGATGGCGTATATTTGAATTTTCTGCTTCAATTACAGGATAATAATTTCTATCAATTACCGTATCTAAGTTTCTAATAACTTTTTTAGTAACTTCAAATAATTTTTGATGATCAAAAAACTTATCTCCGTTTTCATCTTGTGCTACAAACATAGGAATCGCTATTGAAGCTAAGTTACATACAGCTACCTCATCTTCAGCCGTATACTCCATAATCTCAGTACACAAGTTAGATGAACGAATTGTTCCCAAGTTTTTCTGGTTAGATTTGCGGTTAGCTGCATCTTTATACAACATATAAGGCGTACCAGTCTCTATTTGTGACTCTAGAATTTTCTCCCATAAATCACGTGCCTTAATCTTTCTTCTTCCTTTTCCTGCTTCTTCATAACTTGTATATAAACGCTCAAACTCTTCTCCGTAAGTATCGTATAAATGAGGACACTCATGTGGACACATTAAAGTCCAATCAGCATCTTCTTGAACGCGCTTCATAAATAAATCAGAAATCCACATTGCATAAAACAAATCACGTGCACGCATTTCCTCTTTACCATGATTCTTTTTTAAATCTAAAAAGTCAAATATATCCGCATGCCAAGGCTCTAAGTACATTGCAAACGACCCTTTTCTCTTACCTCCTCCTTGATCTACATAACGTGCAGTATCATTAAATACGCGTAGCATTGGAACAATACCATTAGAAGTTCCATTAGTACCACTGATGTAGGATCCTGTAGCACGGATATTATGAATAGACAACCCTATTCCTCCTGCAGATTGCGAAATTTTAGCTGTTTGTTTTAACGTATCATAAATTCCATCAATACTATCCTCTTTCATTTGTAGTAAAAAACAAGAAGACATTTGTGGTTTAGGCGTACCGGAATTAAATAATGTTGGTGTAGCATGAGTAAAATATTTTTTACTCATTAATTCATATGTAGCAATAGCTTCATCAATATCCTCTTTATGTATACCGATAGAAACACGCATTAGCATTTGTTGAGGGCGTTCGACAATTTGCCCATTAAGCTTTAATAAATAAGAACGTTCTAAAGTTTTAAACCCAAAATAATCATAGTTGAAATCACGGCTATAAATAATTGTAGAATCTAACTTCTCCGAATTATCCATAATAATTTGATAAACATCATCAGCTAACAACGGTGCTTTTTTACCTGTTCTTGGATTTACATAGTTATATAAATCCGTCATTGTTTCTGAAAATGATTTTTTGGTATTCTTATGTAAATTTGACACTGCAATTCTTGCTGCTAACTTAGCATAGTCAGGATGTGCTGTAGTTAATGTTGCTGCAATTTCTGCTGCCAAATTATCAAGTTCAGAAGTTGTTACTCCGTCATACAATCCTTCAATAACACGCATTGCAACCTTTACAGGGTCTACAATACTGTTTAAACCATAGCACATTTTTCTAACACGTTCCGTGATTTTGTCGAACATCACTGGCTCTTTTCTGCCGTCTCTTTTTACTACATACATATATTTTTGATATTTTTTGAGTTTAATGGGGTCGCCAAAGCATCACCTGCTTTAAAGCAACTAAATAATAATTTAAAAAATGGTTTCTTATTTGAAACTAGACATAGCGCTAAAACAAGTATATTGTTTTAAGCATCTCACCTTACCGCATGTAGGGGATTAGCAGTATAAATTTTCATCAATTTAAAAATCAGCGTCAAAGCTAATATTTCCAGTACCACCAGATTTCACACCTGCTTTTTGATACTCTGAAACTCTTTTCTCAAAGAAATTAGTTTTACCTTCTAAAGATATCATTTCCATGAAATCAAAAGGGTTTGTAGATTCATACACTTTTTTACATCCAAACTCTACTAAAAGTCTGTCAGTAACATATTCTAAATATTGAGTCATTAACTTAGCATTCATACCAATTAAACTAACAGGTAAAGACTCAGTAATAAACTCTCTTTCAATATCTAGTGCTGAAATAATAATCTCAGAAATTCTTTCTTTAGGAACTTTATTCACTAAATGATTATTGTGTAAATGCACAGCAAAATCACAATGCATTCCTTCATCCCTAGATATTAATTCATTAGAAAATGTTAAACCAGGAAGTAATCCTCTCTTTTTTAACCAAAAAATAGAACAAAACGATCCTGAAAAGAAAATCCCTTCTACTGCAGCAAAGGCAATTAACCTTTCCGCAAAAGAATCGGAATCAATCCATTTCAATGCCCATTCAGCTTTTTTCTTGATTGCTGGAAATACTTCAATAGCTTTAAAAAGTTTATCTTTTTCTTCTTCGTTTTTGATATAAGTATCTATTAACAGAGAATATGTTTCAGAATGAATATTCTCCATCATTATTTGGAATCCATAAAAAAACTTGGCTTCAGAATACTGAACTTCATTTACAAAATTTTCAGCTAAATTTTCATTTACAATACCATCTGACGCTGCAAAAAATGCTAATATATGCTTAATAAAATAGCGTTCATCATCAGTTAACTTGTTATTCCAATCGTTTAAATCTGAATGTAAATCAATTTCTTCAGCAGTCCAAAAACAGGCTTGTTGCTTTTTATACCATTCCCACAAATCATTGTGTTGAATTGGAAAAATTACAAATCTATCCTTATTCTCCTGCAAAATTGGTTCAATTCTAGCCATCCTTTTACTAAATATTTTTAGGTGTTTTTTTTAATGTATAACCGAGTGACAAAGATTGGAATTTTTACTAAAAATTGAAAGTTATACTTATTCACAAATCCCTTGAAGTTTTTAACAAATCGCTAAATCAACTTAAACAAACCTCTTAAAACACCAAAGCACAACACACTAAAAAACAACAATTTAAAAACTTAAATTTTCGTTAAACAGTGATGTTCACTGAGTTTCTTAATTTACATAACAGCATAAAAAAAAGTGGTGTTTTTTAACACCACTTTAAATTCTCTAATTTTGAATTTTTAACACATCTTCAATAATTTGTTTGATCTGTTTTTTAGGCAATGCTCCATGTGCCATTTGTGGTTCTTCATCTACCGGACAAAAAAGCATAGATGGAATACTTCGAATACCAAAAGCTGCAGATAATTCTTGTTCAGCTTCTGTATCTATTTTATAGATATGTATTTTACCCTCATATTCACTACTTAGCTCTTCTAAAACTGGAGCTAACATTTTACAAGGTCCACACCAGTCTGCATAAAAATCTATTATTGCAGGGATTTTACCTTCAAACTTCCATTCTTTATTTTTTTCATAGTTAAAAACCTTTTCGAAAAAAGTGTCTTTTGTTAAGTTTTCTGTCATTCTTTTTTAATTCTAATTATCTTAATAAAGTATCTAACCGTAAAGTTAGTCGTTTTTATTATGTTTAATTACAAAAATTAATCTAGATGTTAAATTCCTCTTAAAATGTAACATTTCTGTTATTTTTTAATCTAACTTTGGAAAGTTTACCTAATCCTTTCAAACATGAGAAAACTAATCTTTCCTATTGTATTAGCTAGTACTTTTTTTATAGCTTGTAAACCATCAAACAAAACAAATACACAAAGTAAAATTACAGTGAATTATCCTGAAACTACTAAAAAGCCAGTAATCGACGATTATTTCGGTACAAAAATCACCGATAATTATCGTTGGTTAGAGGATGATAGAAGTAACGAAACTGAAGCTTGGGTAAAAGCCGAAAATGAAGTTACTTTTGACTACCTAAATAAAATTCCTTATCGTAATCAATTAAAAGAGCGATTAACCGAATTATGGAACTATGAAAAAGTAGGTACTCCTTTTAAAGAAGGTAACTATACTTATTATTACAAAAATAATGGACTACAAAACCAATATGTTTTATATAGAAAAGACAAAAATGGCAAAGAGGAGGTTTTTTTAGACCCTAATACTTTTTCAAAAGATGGCACTACTTCTTTAGGTGCAATTAGCTTTACTAAAGATGGAAAAACTCTAGCTTATTCAATTTCTGAAGGAGGAAGTGATTGGAGAAAAGTAATAATTATGGATGCTGAAACTAAAGAAATCAAAGAAGACACTTTGGTAGACGTAAAGTTTTCAGGAATTTCTTGGAAAGGTAACGAAGGGTTTTACTATTCTAGTTATGACAAACCTAAAGGAAGTGAGTTATCTGCAAAAACAGATCAACACAAATTATATTTTCATAAGCTAGGAACCCCACAAAGTTCTGACAAAGTAATTTTTGGAGCAACTTCAGAAGAAAAACACCGTTATGTGGGAGGTTATTTAACAGAAGACCAACGTTTTTTATTAATTTCAGCTTCAACATCTACCTCTGGAAACAAACTATTTATAAAAGACCTTACCAACTCTAATAGTAAACTAATACCAATTATCAACAATTTTGATAGCGATACATACGTAATTGATAGCAGAGGAGATACACTATATATGGTTACCAACTTAAATGCTCCAAACAAAAAAATAGTAACTACTAGTTTTAACAATCCTACCTCTGAAAACTGGGAAGACTTTATTCCGGAAACAGAGAATGTATTATCTCCATCAACTGGTGCAGGTTATTTTTTTGCTGAATACATGGTTGATGCTGTTTCAAAAGTTTTGCAATATGATTTTAATGGAAAATTAATCCGTGAAGTTAAACTACCAGGCGTAGGTTCTTCTGGAGGGTTTTCTGGTAAGACTGAAGCCAAAGAACTTTACTTTTCATTTACTAATTATAATACTCCCGGATCATCTTATAAGTTTAATCCAGAAACTGGGGAATATCAATTATACTGGAAACCAAGTATATCTTTCAACAGCGATAATTATGAGAGCAAACAAGTGTTTTATAACTCAAAAGACGGAACAAAGGTACCTATGATAATAACTCATAAAAAAGGCATTGAGTTAAATGGTAAAAACCCCACTATTTTATATGGTTATGGTGGTTTTAATGTAAGTCTTACACCTAGTTTTAGTATTGCTAATGCTGTCTGGATGGAACAAGGCGGAATATACGCAGTTCCTAACTTAAGAGGTGGTGGTGAATATGGAAAAAAATGGCATGATGCAGGAACTCAATTAAAGAAACAAAATGTTTTTGATGATTTTATTGCTGCAGCTGAATATTTAGTATCTAACAAATACACATCCTCAGATTACTTAGCAATTCGTGGAGGATCTAACGGTGGTTTGTTAGTGGGAGCTACAATGACACAACGTCCTGATTTAATGAAAGTAGCTTTACCTGCTGTTGGTGTATTAGATATGCTTCGTTACCATACCTTTACAGCTGGAGCTGGTTGGGCATATGATTATGGAACTTCTGAACAAAGCAAAGAGATGTTTGAGTATTTAAAAGAATACTCTCCTGTACATAATGTTAAATCAGAAGTTGAATACCCTGCTACGCTAGTTACTACAGGCGATCATGATGATAGAGTAGTACCTGCACATAGTTTTAAGTTTGCTGCTGAACTTCAAGACAAACAAAAAGGAACCAACCCTGTATTAATAAGAATTGAAACAAATGCTGGTCACGGAGCTGGTACTCCAGTTGCTAAAACAATTGAACAATATGCTGATATCTTTGGTTTTACACTATTCAACATGGGGTTTGAAGCACTACCTAGCTCTTTAAAAACTAAAATAAAATCTTAATTAAACCTACAAAAACAATGAGAACCTTTTATAAACTTGTTTTTACCACTGCTATTACTTCTTTAGTAACTGTAGCATGTAAAACAGATAAAAAGCAACCTGAGGAAAAAGTTCAAGGGATTGTTTTAGAAAACATGGATACATCTGTAAAGCCTGTTGATGATTTTTTCCGATATGTAAATGGAACTTGGATAGACAAAACCAACATCCCTGACGACCAAACTTCTTGGGGTGGATTTAATCAACTTCGTAAAAATACAGATGCAGATGTCTTAACTATTTTAAACAAGGCTATCAAAGAACGTGACTTTCCAAAAGTTAAGGATAGTAATGGTAATGAAATAGATTCTGATCAAGAAAAAGCTGTTAATTATTACGAAACCATTATGGACACTGTTGCTAGAAATAAATCTGGCAAAGAACCTGTTAAACCTTTTCTTAATAAAATTAAAGAAATTAAAAATTTAAATGATGTACAACAGTTTTTAACTAACATGGCTCCTTATGGAGGTGGTGCATTTTATGGTTTTGGTGTTTTTAATGATTTAAAAAACAGCAGTATGAATGCTGGTTATATGGGAGCCGAAAGTTTAGGTTTAACCAGAGATTATTATGTTGACGAAAAAGTAAAAGATAAATTGGAAAAATATCAAGAGTTTGTTGCTAGGATGCTTCAAGAGTTTGGAGACGATGAAAGTACTGCTAAAAAGAACGCAGCTACAATTGTTGGATTTGAAAAAAGCTTAGCAGAACCAATGATGACCAAAGAGGAACGTAGAGACACTCGAAAAATCTACAATCCTATGACTATAGAAGAATTAACTACTCTGGCTCCAACAATTGATTGGAACGCTTACTTAAAAGGTATTGGTGTAGAAAATATTGACAAAATAATTGTTACTGATCCTAACTACTTCAAAGCAATGAGTGAAATTTTAAATACTCGCTCTATTGAGGACATCAAATTATTACTACGTTGGAACACAATTAATAATTCTTTAGGTTTATTATCTACTGATTTAGAAAAAGCAAACTGGGAATTCTACAGTAAAGAAATGCGTGGTTCTAAAAAGCAACGTCCAAGAGACGAGCGTGCTTTAGGAAGTTTAAACCGTGCTATTGGGGAAGCTCTAGGTAAACTATATGTAGACGCTAAGTTCCCTCCTGAAGCCAAGAAAAAAGCTAAAGAGATGATTGACAATGTAATGTTAGGCTTTGAAAAACGTATTGCGCAATTACCATGGATGAGTGAAGAAACCAAGAAAAAAGCTTTAGAAAAACTTCATAAATTAACTGTTAAGATTGCATATCCTGATAAATGGAAAGATTATTCTGCTTTACAAGTAACAGGCTTAAAAAATGGTGGTACATACTTTGAAAATGCTATTAATGTTTCTAAATGGAACTTTAATAAAGGTATTGCCAAGCTAGGCAAAGAGGTTGATAGATCTGAATGGGGAATGTCTCCACAAACTGTGAATGCTTATTTCAACCCTGTAAATAATGAAATTGTATTTCCTGCTGCTATTTTACAACCTCCTTTTTACAATTACAAAGCTGATGAGGCTGTGAATTATGGAGGAATTGGCGCTGTAATTGGGCATGAAATCTCTCATAGTTTTGATGATTCTGGAGCTCGTTTTGATGGTGATGGAAACCTTAAAAACTGGTGGACCGAAGAAGATTCTAAAAAGTTTGCTGATGCTGGGCAAAAATTAGTAAGTCAATTTGACAACATCATTGCCATTGATAGTATGCACCTAAATGGTAAATTTACTTTAGGTGAAAACATTGGTGATTTAGGTGGTGTACAAGCTGCTTATGAAGGATTACAAATTTTCTTGGCTAAAAATGGTCGCCCAGAAAATATTGATGGATACACTCCTGAACAACGCTTCTTTTTATCTTGGGGAACCATTTGGAGGACTAAAATGCGTGACGAAGCTCTAAAAAATAAAATTATGACAGACACACATGCTCCTGGTATGTATAGAGCCTATATGCCACTTAAAAATGTGGACTCTTTTTATGAAGCTTTTGAAGTAAAAGAAGGAGATAAAATGTATTTAAAACCTGAAGATCGAGTTAGAATTTGGTAATTTTTAACTCTTTTAATCACGAAAATATTATTCACCAAAAAGCCGACAATCAAATTGTCGGCTTTTTTAGTCTACCAACTCGATACATTTAAAGCCTATTTTTTCAATCTTACTTAAAATGTATGTTTCATTTATAGTATCATCAGCTTCTATTCTTAATACACAATCAACATCTTCTAAGTCAATTGAAATATCTATAATACTTTTATCTCTATTAAATATTTCTTGAACTGATTGTGCTTTTTGATCCGTATTAACATCGGATTTAAAAATAAATAGTTTCATAACTTCTATATGTTTTTAATCAACATTCTGATTACTGTCATTTTCACCCTTACGTTTTACATATTCTTTAAAAGCTTTACCACCTTCATTTTCCCAAAACTCTTCATAATACTTCCAATTTGAGAATTCATTTTTACAATTCTGATTATAGTACGATTTCATTTTATGTTCTTTTCTTTTTTTA
This sequence comes from Tenacibaculum sp. 190524A02b, assembly GCF_964036645.1. Classification (NCBI taxonomy): domain Bacteria; kingdom Pseudomonadati; phylum Bacteroidota; class Flavobacteriia; order Flavobacteriales; family Flavobacteriaceae; genus Tenacibaculum; species Tenacibaculum vairaonense. The sequence goes on along the minus strand of NZ_OZ038525.1, from coordinate 3,673,945 downwards.
AAAGAACTTTCTGATTTCTTTCTACTCCCTCCACAATCTCCCGAAGAAAGCAGAATTTTAGACAGAATAAACAAACCTACAGCTTGCCAATAGTTTATAACTGGTAAGCCAAAAATTTCTGGCATTAAATTATTCCATAACCACATAATGGCATAACCAAATAATATAGCTAATCCAATTACCGCAATTACTCCAAATACAATTCTGCCTACAAACAACCCTGGAGACTCACCTTCCATTCTTTCTTTAAATAAATTTTCCATCTTATTTTTATTTTTTATTTTCAATTTTGTTTAATAAAATACCTAATGCTCTATGTCTTCTAGACATTAATGTTCCTTTTGGCACTCCTAAGTTTTCAGCCAATTCACTATACGTATATCCTTCAAAATCTATAGCTATAATAACTTCTCTATATACAGGCTTTAAATCCATTATTTTATTTTTTAAGCTTTTTAAAGTTTCCTCAGAATAAAATGAATCAGATAAGTCTTGTACTACCTCTGTAAAATGAATCAATTTCTCCTCTTCAATAGCTTGATTCTTGTAAGTTTTCTTTCTTCTAACATCAATAATCTTATTTTTTATTGACCTATATACAAATCCAGCCACATTATTGATAGGTGAATAGCTATTAGCTCCTGAAAACAACTTAAGTGCAACTTCTTGAATAATATCTTCAGCATCTTGATGGATACTATCTTTGATTCTAGATCCAACATAAGATTTCAGTACCGAATACTCTTTATCAAAAAATGCTTTTAGCTTTTTATTGTTTTCTGATTTTTGATTCATTTACAAGCTTTTAAAATCGCTTTTCATTAATAAAGACGAAGTTCTTGAAATCTATTGCATGTTTTTCAAAAAATTTAAATAAAAACTCAACATTACTTCTACTAAACTTTTATTTTTTATCCTATTACTTTGCCTATTTTTGTCTTATGCTACATGTTAATAACATCTCTTTTCAATACCCAAATCAGAAGAAAACTTTAAGTGATATTAATTTTACTCTAAAGAAAGGTGAACACTTATGTATTATGGGAGAAAGTGGCTGTGGAAAATCTACTTTGTTAAAAATTATTTATGGTTTATTGGATGTTAATAAAGGCTCTTTATTTTGGGGAAATCATCAAATTTTAGGACCAGCACATCATTTAGTTCCTGGCATGGATTTTTTTAAATATGTAGCACAAGATTTTGACTTAATGCCCTATATTTCAGTTAGCGAAAATATTGCTAAGTTTTTATCCCGTTTCTACCCTGAAAAATCTAAACAAAGAACTCTTGAACTTCTTGATGTTATTGAAATGAAAGAATTTGCTAATGAGAAAGTTAAAAATTTAAGTGGAGGACAACAACAACGTGTAGCTATTGCTAGAGCTTTAGCTAAAGAACCTGAGTTACTTTTATTAGATGAGCCCTTTAGTCAAATAGATAACTTTAAGAAAAACTCTTTACGTAGAAAATTGTTTTCTTATTTAAAAGAGAAAAATATAGCCTGTATAGTAGCCACTCATGATGGCAATGATGCTTTATCTTTTGCTGATAAAATGATGGTTATACAAAACCATAAAACCATTGCTATAGACTCTCCTAAAAACCTTTACAACAATCCTCAAAAAAAATATATTGCTTCTTTGTTTGACGATGTTAATGTTATTGAGATTGATAATGAAAATTATTTACTTTTTCCACATCAGATAAAAATTGTAGAAAATTCTACTATTAAAGCTGTGGTAGAAAAGTGTTACTTTAAAGGGTTTCATTGGTTAATAGAACTTAACCTAGACAAACAATCTCTTTTCTGCTATCACAACAATGCTATTCAAGAAAAAAAGACAGTCTCTTTATTAATCAATAAAGAAACCGTCTAACATTTCAAACAATTTAATATTCAGGGTAAAAAATTTATTCTATAATCTATTTTGTTTTGTTGTTGCCTCAACAATTACACTATCTCTAACCACTTCTCCATCTGCATACTTTACATAAGGCCTTAAGTAATATTTTGAACTAGGTTTAAGTTTTTCAACTGTGCCTATATATCTAGCTATCCTTGCTGTTCCATTTTCATTATGGCTTAACACTGCTTTTGAGCCATAAAACTCTCTATTTCCGCAGTATTCAAAACCAAAATCAACAGGTGATTCCTTTAACATACTAACAATCTCAGCTTTTATAATTATACTATTAGGTGTTATACATTCTGAATCTGGCTCATTTATTTTTATAATTATCTTCCTATCAGAACTTGCATTTACATTTGTATTTACCTCAACTTGATTTCCATAATAAACACTTCCGTCTACTCTCTCCAGAAAGCCTCTTACATAATATTTAACACCTTTAGGCAATTCTTTAAGAACACCTTTCACTTTCTGAAAACCATTAGCTAAAACTTTAATACCTCCATTATCTAATGCTGGATTTAAAGTCTTCGCATATACAAATCCTCTATTTTTAATAGTGTTTTTAAAACCAGTATAGCCATATTCTCCTTCAATAATTATATTTACCGTTTGATTTGCATTTATGAAAAAATCTACATCTTCACTAGTAATAAAACTTTCATTTACAAACCTAACATCAATTTCATTTTCTTTGCAACCTAAGCTAACACCCATTAAAAAACAACTAATTAATATATATACTATCTTTAATTGTTTCATTATTTAATCCTCATCCTATTCGTTTGATTAAACAATTAAAAGTAATATATCCCTACCTAGTTTACTTTAAAAAACTTCTTTTATGATATATTTAACATTATTAAAAACAAATTCTGTATCAGTAGATTTTCCTAACAAACATCGTCCTATGGGAGATGAAACAGACACAGCAAAATAATTTTCTCCTTCAATATTTATTTTACCTGCAGAAATACTAAGAAAATATGTCATTTTATTGGTCACGACTACACTTCCTAAACATGCTAACTTATTATCTTCTTTTGGATTTATTTTTGCTAAAATTTCTTTCATAGTTTGAATGGAAACTAATTGCTTACCTGCCTTTTCCATTTCTAACTGTAGCATTGCCCTACCCGTTTCATGTTTATCTCCAGCTGAACTTTTGGTTTCAGATTGCAAAGATCTTTTATGTGAATTGATTATATTTTCAATTGTTTCAGCTTGCTTATTTACAAAAACAACACATGCTTCATATAATTCTTCTTTTAAACTCATAATAAATCTGCTAATTCTTCGCCAACTAAACTACCAATAGCTACACCCATTCCTCCTAAGCGAACCCCACAAAAAACATTATCTGAAATTTGTTTAACAATTGCTTTTTTCTGGTTTCCAACTCCCATAATACCACTCCATCTTAAATCAATCTCAAAATCAGTATTAGGTAAAATAACTTCCTTCAAAATTTCTTCTAATTTATTTTGAATTAAAGATGTTTGTTCAAAACTCATTGTTTCTTCTGCTTTAAAATCAAGATTTCTTCCTCCTCCAAATAAGATTCTATTATCAATATTTCTAAAATAATAATACCCTTTTTCCAAGTGAAATGTTCCTTTAATTTTTAAGTTTTGTATAGGTTTTGTTATTAAAACCTGTGCTCTTGCAGGAGATACAGATTCGTTTAATAATGTTTTTGCAAATCCATTTGTTGCTACAAATACTTTTTTGGTATTAAATGTTACACTTTTTGTTTTCACCAAAACCTCATTACTAATGGTATCCTCAAAACCTTCCACTTCAATTCCATTTAAAATTTGTATTCCTTTATCTTGAACTCTCTTTAATAAAGAAACTATCATTTTACCAGTGTCAATTTGTCCTTCAAAATTATTAGTGATGTATTTTTGATATACATTTTTGAAGCCAAATATGTTGTTTGATTCGCTAAAAACAGTTTTTTGAAATAACGGTTTTAATAAATTATTTATTTTTTCTTTTTCTTCCATACATTCTTCATATATATTTTTATCTAGAAAGAGTTCATATCCATTATTTTGTTGAAAATCTATATTTTTATCTCCTAAATTTTTTCGTAACAACTCGAGCCCTTCCCACCTCTTTTTAACCAATTCTAGTACTTCCTTATCTGTATGACTCTTTAAATCATCAATAAGCTCTGACAAACTCCCAAAACAAGCAAATCCAGCATTTTTACTACTCGCTCCTTGTGGTAAAACACCTTTTTCAATAATTATTATTTTTGATTTAGGGTATTTCTTTTTTAACTTCAATGCACAATTTAAACCAACAATACCACTTCCAATAATGGTAAAATCAATATTTACAAACCATTGTTTTAACTCCCAATAACTATAATTCAACATTTTATAATCTGTAATAAATTAGTAACTTGGCATACTACTTGAACTTTCTAAAGTAAATAATATAAAATGAAAATAATGAAACTCTTTGGAATCTTAATTTTAACTATTGGATTAACACAATGTGGTAGTATGAAACCTGACCAAGAACCTCCTTTTACTATTAAAGAAGCAAGTGTTACTAATATTATTGGTGGAATGCCAGGTAACAACAGTACCAACTTAGACATTATTTTCTTTTCTGAAAAAAATGTTGTTTTTGAAAAATTATACTTTGCTGATAAAATAACTCAAGCAACTGTTGAAGAAAAAAATGGAGAAAAATATTTAATAGGGCGATTTAATACAGATATTCGAGATAGTAAATATGATTTAAATTTACATAGCGATCCTAAAAAAGAATATGGTAATAAACCACCTCAACAAAAAGAGAAACTCCCTTTTGAACTAAAAAAAGGAGAAGCTGCTGTAAGTTATAAAGTAGATAAAAAAACTAAATATTTTAAGATCAAGAATATTAAAAGAAAAAAAGACATTTTTATGCAATAAACGGTTTTTTTTAAGAAATATCAAAAGCTATTTAGATTTCTCTAAATAGCTTTTATTTTTGGATACATCTAGCTCTTCAAATACTATTTTGTTAAAAACAAATACTAAATTAACATTATTGTTAAAAATTAACATTCTTTTTTACACTTTCTTCAATAAGTATACTTTCATACAAATTTTTAAAAACAATAACAAATAACTAAAATGAAGAAAACGTTAATTTTCACCCTTCTAGTACTAACCTGCAAGTTATATGCCCAAATTAATCGAGGTCCTTATATTCAGCAAGGTGGTCCAAACAGTATTATTCTTAAATGGCGGACTGATAAAGCAGAAAACTCACAAGTAAATATTGGCCTATCAACCAACAACATATCTTTAGAATTTAAAGACAATACTATTACCAAAAATCATGAAGTAAAAATATCTGGTCTTCAAGCAAACACTAAATATTACTATCAAGTCGGATCACAATCATCTTTATACCAAGCAAGAGTAAACCAAGAAAACCAATTTTTTAATACAGCTCCCAATTTTGGAGAAGAAAAAGCCTTTAGAACCTGGATACTAGGAGATCCTGGCACTCAAGATTTCAGACAACGAAAAGTAAGAGATGGATTTCTAAATTTTTCTAACGGAAATTCCCCAGATTTGATGCTATTATTAGGAGATAATGCATACAGCTATGGAACTCAAGAAGAATACCAAGCGGCTTTATTCGAAAACATGTACGAAAACATCTTAATCAATACCCATCTGTGGTCTAGTACTGGTAATCATGATTTATTATACGGTTATGAAGATGTTTTTTACGGTATTTTTACTTTTCCTACGCAAGGAGAACTTGGAGGTGTCCCTTCTAATTCTGAAGGGTATTATTCTTTTAATTATGCTAATGCTCATTTTGTCACTATTGAAACTTCAGAAGAAGATCTAGATGATACAAATGGCGAAATGATTAAATGGTTAGAGAATGATTTAAAAAACAACACACAAGATTGGATTATTGTATACTTTCATCATCCTGTATATAGCGGAGGACATGATTCTGACAAAGAAAAGGATTTAATTAACCTTCGTAAAAACTTCGTTCCTATTATTGAAAAATACGGTGCAGATGTTGTACTGTACGGACATAGTCACAGATATGAACGAACAGGACTAATAAAAGGTCATTTTGACTTATCAAACACATGGAATCCTTCAACAATGGCTATTGATAATGGATTAGGACAAGAGAACAATGGTGGTGTTTATGATAAAACTACTTCAAGAGATGGTACAGTATATATTACCACAGGAAATGCAGGAAAGGGACTAGGAGACGATGGTGCTAAACCTGTTCATAAAGTAACAAGTGGAGCTATTGGCTCTGGAATTTTAGACATAGACGGAAAAAGATTAGATTACAAACAATTAGACGGAGATGGAAATATAATTGACCATTTTACTATTATCAAAGATGAATTTATAACAATACCAATCCCTGATGAAACTACAATTGAGATTGGAATTAACAATGATAATGATGATGTTGAAGAAAATGAAAATGGAATCATTAATTACAATAGTAGTGATTTAGAATTAGTTTATGATCACTCAACAATACAAGTAGTTGGCTTAAGGTTTAACAATATTGAACTTCCAAAAAATGCCACTATTAAAAATGCTTATATACAATTTACTGCAGATGAAAATAACAGCGATACTACTGAATTAGAAATTTCTCTTCACAACTTATCTAATTCTCCTGCATTCTCTACATCCAATAATGTATCACAGAGACTTACTTTCTCTGAGAAAATAAAATGGACCCCATCTCAATGGACTAGAAATCAAAAAACTGATAACCAAAAAACCCCTGAGTTAAAAAGTTTAATTCAAAGTTTAGTTAACAAAGAAAATTGGTCTTCAGGCAATAGTTTAAGTTTTATTATAAAAGGGACAGGAGTAAGTACAACTAACCCAAATTCAAAAAGAGTAGCTTATTCATATGACAACTCAACCAGTAAAGCCCCAAAACTAGTAATCACCTACAAACTTGAACAAGATTCAGATCCTGACCCAATAGAATACTGTAGCTCTAAATCATCAAGAACAGATTATGAATACATACAAAGAATTCAACTAAATACTATTGATAATAGTAGTGAAGGATCTGCTAGTGGATATGAAGATTACACAGAAATATCAACTGAATTAAACAACGAAAACACCATTTCAATAACCCCTAAATGGCCAAAAGGAAACTCATATAACGAAGGGTTTTCTGTATGGATTGACTATAATAAAGATGGTGACTTTTTAGATGAAGGTGAACTGGTTTTTTCAGAAGCTCCAAATAAAGAGGTTTTAATTTCTAAAAACTTCTTCTTACCAAAAACTTACACATCTGGGAACACAAGAATGCGAGTATCTATGAAATACAATAAAATACCTACAAGTTGTGAGTTGTTTACATATGGTGAAGTTGAAGATTACACGGTTATCCTTCCTACCAACTTAAGCAAATCAAAAACGAGTAACAAAACCTTAAACAATGTTAAAACCTACTTAAATATTTCACCAAACCCAGTTAAAAACAATAGTTTCATCAAAATTAAAACCAACATAACAGTCAATTTAAAATATCAATTAGTAAACTTAAATGGTAAAGTAATTCAATCTGGAAAGATTAATAGAAATTACACTATTCCAATTAAAAGACTTAAAACAGGAGTTTACTTACTGAACATTGAAGATTCAGAATCAAATAAATTTATCAACAAAGTAGTTATAGAGTAATATTTACTTTACCAACAACAAAACCCCAGAAAATTCTGGGGTTTTGCTATTTGTGTAACTTTTCAATTTTATAAATCAAACTTGATACCTTGTGCTAAAGGTAAATCAGTAGTATAATTTATTGTATTTGTTTGTCTACGCATATATACTTTCCATGCATCAGAACCAGACTCACGTCCACCACCAGTTTCTTTTTCACCACCAAAAGCACCACCTATTTCTGCACCAGAAGTACCAATATTAACATTAGCAATACCACAATCAGAACCTGCATGTGACAAGAAACGTTCAGCTTCACGTAAATTATTGGTCATAATAGCAGAAGATAAACCTTGTGCTACGCCATTCTGTAGCTCTAATGCATTTTCAACATCTCCAGAATATTTTAATAAATATAATACAGGAGCAAATGTCTCATGTTGAACGATTTCAAATTCATTAGAAGCTTCAGCAATTGCAGGTTTTACATAACATCCACTTTCGTATCCTTCACCTTCAAGAACACCACCTTCTACTACAATATTCCCTCCTTCTTCAACTACTTTACTTAAAGCAGTTTTATACATTTCTACGGCATCTTTATCAATTAAAGGCCCAACATGATTGTTTTCATCTAATGGGTTTCCAATTCTTAATTGTTTATAAGCATCAGCTACCGCTTGTTTTACTTTATCATAAACTG